>NZ_SNWR01000001.1:1803333-2105000 GCF_004362215.1 Paractinoplanes brasiliensis | reverse complement strand
TCGGGGGCGAGGCGGAGAACTTAAGCGCCAGTAAACGGCGGTGGTAACTATAACCATCCTAAGGTAGCGAAATTCCTTGTCGGGTAAGTTCCGACCTGCACGAATGGCGTAACGACTTCCCCACTGTCTCAACCACAGGCCCGGCGAAATTGCAGTACGAGTAAAGATGCTCGTTACGCGCGGCAGGACGGAAAGACCCCGGGACCTTTACTATAGCTTGACATTGGTATCCGAATTTAATTGTGTAGGATAGGTGGGAGCCGGTGAAGCTCGGACGCCAGTTCGGGTGGAGGCAATCTTGAAATACCACTCTGTTGGGTTTGGGTATCTAACTTGCGGCCCTGATCGGGTCGAGGGACAGTGTCTGGTGGGTAGTTTAACTGGGGCGGTTGCCTCCTAAAGGGTAACGGAGGCGCCCAAAGGTTCCCTCAGCCTGGTTGGCAATCAGGTGTTGAGTGTAAGTGCACAAGGGAGCTTGACTGTGAGACTGACGGGTCGAGCAGGGACGAAAGTCGGGACTAGTGATCCGGCACTTGCGTGTGGAAGCGGTGTCGCTCAACGGATAAAAGGTACCCCGGGGATAACAGGCTGATCTTCCCCAAGAGTCCATATCGACGGGATGGTTTGGCACCTCGATGTCGGCTCGTCGCATCCTGGGGCTGTAGCAGGTCCCAAGGGTTGGGCTGTTCGCCCATTAAAGCGGTACGCGAGCTGGGTTTAGAACGTCGTGAGACAGTTCGGTCCCTATCCGCCGTGCGCGTTGGATACTTGAGAAGGGCTGTCCCTAGTACGAGAGGACCGGGACGGACGAACCTCTGGTGTGCCAGTTGTCCCGCCAGGGGCACGGCTGGTTGGCTACGTTCGGAAGGGATAACCGCTGAAAGCATCTAAGCGGGAAGCTCGCTTCGAGATGAGGTATCCCACCACCTTGAGTGGGTAAGGCTCCCAAGAGACTATTGGGTTGATAGGCCGGAGATGTAAGCCAGGTAACTGGTTCAGTTGACCGGTACTAATAGGCCGAGGGCTTAACCACCCTAAACATATGAGCGCGTCCACTGTGTGATTCACAGCAAACGAACAACCAGAAGCACCAGCCCCCAATTGCGTCGGGGTGTGGGTTGCTGACACTGGTTTGTTCTGCTGATAGCTGTTTCGGTGGTCATAGCGGAGGGGAAACGCCCGGTCTCATTCCGAACCCGGAAGCTAAGCCCTCCAGCGCCGATGGTACTGCACTCGGGAGGGTGTGGGAGAGTAGGACGCCGCCGGACTCAACGTGAAACAGTAGGCCCACCCCGAACGGGGTGGGCCTACTGCCGTTTTGGGGCCGAAACGTTTTGGGGCCGAAACGAGAAGACCGCGCCCCAGGCAATGGGGCGCGGCCGGCAAGAGGTGGCGTTGCGGAGGAGGTCAGCGGGTTTCGGTGGCGTTGCGGATCTCGCGCATGAGGGGCGCCGCCTCGGCTTCGGTGCGGTTGTTGAACATGGCCAAGGCGAGACTGCCGTGGTCTGCCCATCCGCACACCGTCAGGTCGCCGTCGGGTGTTTTGGTGATTCCGCACTTCATGACGCCGTCGAGCGGACCCGGGTCGACGGCGTGAAGATTGGTGACCGAGCCTTCCTTGTCGGAGATCAGCGACATGGCGGAATCGAGATCGCGTGACGGCGTCCAGATCAGTCCGGTGCCGCCCAGAAAAAGGACGTCCCGCTCGCCCGTCTCCTGATAGACGGCGCCGACGGTGTGGTCCAGTTCGACCTCGGCGGCGAGGGCCGTCTGCAGATAGTCGGCCGTGGTGACGCCGTTTTCCGAGCCGTCGATGCGGAGGTTCCCGATCTGCGGTGGAGCCGTCAGCTTCGCGTCCTTTTGCGCGATGATGCGCCAACTGGTGAAGCCGAGCGTCACCACGCCGGCCGTCGCGATCGCCAGCAAGCCGACGATCAGGGCACGGCGTACGGGGAAACCGGTCTTTTTGTCGGCCTGGGCCTGGGCCTCTTCTCCCGCGGCGGGGGAGTCGGGGTCGGGTGGCAGCGTGCCGATGTCGATCTGATTGGGGCCGGGCTCGGGCATTGCAGGAGCGTAGCAAGCACGGGCGATGCGAATTCGGGGTTCCGGCGGGACATCCGTAGACTTGTCGGGTGACCGAGACGACCCAGAACCGCACCCCCGACAGCCGGCCCACCGGGGGCCTCTCCGCCCAGTATCAGCCGGGCGAGGTAGAGCAGCGGCGGTACGAGACGTGGGTAACCGAGGGCTACTTCACCGCCGACCCGGCGAGCGACAAGCCCGCGTTCTCGATCGTCATCCCGCCGCCCAACGTGACCGGCTCGCTGCACGTCGGGCACGCCCTCGACCACACCATCCAGGACATCCTGTCGCGGCTCAAGCGGATGCAGGGCTTCGAGGTGCTCTGGCTGCCGGGCATGGACCACGCGGGCATCGCGACGCAGAATGTCGTGGAGCGTCAGCTCGCCGGGCAGCAGCTCTCCAGGCACGACCTGGGCCGGGAGGACTTCGTCAAGCAGGTCTGGGAGTGGAAGGCCCAGTCCGGTGGCGCCATCCTCGGGCAGATGCGCCGGCTGGGCGACTCCGTGGACTGGTCCCGTGAGCGGTTCACGATGGACGAGGGGCTGTCCCGCGCCGTCCAGACGATCTTCAAGCGGCTCTACGACGACGAGCTGATCTACCGGGCCAACCGGATCATCAACTGGTGTCCGCGCTGCCTCACCGCGCTCAGCGACATCGAGGTCGAGCACACCGACGACGAGGGTGAGCTGGTCTCGATCCGTTACGGCGAGGGCGACCACTCGATCGTCGTGGCGACCACGCGGGCCGAGACGATGCTGGGCGACACCGCCGTGGCCGTCCACCCCGACGACGAGCGCTACCAGCACATGATCGGCACCGAGGTCGAGCTGCCGCTCACCGGCCGGCGGATCCCGATCGTGGCCGACGAGCACGTCGACCCGTCGTTCGGCACGGGCGCGGTGAAGGTGACCCCGGCCCACGACCCGAACGACTTCGAGATCGGCCAGCGGCACAACCTGCCCAGCATCACGATGATGGACGAGCGCGCGGTCGTCACCGTGCACGGTCCGTTCGAGGGCCTCGACCGTTACGAAGCGCGGCCCGCCATCGTCGCCGCGCTGCGCGAACAGGGCCGGATCGTCGCCGAGAAGCGCCCGTACGTGCACTCGGTGGGACACTGCTCGCGCTGCAAGACGACTGTCGAACCGCGGCTCTCGCTGCAGTGGTTCGTCAACACGGGGCCGCTGGCCAAAAAGGCCGGAGACGCCGTACGGGACGGCCGGGTCACCATCGAGCCCGCCGAGCTCTCGAAGCGGTACTTCGCCTGGGTCGACAACATGCACGACTGGTGCATCTCGCGGCAGCTGTGGTGGGGTCACCGCATCCCTGTCTGGTACGGGCCGGACGGCGAGGTCGTCTGCGTCGGCCCGGACGAGCAGCCGCCCACCGGCGACGGCTGGAAGCAGGACGAGGACGTTCTCGACACCTGGTTCTCGTCGGCGCTGTGGCCGTTCTCGACCATGGGCTGGCCCGAGCAGACCGCCGAGCTGGCCAAGTTCTATCCGACCAGCGTCCTCGTCACCGGCTACGACATCCTGTTCTTCTGGGTCGCCCGGATGATGATGTTCGGGCTGTACGCGATGGACGACGTGCAGCCGTTCAACGTGGTCAACCTGCACGGCATGGTCCGCGACGGCCACGGCAAGAAGATGTCGAAGTCGTTCGGCAACGTGGTCGACCCGCTGGACTGGATCGAGCGGTACGGCGCCGACGCCACCCGGTTCACGTTGGCCCGCGGCGCCAACCCGGGCTCCGACGTGCCGATCAGCGAGGAGTGGTGCCAGGGCTCGCGCAACTTCTGCAACAAGCTCTGGAACGCCACCCGGTTCGCGCTGATGAACGGCGCGACAGTCGAGGGCCCGTTGCCGCCGGCCGACGAGCTGTCGGCGATCGACAAGTGGATCCTCTCGCGGCTGCAGCACGTGATCGGTGAGGTCGACGAGCAGTTCAAGGCGTACGAGTATGCGAAGGTCTGCGACACGCTGTACCACTTCGCGTGGGACGACGTCTGCGACTGGTACCTCGAGCTCAGCAAGCCGGTGCTCGCGTCCGCGCAGAGCCAGAACACCCGCCGCGTGCTCGGGCACGTGCTCGACCAGCTGCTGCGCCTGCTGCACCCGGTGATCCCGTTCGTCACGGAGGAGCTGTGGATCGCGCTCACCGGTGGCGAGACGATCATGAAGGCGCAGTGGCCGGCGGCGGACAAGGCGCTGATCGACGACGCCGCCGAGGAAGAGCTGGCCGCCCTGCAAAAGGTCGTGACCGAGGTCCGGCGGTTCCGTTCCGACCAGGGGCTCAAGCCGAGCCAGCGGGTGTCGGCGGCGCTCACCGGCCTGGGTAACGTCGGCATCGACACGCACGAGCCGCTGATCCGCTCGCTGGCCCGGCTCGACCCGCCGGCGGCCGGTTTCACGGCCACGGCGACGCTGGCGGTGTCCGGCGCGATCACGGTCGACCTCGACACCCGCGGCACGATCGACGTGGCGGCCGAGCGGGCCCGGCTCGAGAAGGACCGTGCCGCCGCCGAGAAGGAAGCGGCGCAGTGCCGGGCCAAGCTGGGCAACGAGTCGTTCGTCGGCAAGGCGCCCGAGCAGGTCGTCGCGAAGATCAAGGACAGGCTGGCCACGGCCGAGGCGGATCTCACGCGAATTGCGGCGGCCCTCGAAGCGTTGCCCTCATCATGAGCACATACGCAGAGGTGGAGGCCGCGCTCAACGGGCGCGGCTTCACCCGCATGGCGTTCGACATGCAGAAGATCCGGGACCTGATGGACGTGCTGGGCAGCCCGCAGCGTGCCTACCCGGCGATCCACCTGACCGGCACGAACGGCAAGACCAGCACGGCCCGCATGATCGACGCGGTGCTGCGGGCGCACGGCCTGCACACCGGCCGCTACACCAGCCCGCACCTCGAGACCGTCCGCGAGCGGATCAGCCTCGACGGGGAGCCGATCTCCGAGGAACGGCTGGCCACCACGTACGACGAAGTCGCCCCACTGGCGGAGCTGATCGACGCGCGCAACAGTGAATCGCTGACCTACTTCGACATGACGACCGCGCTGGCGTATGCGGCCTTCGCCGACGCTCCGGTGGACATCGCCGTCGTCGAGGTCGGGCTGGGCGGCGAGGAGGACGCCACCAACGTCATCGACGCGGGCGTGTGCGTGATGACCCCGATCGGGCTCGACCACACCGAGTGGCTCGGCGACACGATCGAGGACATCGCCTGGGCCAAGGCCGGGATCATCCACAAGGGCGCCACCGTGATCACCTCGCTGCAGACCGAGGAGGCCATGCGGCCCATCCTGGAGCGCTGCGCCGAGATGAGCGCGACCCTGGCCCGCGAGGGCAGCGAGTTCGGCGTGATCGAGCGGACCCAGGCCGTCGGCGGGCAGCTGCTCACCCTGCAGGGGCTGGGCGGCGTCTACGACGAGATCTTCCTGCCGCTGTTCGGGGCGCACCAGGCCCAGAACGCCGCGCTCGCGCTCGCGGCCGTGGAGGCGTTTCTCGGGGCGGGGCCGAGCAAGCAACTCGAACTGGACCTCGTACGGGAAGGGTTTGCACAGGTCGACTCGCCCGGGCGGCTCGAAAGGGTGCGGAGCGCGCCGACGATCCTGCTGGACGGCGCGCACAACCCGCACGGCATGGCGGCGACGGTCAGCGCGCTGGAGGAGGAGTTCTCGTTCCGGCACCTGGTCGCGGTGGTGGCCGTGCTCGGCGACAAGGACGTGTCGGGCCTGCTGGACCTGCTCGAACCGGTGGCCGCGCGGATCGTGGTGACGCAGAACAGCTCGCCGCGGTCGATGCCGGTCGACGAGCTGGCGCAGCTGGCGACCGACATCTTCGGCGAGGACCGGGTGACGGTTGCGCAGAACATGCCGGACGCGATCGAGGAAGCCGTGGTGATCGCCGAGGAGGACACGTCCGGCGAGCTCAGCGGCGTCGGGGTGATCATCACGGGTTCGGTGGTCACGGTGGCCGACGCCCGGAAGCTGCTGAAGCGATGACCTCCGCCGAGCCCCCGCGTTCGGGGCTGAAGAACCCCCAGGCCGCCGTACGGGGGTTGGGCGCGGGGACGCTCGTGCTGGAGGCCATCGTGCTGCTGCTCGGAATCCAGCCGATCCGGATCATGGGCGGCGACCTGACCGGGTGGGGTGTCGCGTCGGTGATCGTGCTGGCCGTGCTGGCGGCGCTGCTCGCGGGCCTCATGCGCCGGCCGTGGGCGTGGCACGCCGGCACCGGGCTGCAGGTGCTGTTGCTGGCTAGCGGGCTGTTCCACTGGTCGCTGGCGGTGCTGGGCCTGATCTTCGGCGCGGCCTGGGTCTACGCCCTGTACGTGCGGAGGACGATCCTCGGATAGGGCCGGCCCACTCGCGGCGGGCCGGCCGTGCACCGGGTCAGTGGATGGCCCGCCACTGCGTGATCGCGATGTTGTGGCCGTCGGGGTCGTGGAACGCGGCCGACCACAGCTCGAGCCGGTCGCCGCGGTTGACCGGCTGGGGCGGGTGGACGAACTCGACGCCCTTGGCCATCAGCTCCTGATAGACGGCCTCGACGTCGCCGACCTCGAGATTCAGGAAGATCAGGTGGCCCGCCCCGGTGGACAGGTCGTGGACCGTCCGAAGCACCAGGCGGGTGTCCCCGGAGGCCAGCACGGCGCTGCCGTCGCCGCCGTCGATCTCGAAGAAGCCGAGGATGTCACGGTAGAACGCCGTGGACCGGGCGAGATCGGTGACCAGCACGGTGATGCCGACGCCGTAGATCGCCCCCGCCGGGCCGGGACGGGCGCTCGGGTACGCCGTGATCACGTCCGCGGTGCTGTCGTCGGGTTCGCGCGTGCCGGCCAGGTCGGCCCAGGGGCCACGGTTGCGTTCCCTGTCCTGGGCTGCTGCGGCGGCGGCCGCCGCGGCGAGGGCGGCAGCGGCGGGGGACGGTTTCGGCTGGGTTCCGCCCGAGTGCTGAGGCTCTTCCCCGTCATCCGGGGTGGGGGGCGTTCCGGTGTCGCCAGGGGTCGTGGGCTTTCCGCGGGCGGCCGCGAAACCTGCTCCCGCGGCTGCGCTGGCGGCGGCTCCGGCGGCGGAGGCCGCCGCGGCGCCCGAGGGCGCTGACATCGCGGCGCCGTGCGTGGGCAGCCGGGTCGTGTCCTCCTCGTCCAGCAGGGAGGACTCGAAGAACGGCGCTGCCTCGGCGGTCGGGGCGGCGGCGTGGGGCCGAGGGGCGTCCGCCGTGGTGTCGGCGGGCACGCCCGTCGACGCGGCGCCGGTCTCTTCGGTGGACGTCGTGGTGCGAGGTTCGCGTGCTTGGGGGTCAGCCCGCCCTGGGCCGGCGGACGCGTCGGCGTGCGGCGGGACGGGGGACGTCTCCTCGTCGTCGGGGGTCGGCGATGGGGGGTCGTCGTGGTCCGTCTTGCCGGTCTTCCGGACCGCGGCTGCGGCGGCTGCGGCGGCCGCGGCAACCGCGCCGACGGCTGTGGCGAAACGGCCGGTGTGCTTCTCCGGCTCCGGCTCCGTTTCCTGCGCCGGCTCCGGTTGCTGTGACCGTCCTGGTTCTTGTGCCAGTTCCGGTTCTTGTGGCGGCTCTGATCTTTGTGCCGGTTCCGGTTCTTGTGCCGGTCCTGATGCTTGCGACGGCTCCGGTTCTTGTGCCGGCTTCGGTGGGGCTGTCGCGTGGGTCCGGGCGGGGTCGGTCAGGGGCTGCGTTGGCTCGTCGTCGGGTGCAGGGCGACCCGACCCGTACTCCGTGGAGCCGGACGCAGCCGGTTCGGGGCGCGCGCTTCCGTATTCCGTGGGCTCGGGGCGGACCCGGCCGTACTCAGTCTGGTCGGCGTGCGGGCGCGGACGGGGACGGGGCGCCGGGGTGCCGACCGGCTCGCTCATGGACGGCTGCGGGACGGCGGCGTCGTGGGCGGCATTGGTGATGAAACGGGTCGAGGGGCGGATATGGGCCGTGTCGTCGTCCACGGGCGGCGCGATCAGGCCCTCGTCCATGGCCCGGGCCGCCGCCGGAGTGGATTCCGGAGCCGGGTCGGGGTCGCCCTCCAGAGGCAGGTCGATCTCGTCGTCCTGGGGCGGGAGCGGGGACGACGGGGCCGGTGCCGCCGCGCGGGCTGACGACGGTGGTGGCGCGGTGGGCGGTGGCGTGCTCGGTTCCGGCGCGGTGGGGAACGAGCCGACCTGTGACGGGCTCGGCGGAGTGGAGGTCGCGGTGGGCTCGGGCCGCTGATAGGGCGACGGGGTGTCGCTGGGTGCGGCCGGACCCGATGGGGCCGCCGGACCCTCCGGACCCGATGGGGCCGCCGGACGTGCTGGCCCTGCCGGACCGAATGGGGCCGCCGGACCTGCTGGACCCGATGGGGCCGCGGCGGGTGCGGTGCCGGACGGTGCCGGGCTCGAGCCCCGGCCGTGCGGTGGCGCGGTGTCGTCGAGGGGGATGTCGGTGAGGAGAGCGTCGTCGGGGTGGGGCTCGCGAGGCGACGGCGGGGCCGAGGGGGCGCGGTGCTCGGCCGTCGCTGTCGTGGCGCCGCTGCGGGCGCGTGGGCTGGGCCGGCGGCCCGGCGGACGACCGGCCGCGGCGGCGCCGGCAGCTGCGCCAACGGCCGCCCCGGCAGCGGCGGCAGCCCCGACGTTCGTGGCCGACGCCGGCGACGGGCCGGCCGTGGAGTAACCCGGGCGTTCGGGCTCGGCGGCTGCGTATCCAGGGCGTTCGGGCTCGGCGGCTCCGTATCCCGGGCGTTCGGGCTCGGCGGTCGCGTATCCGGGGGATCTGGGATCGGCGGTTGCGTCACCCGAATTGTCCGGAACGGCGCTTCCCGAGCTGTCGGGCCCGGGCGGAGCGGACGGAGCGGGCCCGTCCGACGGCTCGGCGGAGGCGAAACCGGGTGAGGCGGCCGCGCGGCGGGGCAGCGGCGACGGCTCTTCGTCGTGGTCGACGAACTCGCCCTCGACTATGGGGCCCGCGGGGGTGTCCCGGACCACCACGGGGCTTTCCGAGTACTCCTCGGAATCCAGGCTGGAGTCGAGGCGTGAGCCGCCACCACCGGGGGCCGGCGGCTGTCCCGGCGGGGGCGGCGAGCTGCCGGGCGGTGGCGGGGGAGGCGGTTCGCCGTCGTCGCGGGACCAGGAGCGGTCGCGGCTGGTCCACGGGGGTGGTTCCAGGTCGCCCAGGAGGTCGGCGTCCAGGTCGGCGTCAGGTTCGTCGTCGAAGTCGGTGGGTGAGGGCGGCGGGTCGCCGCCACGTTCCCGCGGCGGGGCGTCGTCCCAGTTGATGCGTACGCGTCGCATGTCGTCGACGTCGACCGTGATCGGCAGCGTGTCGCCCGGCTCCGGCCACTTCACGACCGGGATGCGCGACTCGTTGATCTCGACCTCGCTCGTCGGCAGGCCGGGAGCGACGATCACCGCGTGGATGCGGGCGCGGCCGTAGACCGACGTCGAGGCAGGTGGCGGCGTGATCGACCGGACCTCGGCGGTGCCGGCGACCCAGGCCCGGGCGCCCCGGCGCACCACATTGACCACCCCGAGGGCCACCGCCAGGCCGAGCAGCGCGACCCCGAAGATGACCACCCCCAGGCTGGACATGCCGAATCCCAGCGCGACCACGAAGACCGCGATCGTGCCCGCGACCGCCGCGACCAGCTTCCGTGCCGGCGCGATCGGACGTCCGGTCTGGTTTGCCAATGTGGACCTCCCGCTCGTCCCCGTCAGGTTATTGCCCGGCTCAGTGTGAGCGAAAGTGCGGTAGTACCGGCGTTGGCGCTCGCCTCGTTCGAGGTACCGATAGGCTGAACGTAGCCCCTAAGCACCCATGGAGGACTCGTTGTCCAGCCCCACCGAGCGTTCGCTCGTGCTCCTCAAGCCTGACGCGGTCCGTCGCGGACTGCTCGGCGAGATCCTGGCCCGGTTCGAGCGCAAGGGTCTGGTGATCGAGGCGATGGAGCTGCGCACGATGGATGCGGAGCTCGCCGACCAGCACTACGCCGACCACGTGGAGAAGCCGTTCTATCCGCCGCTCAAGGAGTTCATGACCTCCGGACCGCTGGTCGCGCTGGTGCTCGCGGGCGACGAGGCGATCGAGGTGGTGCGCGCGATGATCGGCTCGACCGACGGCCGGAAGGCGGCCGCAGGCACTATCCGGGGCGACTTCGCGCTGTCGAACCGCGAGAACCTGGTGCACGCGTCCGACTCGCCCGAGAGCGCGAAGCGCGAGCTGGCCCTCTGGTTCCCGAAGCTCTAGAGCGCGTCGTCGCGAGGCTCGGGGGCGAACTCCCGATCTAGAGGGCGTCGAGTGAGGCCCGGCGCCGGGACTCGACCTCGAAGATCTTGAGCAGCGCCACGGCCGCGACCGCATAACCCGCCCCGACCAGCAGTTCCTGGCCGAGCGCGGGTGCGGCCGCGGCCATTCCGTCCCCGGCCGCCAGCCGCCGGGCTGCCTCCGCCGCGTGCGTGATCGGCAGGAAGTGCCCGACCGTCACCATCCAGCCCGGCAGGTTCGCCGCGGGCACGTTCACGCCGGTGAGCAGCAGCAACAGCGCCACCGAGACGTTCGAGACCACCCACACGTCGCGGAACCTGAGCCCGAGCGCGCCCAGGGTCAAGCCGAAGAACCCGCAAGCGAGCGACCCCGCGGCCATGGCCAGGAACAGTCCCGGCAGGGCGCCGAGGGGAATTCGGAGCCCGAGCAGCAGCGCCCCCACGGCGAGCGTCACCACGGCGATCAGAAGACCGTTTCCCGCGTACGGGATGACTCGTCCCCAGAAGATCGCGGTGCGGCTGCGTGGGGAGAGCAGCACGTGCCCGAGGGTGCCGAAGCGGCGCTCGTTGGCGACCGCCATCGTGCCGCCGAACACACAGGCCAGTGAGGCCGTGAGCACGGCGTTGCCGACGATGTAGAACCGGTCGTCGGCGACCTGGAGCTGGCGGCCGAGGTAGGCGAAGAACAGCAGCTGGAACAGCGGGCCGACCAGCAGGGTGCCGACGAACATGCCGGGCGTGGTCCAGTTGAACAGCGCCCGGTAGGCGATCGCGCCACCCACGGTCATCAATCGCAACGTCTTCATGTGGCGGGGCCTCTCGGAGTGGCTTGGTGAGTGAGCACTCACAAACATGGGTTGGGCGACGCGGACGCGGTGGCGGTCAGGCGAGGGCGAGTGTGGCGGCGGCGCGGGCGCGGCGTTCGACGTAGGTCAGGGCGAAGCCGCCGAGGGCCAGGCAGAGCAGGCTGATGCCGAGGCAGATGGTGAGTGAGGGCCAGACCGGGCCGCCGCTGGTGGCTTCGCGCAGGGCCCGCGCGCCCCAGGTGGTGGGGAGGACGGCGGCGAGCGGGCCGGTCCAGGACGGCAGCACGGTGATCGGCACGAGCATGCCGGAGACCAGCCAGACCGGGTATTCCAGCGTGTTGGCCAGCGCGTTCGCGTTGCGCATGAGCACGAACGTGGCCGCCAGCAGCAGGCCGAACATGCCGAGCGCGATCACGCAGACGACGGCCGCGACAACGAACGCCGCCGGGTGGGCGAAGTCGAGCCTGATCCCGTACAGGAAACGGCCCCAGAGCAGGGTGGCGAGCAGCGCATAGATGCCCGTCACGCCGGTTGCGATCGTGATGGGCAGGATGACGAGGACGGGCCGCCGGGGCGCCAGCATGATCATCTCCAGGGTGCCCTGCCAGCGCTGGTTCTGGATCGCTCCGCCCGAACCGAAGAGCACTGACGACCACACGCCCATCACACCGGCGCCGACCGCGGCCTCGAGGAGCCGGTGCTGTTCACCGCCGGCGCGGAACAGATGGACGGCCAAGGTGGCCTGCACGACCGGGACGACCAGGGCGATCGCGACCTCGAAAGGGGAGCGGCTGATCTGCTTGGCGTGCAGCAACGTGCCCACCACCAGCAACCTGAGCACGTTCATGCGGCGCTCACAATGGCCACGTACGCGTCCTCCAGCGTCGGTTCGCGGCTGTTCACGCGTCCCAGCCGGATGCCGGCCAGCTCCCGCAGCACATCGCCCTGAACGTCCACGTGCGCGTCGGAGTGGACGGTCAGCAGCTGCAGCGCGCCGCGGGCCTCAACTGCGGTTTCCCGTACGCCCGGCAGCCCGCGCAACGATTCCACAGCGCTCTGCGGCACCCCGTACGCCTCGACCTCGACCACCCGTCGGCCGTCCGCGCGGTGGCGCAGCTCGGCCGGCGTGCCCAGGGCCTGGATCTGCCCGTCGGCGATCACCGCGATCCGGTCGCACAGCTCGTCGGCCTCGGCCATGTAGTGGGTCGTGAGCAGCACCGTCGTGCCCGTCGAGGCCAGGTCGGCCACCGTACGCCGCAGCTCCCGGGCGGCCACCGGGTCGACCCCGATCGACGGCTCGTCGAGGAACAGCACGTCCGGCGCGTGCAGCAGCCCCCGCGCGATGTGCAGGCGCTGCCGCATCCCGCGTGAGTACCCCTCGACCCGTTCACCCTCGCGTCCGGCCAGCCCGACCAGGTCGAGCAGTTCGGCGATGCGCCGCTTCTGCTCGCGCGGCGCCACCCCGTACAGCTCGGCGAAGTACCGCAGGTTGTCCAGCGCGGACAGACGATCGTAGAGCCCACGGTCGCCGCCGAAGACGTAACCGATCCTCCGGCGTACCTCCCGGGTCTCGGTCTCGACGTCGTGGCCGCAGATGCGTGCCGTGCCCGAGGTCGGGATGAGCAGGGTGTTCAGCAGTTTGATGGTGGTCGTCTTGCCGGCGCCGTTCGGGCCGAGCAGTCCGAACAACTCGCCGCGGCCGACCGTGAAGGTCACCCCGCGGACCGCCTCGACCTCGGTGCGTTTCGGCTTGAGCCAGCCGGTGCGTGCCTTGTAGGTCCGGCGCAGGTCCTCCGCCTCGATGGCGTACTCGTTCCCCATGCGCAGAACGCTAGGGAACCGACCGGCGCCTAGGAAACGAATTCGGTGCGGGCCGAATCCTCGCCGAGCAGCCGTACCAGGGCTGTTCCCGCCGGTTCGAGACCGTAGAGCACGCGCCGCCCGGCCCGGCGCCGATGCACGACCCCGGCGGCGAGCAGGCCCGCGAGATGCTCCGAGACGGTGCTCGGGGCCAGGCCGAGCGTGGTGGCCAGACCGGTCGTCGTGGCCGGGACGGTCAGCGCGCGCAGCACGGCGGCCCGGCCCCGCCCGACCAGGATCGCCAGGCGGTCGTCCTCGGCCGGCGGCGGCGGGACGGGCGTCTCGGCCAGCACCGCGGCGCCGCGTGACTGATAGGTGACCATGACCATGTCGGGCTGGTCGCACGAGCACAACAGAGCGCCCCGGGAAAAGATCAGCGGCACCAGCAGCAGCCGCTGGTTGACCGCCTGGAACGACTGCTCGAGCGGCTTGATCAGGGTGAGCACCGGCCGCTCCCAGCGAACGCGATCGTGCAACCGGGAGAGCAACGCGTCGGGCCCGTCGGCGGCCAGCGCCCGCGCCCGCAACAGCACTTCCTCGTCGAGCGCGGCTCGCATGGCCGGCCAGTACGGCGCGATCGCCGCGTCCCAGTAGGCCCGGACCTCGTCGGCCAGCCGGTCGAGTGCCGCCTGCCGGTCGTCGAGGAACGGCCGCAGACCTGGGAGCACGTCGCCGTCGGGGTAATGCTTCGCGAGCTCGGCCTCGATCACCGTGGCCGGGGTGGCCCGTAGCTGGTCGAGCTGCTCGCCGATGGTCGGCGCGGCGGTGACGGGCGGCGGGCAGAGGAAATCCGGCGAGACCGACGGCAGATCGGAGTAGAGGCCGACGGAATCGATCAGGGGCCGCGCCCGCCGGGCCCACGCCGCGTAGGGCCACGGCACCGCCTCGGGGTTGCGGCGCAGCAGGCTGATGCTGCACAGCACCTCGGCCAGCGGACTGACAGCAATCCGGGTCCGCGACAGAGTCGGCTCGTCCATCTCGATCCGAATCACCCCCGCAGCCTATGGCGTCGGAGCGGGTTCACGGAGCCCGGACGTGGCGTTCAGAGCGCGGTCATGCCGGGGTCATGTGGGGTCGGTAGCAATCGGGCATGAGCTTGATTTCGCGGCGGAATGTGCTTCGGGCCGGTTTGGCCGGGGGCGTTGCGGGGCTGGCCGGTGGGGCTCCGGCCTTTTCGGCGGCCGGCTCGCGTCCGGTCCTGACGCATGGGGTGCAGAGTGGTGATCCGTCCGGCGGGTCGGCGGTGGTGTGGAGCCGCGCGGATCGGCCGGGCCGGTTGTGGGTGCAGGTCAGCCGGAGACCGGATTTTCGGGGCGCGCGGGTGCTGCGGGGGCCCGTGGTCACGCCGGAGGGCGACTTCACCGGGAAGCTGACCCTGCGGGGGCTGCCGGCCGGGGAGCGCCTCCACTACCGGGTGCGCGCGGAGAGTTTGGAACGGCCGGGGTTGTTCGGCGCGCCGGTCAGCGGGTCGCTGCGCGCCGCGCCCGTGCGGCGGGGGGATGTTCGCTTCGTGTGGACCGGTGATGTGGCCGGGCAGGGGTGGGGCATCGATCCCGCGTACGGGGGAATGAAGCTCTTCGAGTCGATGCGGCGACGCCGTCCGGACTTCCTGCTGCACAGCGGGGACGCCGTGTACGCCGACGGACCGCTGGCCGCGACGGTGACGCTGCCGGACGGGCGGATCTGGCGCAACCTGGTCACCGAGGAGAAGTCCAAGGTCGCCGAGACGCTGAAGGAGTATCGCGGGCAGTACGCGTACAACCTGCTCGACCCGGCCTACCGCGCGTTCGCCGCCGACGTGCCGCAGATCAACCAGTGGGACGACCACGAGGTCACCAACAACTGGTACCCGGGGGAGATCCTGGACGACGCCCGGTACACCGAGAAGCGGGTCGACGTGCTGGCCCGGCGGGCGCGGCAGGCTTACCACGAGTGGGTGCCGACGCCTTCGCGCCAGGGGCCGGTTCACCGCAGGATCCCGTACGGGCCGCTGCTCGACATCTTCGTGCTCGACATGCGCACCTTCAAGGACGTCAACGACGGCAACACCTACGCCGACCCGGACCGGGGTCTGCTCGGGCGGGAGCAGCGCCAGTGGCTGATCAAGGGTCTGCGCGAGTCGCGGGCGACCTGGAAGGTGATCGCCAACGACCTGCCGCTGGGGCTGGTCGTGCCGGACGGCGCCGCGCAGGAGGGGGTGGCCCAGGGCGACCCGAGTGCGCCGAAGGGGCGTGAGCTGGAGTTCGCGGAGGTGCTGCGGTCGGCGCACCGGCACGGCGTCACCGGCATCGTGCTGCTCACCGCGGACGTGCACTACACGCAGGCGGTCCACTACGACCCCGCCCGCGCGGCGATCCAGGACTTCACGCCGTTCTGGGAGTTCGTGAGCGGCCCGGCCCACGCGGGCGCTTTCGGGCCCAACGCGCTCGACGCCACGTTCGGACCGAAGACGCACTTCGTGAACGCCCCGCCCGTGGCCAACACGTCCCCGGCCGACGGGTTCCAGCACTTCGGCGAGGTGGAGATCGACGGCGAGACCCGGGCGTTCACGGTCAACCTGCGCGACCGCGACGGCGTGTCACTCTGGAGCACGACGCTGCCTGCCCCGCAGCGCTGACCCGCCGGTGGGACGTACCGCGAGTTCGGGGCCGCCGAACCCTGGCGACCTTGCTCGCGACAGCGGAAGCTTGGGGTGGGTGGCTTCGCCGGCGAGGCCGGCGAGGCTGATCAGGTGACCAAGGCCGTGTGAATCCAGCTACTCGGTCCGGGTGTTTGCCGCCTTTGCCGGTGAATGTCCGGGCCGGTCGCCGGGCTCGACAGGGACTTCCGGGTTTCCCTCCGGTAACCTGACCGCGCTCCCCTCACGTCTGCGCTCGTCCTTGTCCCCGGAGGAACCTCAGTTGCCGCTGCTCTACTCGATCGGCAAGCTCACCGTCGGCAACGCGATGATGCTCGGCTGGCGCCCGCGCGTCGAGGGCCTGGAATACATCCCTCGGACCGGCGGCGTGATCTTCGCCGGCAACCACCTCTCCGTCGCCGACGAGCTGTTCCTCGGCTCGGCGCAGCCCCGGCACCTCGCCTTCTGGGCGAAGTCGGACTACTTCGACGGCACCGGGCTCAAGGGCTGGTTCAACCGCAACCTCATGCACGGGCTGGGCGCGATCCGGGTCGAGCGGGGCGGCGGCCGGGCCGCGCTGACCGCCTTCGACGGCGCGATCCCGGTGCTCAAGGCGGGTGACGCGGTCGCCATCTATCCCGAGGGCACGCGGTCACCCGACGGCAAGCTCTACCGGGGGCGCACCGGTGTGGCCCGGCTCGCGGTGGCGGCGGGGGTGCCGATCATCCCGGTCGGCATGATCGGCACCGACAAGGTGCAGCCCATCGGCCAGCTCATGCCCAAGCCGGCCCGCGGGGTGGTCACTGTCAAGTTCGGCAAGCCGATCGACGTCGAGGGCCGCGCCGACGACCGTACGTCGTTGCGCGGGCTCACCGACGAGGTCATGGCCGAGATCCAGAAGCTGACCGGCCAGGAGTACGTGCCGCGGTACGCCCCCGCCAAGCCCGCGAAGGACTGAGCCCCGTGCCGCCGTCGTGCCCTGTGCCGTGGCGGGCCAACGCCGTTCTCAGCCGGGGCTGAGCACCTCGTCGCGCAGGCGGGCGACCAGGTCGGCGCTGTCGGCGACCGAGCGGCGGGTCAGCAGCACGGTGGCCAGGCTGCCGTGGTCGGCCCAGGCGCAGACGACGACCGAGGCGCCGTTGTCACGGCCCACGCCGCAGCGCTCGTGCGCGCCGATCTCGCCCAGGTCGAACGACTGCACGTCCTTCAGGCCGTACTCGGCGGACGCCTGCTCGATGCGTGCCCGCACGTCGGAGCCGGGGGTGAGCCGGAAGCCGGTCTCGCCGAACACGGTGACCCGCTTGCCCCGGCCGTCGCGGTAGACACCGGCGAACCCGCTCGGGCCGGTCTCCTCGGTGTCGCGCAGCTGCAGGTCGGCGAACGAGTCGGGCAGCGCTGCGGTCACCGGGTACTGGCCGGCTGCCGGCGACTGCGTCCAGGCGAACGGGATGCCGCAGCAGCAGACCACACCGAGCAGGCTCAGCAGCGCCAGGCGCCGGCCCCAGCGGCGTTTGCGGCGCGGCGGGGGCATCGGGCGGGCGGCCGGGCGCGGGGCCCACGGCGGCGGGGCGGGCAGCGGGCGGCCCCGCACCATCGGGCCGGCGGGCGGGGCCGGTGGGCGGGTCTGGATCGGCAGGCGGTTGGCTGTCGGCTGGGGGTTGTTCTTGAGCCGCTTCTGCTCCTTCCGCTGCTTCCGCGTCAGTTTCGGCGGTTTACGGGTGGGGGGCTGGTACGGCGGTCCGGGCGGCGGTTGCGGCGGCCGGCTGATCGGCTTGCTGACCGGGGGAGGCGGCGGCGAGGCAGGCGGCTCGGCGCGCGCGGGGGCGGCCGGGGGCGGCTCGGCGCGCGTGGGTGCGGGGGTGGCGGCGGGCGTTTCGACGCGGGTGGGCGCGGGCGCCTCGATCCTCGTCGGGGGCAGCGGCGGGGCCGCCGCCGGGTTCGCGGCTCCGACATCCTCGAGGGGCAGCGCGATCGGGTCCCACGGCGTGTCCTGGTCGGCCCACGGGTCGACGGCCGGCGTGGTGGCCCAGTGCTCGTGCTGATCGTCGGCCGGCGGAGGCTGGTTGCGACGCCACCACGGCCTTTTCGGCTCCGGCGGAGGCACGGCCGCCGAGCCGCTCCAGCGCGCCGGCGCGTCCACCGTGGAGGGTTCCTCGCCGCGGTCCACCCGGGTCGGGTCGGGCACTCCGTTCGCCGGTCGAGTCTCCTCCGGCTGCGGGTCGGCCATCCGTCGATCTCCTTCACTGCCGGGCAAGATCCCCGGCGAGGCGGTCAACCCCCAGGTTAGAAGGGGTATGCCACCCGCAGCCGGTGCCCGGGCGCCGGGTCGGGGACGCAAATGCCGGACAACCTGGGCGATGTGCAAGACGCTTCGGAGCCGTATGGTTACCGGGACATGAGAACGACACAGAGAAATGCCGTCACGGTGACCGGTAATCCCGCCGGTCGGCCGATGGTGTTCGCCCACGGGTATGGCTGCGACCAGAACATGTGGCGCCTGGTTGCTCCGGCCTTCGCGGATTCACACCGGCTGGTCCTTTTCGACCATGTCGGCAGCGGCAAGTCCGACCTGTCGGCGTATGACGACGAGCGGCATTCCACCCTCGATGGTTACGCCGACGACGTCCTCGAGATCCTGCACGAGCACGACCTGTGGGACGTCGTCTTCGTCGGGCACTCGGTGAGCGCCATGATCGGCGTGCTCGCCGCGATCAAGGAACCCGAGCGGTTCGCCCGCCTGGTGCTGGTGGGCCCGTCGCCGCGCTACATCAACGAGCCCGCCGAGGGTTACGTGGGCGGCTTCGACGGGGCCGACATCGACGGGCTGCTCGACTCTCTCGACAGCAACTACCTCGGCTGGTCGAGCACGATGGCGCCGGTGATCATGGGCAACCCGGACAGGCCCGAGCTGGGCGAGGAGCTGACCAACAGCTTCTGCCGCACCGATCCCGAGATCGCGAAGAAGTTCGCCCGGGTCACGTTCCTCTCCGACAACCGGGACGACCTGCTCAAGCTGCGGACGCCGGCGTTGATCCTGCAGTGTTCCGACGACGTGATCGCGCCCGGTGTCGTCGGTGACTACGTTCACAAGCACACCCCCGGGAGTACGTTCGTGCAGCTGAACGCCACGGGACACTGCCCCAACCTGAGCGCGCCGGAGGAAACGATCAACGCCATGAAGGCTTGGCTCTAGAAGCGGCGGACCGTGAGTGACTCTGGTGGGCCGGACGTGACGCAGGAGTTGCGCCCGCCCTGGGACGAAAACCCCGACGACCTGTACGAGCACGCGCCGTGCGGTTATCTCACCACGCTTCCCGACGGCACGATCGTCCGCGTCAACCAGACGTTCCTGAGCTGGACGGGTTACACGCGCGGGGATCTGGTCGGCCATCGGCGTTTCCGTGACCTGCTCACACCCGGCGGGCAGATCTATCACGAGACCCACTACGCCCCGCTGCTGCGCATGCAGGACGAGGTGCACGAGCTGGCGTTCGACGTGGTCTGCTCGGACGGGCGGCAGCTGCCCACCCTGGTCAACTCGGTGCTGGCCCGCGACGAAGCGGGGCAGCCGCGGACGATCCGTACGACGGTCTTCAACGCGACCGAGCGCCGGCAGTACGAGAAGGAGCTGCTGCTGGCCCGCCAGGTGGCCGAGGCATCGGAGCGCCGGGTCCGGGTGCTGCAGCAGATCGTGGCCGACCTGGCCGCCGCGCCGACCGAGGCCGAGGTGGCCGAGGCCGTGGTGCGCGCGCCCGAGTCCGCGTTCGGCGCCGCCAGCAGCAGCATCTATCTGGTCGACACCGAGCGCGACACGATCCACGCCGTCGCCTCGACCGACCCGACCACCGGCAACTGGGACGACATGCCCCGCTCGTCGCCGCGGGCCGTGGCCCGGGTGGCCGAGCGCGGCGACCTGCACGTGATCGGCTCGGTGGCCGAGGCCCGCGAGCACTTCCCCGACCTGGTCGACACCATGCGCCGCTCGGGCCGTAACACGGTGGTGCTGCTGCCGCTCACCACCGGCCCGGCCGACGAGCAGTCCGGGGCCGAGACGCTCGGCGTGCTGGCCTTCAGCTTCAAGGGGGAGCGCACGCTGACCGACGGGGAGCTGCGGGTCGTCCGCCTCCTCGGCCAGCAGGCCGGCCAGGCGCTCGACCGGGCCCGGCTCTACGACGACCTCCACCACCGCGAGGAAAGAGCGGTCTTCCTGGCCGGGATCACCCGCGCGCTCGACGAGGTGCACCGGCTGCTGCCCCGCGCCCGCCGCCTGATCGAGCGGCTGGCGCCCGCGGTGGCCGACTGGGCCGAGGTGCGGTTGCAGGTGGGCACGCCGCCGATCGTGGAGAGCAGCGGTGGTCCCCGTCCCGACGAGGAAATGCTGAGCCGGCGGCTGGGCAAGGTGGCGGCGAGCGGCGAGCCCTGGTTTCCGGCCGAGGACGATCACCTGGATTGCTCGGTGCTGCCGCTGACCGCCCGCGGGCTGGTGCTGGGCACACTGGCGTTGCGGCTGCCGCCCGACCGGCAGGGCGCCGCGGCCGAGCGGGCGTTCCTGATCGAGCTGGCCGACCGGGCCGGGCTCGCGCTCGAGAACGCCCGGCTCTACGAGCAGGAACGGCAGATCGCCCACACGCTGCAGCGCAGCCTGCTGGCGGGGGAGATGCCGGGCGGCGACCCCCGATTCGCCGTCGAGACGCACTACCAGCCCGCCGCGCAGGAGCTCGAGGTCGGCGGTGACTGGTTCGACGCGTTCCTGATCAGCCCGGACAAGCTGGCGCTGGTCGTGGGCGACGTGGTCGGCCGGGGGATCGAGGCGGCCACCACGATGGGGCAGCTGCGCAGCGCCGTACGCGCCCTGGCGTCGAACGAGGCCGGTCCGGCGCTGCTGATCGAGGGGCTGGACAGGTTCGTCGAGCGGGTCGAATCGGCCCGCATGGCCACCGTCGCGTATGTCGAGATCGACCTGGCCGGAGGTGAGGTGACGTTCTCCTGCGCCGGTCATCTGCCCCCGCTGTTGCAGGAGCCGGCCGGGGCGCCGGAATACCTGCTGCAGGGCCGCTCGGCCGCGCTCGGGTCGAGGGCCGGCAACCGGGTGCGCACCGAGCACCGCCGCAAACTGCCCGCCGGCAGCCGCCTGCTGCTCTACACCGACGGGCTCATCGAGCGCCGCAGCCGGTCGATCGAGAAGGGCTTCGAGCTGCTCGCCCGCGAGTACGCGCGCCGCCGCGACGCGCCCCTGCCGGGCCTCGCCGCCGGGCTCGCCGACACCCTGGTCGGCCGTGAGCACGCCGACGACGTCTGCATGATCTGCGTGACGCTGGGCACCGAGGAGCGCCTCGAGCGCAGCATCGGCGCCGACCGCATGCAGATCGCCCTGCTCCGCGCCGACCTGCGCGCCTGGCTGGCCGCACACGACGTCGACGTGGAGTGCGGCGAGGCGGTCGTGCTGGCCTGCTCCGAGGCGGTGGCGAACGCGATCGAGCACGGCTATCGTGACGACCCGTTCGGGATGATCGATGTCGTGGCGACAGTGACGGACGAGGCGGTCGAGGTGCGGGTAACCGATCGGGGCACCTGGCGCGGGCCGGTCACCGACGTCGCCCGCGGCCGGGGCCTGCAACTGATCCGGGAATCCATGGATCAGGTGCTCTTCGACCGCACCGACGGCACCACGGTCACGATGCGACGGGGCCGCCGGGAGGCGTCGTGATGGAGTTCACGCGGGGCGGGCGGCCGGTGCCGCTGGGTGAGCTGGACCGCTGGGTCACCTTCTCGACGTTCGGCGGAGCGGAGCTGGTCTCGCTGACCGGCGAGATCGACCTGTCCAACGCGCCCGAGATCGGCAAGGCGATCGTCGAACGGCTCGCGAACGCCGGGAAGGTGCTGGTCGACCTGACCGCCGTGTCGTTCCTGGACAGCGCCGGGGTCCGCCTGCTCGACGCCCTGATCGGCGATCTGCAGCAGCACGCCGTGCCGGCCCGGCTGGTGGTGGGCGACACCGGTCCCGCCCGGATGACCCTGCAGCTGTGCGCCTTCCGCGAGGACGTGCTGGCCACCGACCTCGACAGGGCCGCGGCGGATCTTACGGGTTAGCCCGCGTACCCTAGAGGCCCATGAGCGTACGTTCCGTCTTCCCGCAGCTCGAGCAGCTGCTGCCCCGGGTCAGCAAGCCGATCCAGTACGTGGGCGGCGAGCTCGGCGCCGTCGTCAAGGACTGGGACGCCACCACCGTCCGGTGGGCGCTGATGTATCCCGACGCGTACGAGGTGGGCCTGCCCAACCAGGGCGTCCAGATCCTCTACGAGGTGCTCAACGAGCAGGACGACGTGCTGGCCGAGCGCACCTATGCGGTGTGGCCCGACCTCGAGGCCCTCATGAAGGAGCACGGCGTCCCGCAGTTCACCGTCGACGCGCACCGCCCGGTCAAGGCGTTCGACGTGCTGGGCCTGTCGTTCGCGACCGAGCTCGGCTACACCAACATGCTCTCCGCGCTCGACCTGGCCGGCATCCCGCTGAACAGCGCCGACCGCGGCGACGACGACCCGATCGTCCTCGCCGGCGGCCACGCCAGCTTCAACCCCGAACCGATCGCCGACTTCATCGACGCCGCCGTGCTCGGCGACGGCGAGGAAGCCGTGCTCGAGATCACCGGCATCATCCGGGAGTGGAAGGCCGAGGGCCGCCCGGGTGGCCGCGACGAGCTGCTGCTGCGCCTCGCGCGCACCGAGAGCATCTACGTCCCCCGCTTCTACGACGTCGACTACCTGCCCGACGGCCGCATCCAGCGGGTGGTGCCCAACCGGCCCGACGTGCCGTTCCGCGTCGCCAAGCGCACCACCATGGATCTCGACGCCTGGCCCTACCCGAAGAAGCCGTTGGTCCCGCTGGCCGAGACGGTCCACGAGCGCTACGCGGTGGAGATCTTCCGCGGCTGCACGCGGGGCTGCCGGTTCTGCCAGGCCGGCATGATCACTCGCCCGGTGCGGGAGCGCTCGATCACCACGGTCGGCCAGATGGTCAAGGAGGGCCTCGAGTTCTCCGGCTTCAGCGAGGTCGGCCTGCTCTCGCTCTCCAGCGCCGACCACTCCGAGATCGGCGACATGTGCTCCGGCCTGGCCGAGCAGTACGAAGGCACCAACGTCTCGCTGTCGCTGCCGTCCACCCGCGTCGACGCCTTCAACATCGACCTGGCTCAGGAGCTGTCGAAGAACGGCCGCCGTACGGGCCTGACCTTCGCGCCCGAGGGCGGGTCCGAGCGCATCCGCAAGGTCATCAACAAGATGGTGACCGAGGAGGACCTGATCCGCACGGTCGTCACCGCGTATTCCAACGGCTGGCGCCAGGTCAAGCTGTACTTCATGTGCGGCCTGCCCACCGAGACCGACGACGACGTGCTGCAGATCGGCCGGATGGCCCACGAGGTGATCAAGGCCGGCCGCGTCGCCGCGGGCACCAAGGACATCCGCTGCACCGTGTCGATCGGCGGGTTTGTGCCCAAGCCGCACACCCCGTTCCAGTGGGCGCCGATGGAGCGTCCCGAGGTCATCGACGCCCGGCTCAAGCTGCTCAAGCAGGAGATCAACTCGGATCGTTCGCTGGGTCGCGCGATCGGCTACCGGTACCACGACGGCGAGCCGTCGCTGATCGAGGGCCTGCTCTCGCGCGGCGATCGCCGGGTCGGCGCGGTCATCCGCCGTGTCTGGGAAAAGGGCGGCCGTTTCGACGGCTGGAGCGAGCACTTCTCGTACGCCCGGTGGGTCGAGGCGTGCGCCGAGGTGCTGCCCGGCTTCGGGGTCGACCTCGACTGGTTCACCACCCGCGAACGTCAGCACTCCGAGGTGCTGCCGTGGGACCACCTGGACTCGGGCCTCGACAAGGACTGGCTCTGGCAGGACTGGCAGGACTCGATGTCCGAGTTCGAGCAGGACGACTGCCGGTGGACCCCGTGCTTCGACTGCGGCGTCTGCCCGTCGATGGACACCGAGATCCAGATCGGCCCCACCGGCAAGAAACTGCTCCCGCTGACCCCGGTGAACAACCTGCGGGTGCCGGTCTGACATGGCCCCCAAGAATCAGCCCGTCGGCGGGCAGGCCCCGGTCGTCCAGCGCATCCGTCTCCGCTACGCCAAACGCGGCCCGCTGCGCTTCACCTCGCACCGCGACTTCGCCCGCGCGTTCGAGCGGGCGCTGCGGCGCGCCGCCGTGCCCATCGCCTTCTCCCAGGGCTTCACCCCCCACCCCAAGATCTCGTACGCGAGCGCGGCGCCCACCGGCGTCGGCAGCGAGGCGGAATACCTCGAGATCGGGCTGCAGAGCGAGGTCGACCCCGCGCAGCTGCGTCTGGCCCTCGACGCCGCGCTCTCGCCCGGGCTCGACATCCTCGACGCGGTGGTGGCCGGGCCGGGCAGCCTGGCCGACCGGATCGACGCCTCACGGTGGCTCCTGGAGCTGCCGTCGGTCGACCCGGCCGTCGCCGCGGCGGCCGTCAAGGCGTTCACCGATCTCGACGAGGTGCTGGTCGAGCGCATGACCAAGCAGGGCCGGCGCTCGTTCGACGCCCGTCAGGCAGTGACGCACATCGCTGTGACGGAGCAGTCCGCCGTACCTTCCGAGGCGGACGCGGCACCGTGTGCGATAATCGACCTTGTCGTACGACAGGTGACGCCCGCCGTACGTCCCGATGACGTCCTTTCCGGCCTGCGCGTGGCGGCGGGTCTGGAGCCGCCGGTGCCCCCACGGGTGACCCGGCTGGCCCAGGGCACGCTCACCGCGCAGGGGGAGATCGTCGATCCGTTGGACGCGGATCGCGAACCGGCCCTTCCGGGGTAAGGAACGCCCCATCGGAAGGGCGCTGGCTGCAGCCGGCGTCCGTTGACAGACTTCGGCAGCCCTCCGCTCACCCGGCGGGACCGAAACACTTGCGGCGACCCTGCGTGGCAGCGCTCAAACGCGCCCGGGGCCGCCAGAACTGGAGAGCGCCCCATGCTCGATAACGAGCCCCAGGACAACCTGGGAGAACAGGGCGGCGAAGGGGCCGGAGCCACTCCGCCCGAGACCGCCGCCACCACCCCGGCCCGCCGCACGCGTGCGCCGCGTCGCAAAGCCGCCGCCGCGGCCGCCCCCGCTGAGGCGGCCGAGCCCGGAGCGGCCATCGAGGCCGTCGGCGCGGAGGACGCCGCGAGCCCGTCCGATCCGGTGGCCGACGTCCACGGGTCACCCGCCGCGACGCCGGCCGTCACCGACGAGGCTCCGGCCTCGGCGCCGGTGAAGAAGGTCACTCGCAGCCGCAAGAAGGCCGCGCCGGCCGCCGCTCCCGCCGCGGGGCCGGGCGATGAGGCGGCGGCCGAGGTTGCCCCGCCGGTGAAGAAGGCCACTCGCAGCCGAAAGAAGGCCGCCGCTCCCGCCGTGGCCGAGCCTGTTGAGGCTGTTGCTCCGGCCGTTGACGCCGCTGCCGCTGCTGCTTCTTCCGGCCCGAACGCTTCCGGCACCCCTGGTGTTTCGCCCGCTTCTGGCGATTCGTCCGCTGCGGTGGTTGCGCCGGTGCGGGTGGAGGCTGTGATCGAGGGCGAGGAGCCCGAGGTCGAGGACGAGGCGACCGCCGAGGGGCAGCCCGCTGCCGCCGGCGGAGCGGCCGCTGGGGAGGCTGCGGAGGGGACGCCGATCATCGGGGTCATCCCGCTGGATGCCGACTTCGTCGAAGAGAAGCCCGCGCCCCGTCGTGGGCGGCGGGCCGCTGCCCTGCCGCCGGCTGTGCTGTTCATGCCGCCCGAGGCCACCGAGACCACTCCGGCGCCGGCCCCGGCCCGGCGGTCGCGCCGCGGCGCCACCCAGCCGCCCGTCGCCGAGGCGCCCGCCGCTGAGGTCTCCGAGGCCGAGGCCGGGGTGGCCGAGATCCCGGTCGCCGTGACCGAGGAGCCGGCCGAGCCCACCCGCCGCAGCCGGCGTCGCCGCCGGGGCGCGGCCGAGGAACCCGCCGAGGCCGAGGTCACCGCCCCGCCCGCCGAGGAGGCGGTCGACGAGGCCGACGAGAGCGCCGACGACGTCGAGGACGGCGCCGAGGGCGAGGACGACGAGGACGATGACGCCGCCGCGGGCCGTCGCCGCCGTCGCCGTGGCCGTCGTGGCCGTGGCCGGGGCAAGGGTCCGGCCGAGGACGGCGAGTCCGACGAGAACGAGGACGGTGCCGAGGCGTCCGCGGACGAGGAGTCCGAGGACGAGGAGGAGCCGGAGGACGGCGAGGGCGTGACCCGCCGCCGGCGTCGCCGCCGCCGTAAGGGTTCCAGCGGCGACGGGGAGACCGGGGGCATCGAGGACGGGGTGCACACCGTCGTGCGGGTGCGCGAGCCCCGCCGTACGGACGAAGTGCAGGGCGTCTCCGGCTCGACCCGGCTCGAGGCCAAGCGCCAGCGTCGCCGTGACGGCCGTGAGCAGCGCCGCACCCGTCCGCCGATCCTGAGCGAGTCGGAGTTCCTGGCCCGTCGCGAGGCGGTCGACCGGGTGATGGTCGTGCGGCAGAAGCCCGACCGCACCCAGATCGCCGTGCTCGAGGACGGCATCCTGGTCGAGCACTACGTCTCGCGCAGCACCTCCGGCACCATGGTCGGCAACGTCTACCTCGGCAAGGTGCAGAACGTGCTGCCCAGCATGGAGGCGGCGTTCGTCGACATCGGCCGGGGCCGCAACGCCGTGCTGTACGCCGGCGAGGTCAACTGGGACGCCACCGGGCTCGAGGGCCGGGCCCGCTCGATCGAGCAGGCGCTGCGCTCGGGCGACTCGGTGCTGGTGCAGGTGACCAAGGACCCGATCGGGCACAAGGGCGCCCGGTTGAGCAGCCACATCGCGCTTTCCGGCCGGCACCTGGTCTACGTGCCCAACGGCAACGCGTCCGGGATCAGCCGCAAGCTGCCCGACAACGAGCGCAAGCGGCTGCGGGACGTGCTCAAGAAGCTGGTGCCGGACGGTGCGGGCGTGATCGTGCGTACGGCGGCCGAGGGCGCGAGCGAGGACGACCTGGCCCGCGACGTCAAGCGGCTGCAGGCGCAGTGGGAGGACATTCAGCGCAAGTCGGCCGAGGGGCACGCGCCGGTCGCGCTCTCCGAGGAGCCCGACCTGGTCATCCGGGTCGTCCGGGACCTCTTCAACGAGGACTTCCGGGAGCTCGTGGTGCAGGGCGACTCGGCGTACGGGGAATTGGAGAATTACCTCAACTCCGTCTCGCCGGACCTGCTGGAGCGCATGCACCGCTACACCGGCGGCGGGGACGTCTTCGCCGACCAGCGCATCGACGAGCAGATCCTCAAGGGCCTCGACCGCAAGGTGTTCCTGCCCTCGGGAGGCCACCTGGTCTTCGACCGCACCGAGGCGATGACAGTGGTCGACGTCAACACCGGTAAGTACACCGGCGCGGGCGGCAACCTCGAGGAGACGGTGACCCGCAACAACCTCGAGGCGGCGGAGGAGATCGTCCGGCAGCTGCGGCTGCGGGACCTCGGCGGCATCGTGGTGATCGACTTCATCGACATGGTGCTCGAGAGCAACCGCGAGCTGGTGCTGCGGCGGCTCACCGAGTGCCTGGGCCGCGATCGCACCAAGCATCAGGTCACTGAGATCACCTCGCTCGGCCTGGTGCAGATGACCCGGAAGCGGATCGGGTCGGGGCTGCTCGAGGCGTTCAGCGAGACCTGCGACCACTGCAAGGGCCGGGGGGTGCTGATCCACACCGAGCCGGTGCCGGAGAAGCGGACCAACGGCGGCGCGGGCAACCAGGTCAAGGCGGTCGCGGCGGCGGCACGCACCGAGCCGGCGCCCGCCCCGCAGCAACAGCAGCAGCAGTCCTCGGGCAAGTCCCGGCGGCGGCGCGGCGGCGGCAACAGCGAGGTGCCGGCCGTCGAGGAGCCATTGGTCGTGGAGGAGCCCCTGGCCGAGGCGCCGGTGGAGGCTGTCGCCGGGCCCGTACGGCACGAGGGCGACGACCCGGCCGCCGAGACCGCGGGGCTTCCCCCCGTGGCCGGCTCGGGCATCGTGACGCCCGGACGCCCGGCGCTGACCACCGCCGACCCGGCCGACGAGTACGACATCAGCGGCTACGACCTTTCCCGGTACGAGTCGGGCGACGAACCGGATCCGGAGCCGTTGAAGCTGACCGGCGCCGACGATCCGGACGCGGCCGACGACGAGGACGAGGACGACGACGAGCCCGTGGGCGCGGGAGCCGGCGGGCGGCGCCGTTCGCGGCGCGGGGGGACCAGGCGGCGTACGCGCCCCTGACAGCAAATTGATCGACGGGAGCGGTTCGGTAAAGAAAGTTAACTGACCGGGCCGCTTCCGTCGTGATGTCGGTTACTCTCTCGGGACTCTCTTCCCCCTTCCCCGAGGAGATCGACCCCCATGCACCGCTTCTCCCCGCGTACGAGCCTTGCCGCCGGCGTCGTCCTGGCCGCGCTGGCCCTCACCGCGGCCTGCTCCGATGGCGCCTCTTCGACGTCCGGGACCACCCCCGCGGCCGCGCCGGCCCCGGTGGACACCGCCGCCGTGGCCGCCGCTGACGCCGCGCTCACCGGAGACACCAGGCAGATCTGCGCCCAGGCCGAACGCACCAGCACCAGTTTCGGCAAGCTGTTCGCCGACGACGCCAAGCTGAGGAAAGAGGCGGCGAGCAAGGGCGCCGAGGCCAAGCGGCAGGCCGCCGAAAAGATCGCCCGGGACGTGGAGAACTTCTCGTTCGCGCTCACGAACATGGCCGCGATCACCACCGACACGACGCTCAAGGCCGCCCTGACCGACATGAGTACGCAGGTCAAGGCGCTCGAGGGCGACGTCGCGAAGCTCGACGCCGCCAAGATGGCCCAGCTGACTGATACTCTGGGCAAGGCCTGCGGCAAGGGCTGACCTGCGCCTGCGGGCCGCCCCGGTTTGGGATCGGGCCCGCATATGAAGTACGCTTTCTGACGGCGCTTTTCTAAGCGCCATGTTCTCGTGCGAGTGCAACATCCTGGCCGAAAGCAACATCCTGGCCAACGCCGAGACCAAGCTTCATCCGCCAAGCAGCGCACCTCGCTGCGTAAGTCTCAGGGAGTCCGCGTCCGATGTACGCGATCGTCAAGACCGGCGGCAAGCAGTACAAGGTTGCCGAGGGCGACGTGATCGAGGTCGAGAAGCTCGCGGGTGTGCCCGGCGACTCGCTGACGCTCGCCGCAGTCCTCCTCGTCGACGGTGACAACCTGGTGACCGATGCGGCCAAGCTTGCCAACGTGACGGTGTCCGGCGAGATCGCCGAGCACACCAAGGGTCCGAAGATCCGGATCCACAAGTTCAAGAACAAGACCGGTTACCACAAGCGTCAGGGGCACCGTCAGCCGCTGACCAAGGTCAAGGTCACCGGCATCTCGAGCGGGAAGTAGGGGCTGATCCGACATGGCTCACAAAAAGGGTGCCTCCAGCTCGCGGAACGGCCGTGACTCCGCCGCTCAGCGGCTCGGCGTGAAGCGTTTCGGTGGCCAGCTGGTCAGCGCGGGCGAGATCCTGATCCGTCAGCGCGGCACGAAGTTCCACCCGGGCGACCTGGTCGGCCGCGGCGGCGACGACACGCTGTTCGCCCTGGCGACCGGCAATGTGCAGTTCGGCACGAAGCGTGGTCGCAAGACCGTCAGCATCGTTCCGGCTGCGGAGTAAGTTTGCTCTGAGCGGGCCGCGGACCTCCGGGTCCGCGGCCCGCTTTGTTTTTGGTTCTCTTGAGGAGTTGAGCAGTGACCACGTTCGTCGACCGGGTCGTGCTGCACCTGCAGGCGGGTGACGGCGGACACGGCTGCGTCTCGGTGCGCCGCGAGAAGTTCAAGCCGCTCGGCGGGCCCGACGGCGGCAACGGCGGGCACGGCGGGGGCATCACCCTCGTGGTCGACCCGCAGATTCACACGCTGCTGGACTTCCACTTCCACCCGCACGTCAAGGCGTCCAACGGCGGGGGTGGCGCGGGGGCCAACCGCGACGGCGCCAACGGCAAGGACCTGGTGCTCAAGGTGCCGGACGGCACGGTCGTGCAGACCGCCGGCGGCGAGGTGCTGGCCGACCTGATCGGCGCGGGCACCACGTTCGAGGTGGCCCGCGGTGGTCGCGGCGGCCGGGGCAACGCCTCGCTGGCCAACACCCGCCGCAAGGTGCCGGGCTTCGCCGAACTGGGCGAGCCGGGCGACAACCTCGACGTCGTGCTCGAGCTCAAGAGCGTGGCCGACGTGGGCCTGGTGGGCTTCCCGTCGGCCGGCAAGTCGTCGCTGATCTCGGTCATCTCGGCCGCCAAGCCCAAGATCGCCGATTACCCGTTCACGACCCTGGTGCCCAACCTCGGCGTGGTGCAGGCCGGCGACCACACCTTCACCGTGGCCGACGTGCCGGGCCTGATCCCGGGCGCGGCCACCGGCAAGGGCCTGGGCATGCAGTTCCTGCGGCACATCGAGCGCACCTCGGTGCTGGTGCACGTGCTCGACGCGGCGACGCCCGAGATCGAGCGCGACCCGCTGGCCGACCTCGACGCGATCGAGGCCGAGCTGGCGGCGTACGGGGGTCTGGAGGACCGTCCCCGGCTGGTGGTGCTCAACAAGATCGACATTCCGGACGGCCGCGACCTGGCCGAGATGGTGCGACCCGACCTGGAGTCCCGCGGTTACCGCGTCTTCGAGGTCAGCGCGGTCACCCGCGAGGGTCTCAAGGAGCTGGTCTACGCGCTGGCCGAGACGGTCGCCCAGCACCGCCTCGAGCAGCCCGTGCCCGAGCCGAGCCGGGTCATCGTGCGGCCCCGTGCGGTCGACGAGTCCGGCTTCACGATCGAGCAGGACGAGGACGGCGTCTACGTGGTGCGCGGGGCCAAGGTCGAGCGCTGGATCCGGCAGACGAACTTCGACAACGACGAGGCCGTGGGCTATCTGGCCGACCGCCTCGAGCGGATCGGGGTCGAGGACGCGCTGGCCAAGAAGGGCGCGCAGGCCGGCGACCCGGTCCGCATCGGCGAGCGCGAGTTCGACTGGCAGCCCAACGCCGGCGAGTACGTCTCCGGGCCGCGCGGCACCGACATCCGCCTCGAGGAGGAGAACCAACGGGCCTCCGCCGCCGAGCGCCTCGCCGCCCGTAAGGCCCGCCGGGTCCGTTCGGACGACGAACTGCTGCACATGGCGCCCGACGGCACGGTGACGACGGTGTCGAACGCGCAGCGCCCGGTTCTGGTCAGCGACGAGGACGACGACACCGGCGAGTAGGCGTCAGTCCAGCAAGCCGATGGCGGCACGGGCACGGCGTACGGTCTCGGCCGCCCTCGGCTGCACGTACGCCTTGCCCTCGGCGAGGATCTTGCGTACGTGGGAAGGGTCCTGCGACAGCTCGGCGTGACGCGACCGGATCGGCGCCAGCACCGCCTCGACGGCGTCGGTGACCTCCCGCTTGAGCGCGCCGTAGGACGTGAGCTCCCCGGGGTCGCGGCCGGAGCAGGCCCGCAGGATCTCGAGCAGGTTGGTCACCCCCGGCTGACCCTCCCGGTCGTGCCGGACGACGCCGGCCGTGTCGGTGACCGCCCGCGCGATGACCTTGCGGATCGTCTCGGGCGGGTCGAGCAGCCCGATCCGCCCGGCCGGCGAGGGCGCGCTCTTGCTCATCTTGCGCGACGGGTCGGCCAGGTCCATGATCCGAGCGGCCGACTCGGGACGGACGCCCTCGGGCACGACGAAGGTCTCGCCGTATCGGGTGTTGAACCGGGTGGCGATCGTCCGGGCCAGCTCGAGGTGCTGACTCTGGTCCTCGCCGACCGGCACCTCGTCGATGTCGTGGAGCAGGATGTCGGCCGCCATGAGCACGGGATAGGTGAGCAGGCTCAGCCGCACCGGGCCCCCGGCCGCGCTCTTCTCCTTGAACTGGATCATGCGGGCCGCCTCGCCGAAGCCGGTCACGCATTCGAGCAGGTAGTGCAGCCCGGTGTGCTCGGACACCTGGGACTGGGCGATGATCGCGGTGCGTTGCGGGTCGACGCCCGCGGCGAGCAGCACCGTGGCGACGGTCAGGGTGTTCGCCCGTACGGCGTCGGGGTTGTGCTCCATGGTGAGCGCGTGCAGGTCCGCGATCATCGCGATCGAGGGTCTGTCCTGCGCTGCCACCAGGGGCCGCATGGCGCCGATCAGGTTGCCGAGGTGCAGGTTGCCGGTGGGCTGGAAGCCGGTGAGCCGACGGTGCATGTCTGTGTCCTCCGGGGTCAGGGACGCCCTTCCCCGGGACACGAGAACGGCCGCCCGGGAAGGGCGGCCGCGAGAAGAAATGCGCGTGGGTGAGCCGCCCGTCAGGGCAGCCACCAGGCAAGGTTCGCGTTGCGCACGGAACCCACGATAGCAGCGGCGCCGGTCATACCGGATGATGGTCCGATGCCGAGCTTGACCCGCGCCGAGGCCACCGCCCGGGCCGCCACCGTCGAAGTCCACGAGTACGAGGTCGATCTCGACCTGACCGCCGAGGGTGACACCTTCGGCGCGCGAACGGTGGTGCGCTTCGCCGCCCAGGAAGGGGCCTCGACGTTCCTGGAGTTCGAGCCCGTCTCGGTGACCAGCATGACGCTGAACGGGGCGCCGCTGCCCGAGTCGGCGCTGACCGAGGGACGGATGGAGCTGACCGGGCTCGCCGAGGCCAACGAGCTGGCCGTCGAGGCCGTGATGCGGTATTCGAACACGGGCGAGGGCCTGCACAAGTACGTCGACCCCGCGGACGGCTCGATCTACGTCTACCAGCACATGTTCATCAACAACGCCGGCCGGATCCTGCCCGCGTTCGACCAGCCCGACCTCAAGGCGTCCTACCGGATCAGCGTGACCGCCCCGGCGAGCTGGCGGGTGGCGGCGAACGGGCCGCTGCGCTCGGGCCGCGACGGGCGCTGGGAGTTCGAGCCGACCAAGCCGATCTCGACGTACCTGTGCTCGCTCATCGCCGGGCCGTACCACGAGGTCACCGACTCGCACGACGGCATCCCGCTGGCCCTGTACGCGCGGGCCGCGCTCGCCGAGGCGCTCGAGGCCGACGCGCCCGAGATCTTCGAGATCACCAAGCAGTGCTTCGACCGTTACCACGAGATCTTCGACATCCGGTACCCGTTCGGCCACTACCAGCAGGCCTTCGCGCCCGAGTTCAACTTCGGCGCGATGGAGTACCCCGGGCTGGTGGTGTTCCGCGACGAGTTCATCTACCGCTCGGCGGTCACCGAGAGCGAGCGCGAGCACCGGGCCAACGTGATCGCCCACGAGATGGCGCACATGTGGTTCGGCGACCTGGTGACCATGGCCTGGTGGGACGACCTGTGGCTCAACGAGTCGTTCGCCGAGTACATGGGCACTCGCATCACGGCCGAGGCCACCCGCTTCCCGGGCAGCTGGACGACGTTCGCGATGCAGCGCAAGGCGTGGGGGCTGCGGGCCGACCAGCACCCCTCGACCCATCCGGTGGCGCCGGCCGACGTCACCGACACCGATCAGGCGCTGCTCAACTTCGACGGCATCTCGTACGCCAAGGGCGCGGCCGTGCTCAAGCAGCTGGTCGCCTGGGTCGGCGAGGAGGCGTTCCGGACCGGGGTGAACGCGCACTTCGAGGCGCACGCGTACGGCAACGCGACGCTGGCCGACCTGCTGGGCGCGCTCTCCAAGTCGAGCGGGCGCGACCTGAGCGCCTGGGCCGACGTGTGGCTGCGCCGGGCCCAGGTCAACACGCTGCGGACGGCGGTGCGGCACGACGGCTCGGCCTACGAGTCGGTGGCCGTCGAGCAGACCGCCCCCGAGTCGTACCCGACCCTGCGGCCCCACCGGCTGGGGATCGGCCTGTGGGACAAGCAGGCCGACGGCACGGTCAAGCGGCGCAAGCTGGTCGAGGCCGAGATCGACGCCACCGGGCGTACGGAGGTGCCTGAACTCGCCGGCGAGCCGGTGGCCGACCTGCTGCTGCTCAACGACGGCGACCTCACGTACGCGAAGATCCGGCTGGACGAGGAGTCGGCCGCGGCCGTTCCGGTGATGCTGCCGCTGCTGGGCGACTCGCTGGCCCGGGCTGTGCTGTGGGCGGCGACGCTGGACGCGGTCGTCGACGGCGAGCGCCCGGTCGCCGAGCTGGTCACCCTGGTGCTGGCCGCGCTGCCGGTGGAGTCCGAGGTCGTGATCGTCGAGGACGTGCTGCGCGCCACCCGCAGCCTGGTCGACCGCTACTCCACCCCGGAGACCCGCCCGGCCGCGCTGGAACTGGTCGCGCAGGCCGCCGACCGGCTGCTCGCCGCCTCCGAGCCGGGCGGATCGCGCCAGCTCGCCGCGGCCCGGGGGCTGATCGGCGCCACGGTCGACACCGCGCGCCTGCGTAACTGGCTGGCCGGCGAGCACGTGCCGGACGGCCTGGCGATCGACGCCGACCTGCGCTGGCTGATCGTCTATCGCCTGGCCGTGCTGGGCGCCGCCGGTGCCGACGTGATCGACGCCGAGTTCGAGCGGGACCGCAGCGCGACCGGCGAGCAGTGGGCCGCCCGCTGCCGGGCCGCCCGCCCCGACGCCGAGGCCAAGGCGGCCGCCTGGGAAGCGATCATCTCGGACGCCAAGCTGTCGAACCGGCTGGTCGAGATGACCGCGTCCGGGTTCTGGCAGGCCGAGCAGATCGACCTGGTACGGCCGTACGTGGCGCGGTACTTCGCCGAGATGCCCGCGATGATGCGGATCCGCAACGGCATGAGCGCGGAGCGGACGGCCGGGGCAGCGTACCCCAGTGTGGTGGTGGAGCCCCGGACCCGGGAACTGGCGGCAGGGCTGCTCGCCGACGAGGGCCTCGACCCGATCCTGCGGCGAGTGGTGCTCGACGCCGACGACGACCTGCGGAGGGCCCTGGCTGCGCGCTTCTGACCTTTTGGCCGACTTTCCCCCGTTACTCTCCCTCTACGGGGGTGGGGTGTGGAGCGGTCCGAGGACGTGCGCAACCAGCGGCTGGAGAGCCTGGGTCAGCTGGCCGGCGGGGTCGCGCACGACTTCAACAACATCCTCGGCGTGATCGTCAACTACGCGAGCTTCGTCGTCGAGGAGGCGGAGTCCGAGCAGCCCGACGTGCGGATGATCGCGGCCGACGCCCGCCAGGTCATCCGGGCCGGTGAGCGGGCCACCCACCTCACCCACCAGTTGCTCGCCTTCGCCCGCCGCGAGGTCGTCCGGCCCGAGGTGTTCGACCTCAACGGCTTCGTGGCCGGGCTGGAGGACAAGCTGCGCCGTACGGTCGGGGAGCGGGTCGCCCTGATCATCCGGCCCGGCGCGGACCTGCCGCCGGTCGAGTGCGACCCCGGGCAGATCGAGCATCTGCTGGTCAAGCTCGCGGACAACGCCCGGGACGCGATGCCCGCCGGCGGCAACCTGGTGATCGACACCGGCTGCTCGGGCGACCGGGTGCGGCTGCGGGTCGGGGACTCCGGCCGGGGGATGAGCGCCGACGTCGCCGACCGCGCGTTCGAGCCGTTCTTCACCACCAAGCCCAACGGCGAGGGCATCGGGCTGGGCCTGGCCATGGTCTACGGCATCGTCACCCAGGCCGGAGGGGACGTGAGCATCTCGTCCGAGCCGGGCCTGGGCACGACGGTCACCGTGCTGCTGCCGCCCGCCTCCCCCGGTTCCCGGCCCGCCCCCGCCGGTCCCGTCCGTACCACTGGCCGCGGCGAGACGCTGCTCGTCGTGGACGACGAGCCGGGCCTGCGCGACGTGGCCGGGCGGATCCTTTCCGGCGCCGGCTACCGGGTGATCGCGGCCGAGGGCGGGCCTCAGGCGCTGGCGCTGGCGGCTCGGCACGAGGGCGCGATCGACCTGCTGCTCAGCGACGTGGTGATGCCCGGCATGCTGGGCAAGGACCTGGCCGAGCGCCTGGTGACCGTCCGGCCCGACACCCGGGTCCTCTACATGTCCGGTTACGCCCAGCCCGTCCTGCACTCGGAGGGGACGCTGGACCCCGGGGTCGCGCTGCTGGAGAAGCCGTTCACCGCGGACGATCTGCTGCGGGCCGTCCGGCGGCGTCTCGACCTCTGACTCCCCGGCCGCCGTTCTTGATCGGAGTGAAGACTATTCTGATCTGATGTCAGGCCGGCAACGACGGATCGGGATCATGGGTGGGACGTTCGACCCCATCCATCACGGGCACCTGGTCGCCGCGAGCGAGGTGCAGGCCCGCTTCGACCTGGACGAGGTCGTGTTCGTGCCCACCGGCCAGCCGTACGAGAAGGGCAAGGTCTCGCCGGCCGAGGACCGCTACCTCATGACGGTCATCGCCACCGCGTCGAACCCGCGTTTCCACGTCAGCCGCGCCGACATCGACCGCGACGGCCCCACGTACACCATCGACACCCTGCGCGACATGCGAGCGGTCTTCGGCGCCGACGCGTCGCTGTTCTTCATCACCGGTGCTGACGCGCTCAACCGCATCCTGAGCTGGAAGGACGCGATGGAGATGTTCTCCGCCGCGCACTTCGTGGGGGTGACCCGGCCCGGGTTCGAGCTCACCGACGATCACCTTCCGGAGGACAGCGTCACCCTGGTCGAGGTGCCGGCCATGGCCATCTCGTCGACGGCCTGCCGCGACCGGGTCGCCGCCGGTGACCCGGTGTGGTACCTGGTGCCCGACGGTGTCGTGCAATACATCAACAAGCGGGGCCTCTATCGGGGCTCGGGAAATGTCACAGCGGTGTGAGAGGCTTGAAGGACCAGAAAGCCGACCGAGGGGACACTCTTGCCCGTCAGCGAACGCGCTCTTGAACTGGCGATGACGGCCGCGCAGGCCGCCGCCGACAAGAAGGCGCAAGACATCGTCGTGATCGATGTCGGAGACCAGCTCTACATCACCGACGCCTTCGTGATCGCCTCGGCGTCGAACGAGCGTCAGGTCATCGCCATCGTCGACGCCATCGAGGAAGCCCTGCTCAACCTCGAGGAAAAGGCCAAGCCGGTCCGCCGTGAGGGCGAGCGTCAGGGCCGGTGGGTGCTTCTCGACTACGTCGACATCGTCGTCCACATCCAGCACGCCGAGGAACGCGAGTTCTACGCCCTCGACAAGCTGTGGAAGGACTGCCCGACGATCCCGTTCGTCGATCGCGACATGGTCGAGGCCGACGCTTCGTGAGCCGCCTGATCGTCTGGCGCCACGGCAACACCGACTGGAACGCGTCCGGTCGCGTCCAGGGCCAGACCGACGTCGAGCTCAACGCGCTCGGCCGCCAGCAGGCCGTCGACGCGGCCGAGATCCTGGTCAAGCTGAAACCCGGCGTGCTCGTGTCGAGCGACCTCAAGCGGGCGTCCGACACGGCGGCGGCGCTCGGCGCGCTCACCGGGCTCTCGATCGGCTACGACAAGCGGCTCCGTGAGCGGTATTTCGGCTCGTGGCAGGGCCACACGATGGCCGAGGTGGCCTCGCTCCATCCCGACCAGCATGCCCGCTGGACAGCCGGGCAGGAGGTCGGCGGCGACGTCGAGACCCTTGAGGACCTGGGCAAGCGGGTGGCCGACGCGCTGCGCGACGTGGTGGCCCAGGCGCCCGCCGGCGGCACGGTCGTGGTCGCGACCCACGGCGCCGCCGCCCGTCAGGGCATCGGGCACCTGCTCGGCTGGCCGGCGGAGCAGCTGCGCACGCTGCGGGCCCTGCAGAACTGCCACTGGATCGAGCTCACCCTCGACGTCAAGCGGGGCTGGCAGCTCGCGGCGTACAACGTGGGGCCGTTCAGCGACCGGCCGGTGCCGCCGCCCGTCTGACCGTTTTCCGTCCCGGGGAACCGGGCTTGATCCGGTAGCGTCCAAGCATCATGGTGACTCGTACCGTTCCCGCCGTATTGCTCCTTCTGCTCGTGGCGGCCGGCTGCGCCAACAACGCGAGCGAGAACGGCGCCGCCGCCCCGGCGCCCTCTCCCTCGGCGTCGGACGTGGTCGACCTGCCCGCCCCCACCGCCAAGCCCACCGGTCCGGCCGGGGAGCCCTCGGGGCGGCCCAACCCGGGCGCCACGACCATCACCGGCACCGTGACCGCCGGGGTCGAGCCGAACTGCCTGCTCGTCAACGACGCCACCGGCTCCCACCTGCTGGTCTTCGACGACCCGGCGATGCGCGCCGACGCCGCCGTGGGCAGCAAGGTCAAGATTTCGGGCCGTTCCGAGCCCGGCATGATGTCGACCTGCCAGCAGGGCGTGCCGTTCGTCGTGACCTCCGTCGAGAAGGGCTGACCCCCGCTCTCACCTGGGCATGTTCCGATCGGTTACGGTGCCCGCATGCCCGTCGCGGTTGTCACCGACTCCACCGCGTACCTGCCCGCCGAACTCAGCGGCTCGTATGAGCTGACCGTCGTGCCCCTCACGGTGGTCATCAACGGCGCCGACGGGCTCGAGGGTGTCGAGATCCAGCCGGCCGAGGTCGCGCGGGCCCTGGGCGAGCGCCGCGTCGCGGTGAGCACGTCCCGGCCCGCCCCCTCCCAGTTCGCGGCGGCCTATCGCAAGCTGTTCGACGAGGGCGCCGACGGCATCGTCTCCGTGCACCTGTCGGCCCAGCTCTCCGGCACCCACGAGGCCGCCGTGCTGGCCGCCACCGAGTTCGGGTCCCGGGTCGAGGTGGTCGACAGCGGCACCACGGGGATGGGGCTCGGGTTCGCCGCCCTGGCCGCCGCCGACGCCGCGGTCAAAGGTCAAGACCTTCCCTCCGTACGGGCTCAGGCCGTGACCCACGCCGAGCAGGTGAGCACGCTGTTCTACGTCGACACGCTCGAGTTCCTGCGGCGGGGCGGGCGCATCGGGGCGGCCTCGGCCCTGGTCGGCACGGCGCTGTCGGTCAAGCCGATCCTGCACATGGCCGACGGCAAGATCGTCGTGAAGGACCGGGTGCGTACGGCCGGGCGGGCGCTGGCCAAGCTGGTCGACCTCGCGGTGGAGGCCTCGGGGGACGGGCTCGCCGACATCGCCGTCCACCACCTGCAGTCACCGGACCGGGCGGCGGCGCTGGCCGACCAGGTGGCGATGCGGCTCGGGGACAGGCTGCGGGACTGCTACATCACCGAGATCGGCGCTGTGGTCGCCGCGCACGTGGGTCCCGGGGTGGCGGGGATTGTGGTGCACCGGCGGCCCGCCACCTGATCGGCTCCAGGCCGGGCACCGGTTCCAGCTCCAGGTCGGGCCAGGGGATCGTACGGTCGCCGATCTGCACCTCGTCGGCCGTGGGCAGCAGCGCCTTCTCGTCCCAGACAGCCCGGGTGCGCCAGCCCGTCCCGTCGTCGCCGGTCAGAACCAGCTCGGCGGCGGGCTCGGACAGGTGGCCGGCCTGTCGCGTGTACTCCTGGACGGCCAGGATGCGTTCGGCGCGCCCCACCGCGTGGTGGAGCGGGTGGTCCTCGGGCACGGCGAAGGGCACCGTGCAGCCGTGGGAGTCACTGACGTACGCCATGGGGGTGATGGGTCTGGCCGACCTCGCGTAGAGCTCCTCGGCCTGGGCGAAGACGGCACGCAGATGCGGGCTGCCGGTCGAGGTGATCAGCAGCGTGCCGCGCTCGGGAGCGAAGGCGATCGGAGGGCCGCCGACCTGGGGTTCGAGGCGTTGCAGCCAGTGCTCGAGCAGGAGGTGGGAGGTCCAGTAGGAGTCGCCGTCGTCGATGAAGCGGATCAGCTCGGTGGGGGAGCCCTGGAGGGTGGCCGCCTCCAGGTTGTCGCGGGCGGCTTTGAAGACCTCGTTCGGGCGTACGTGCCAGGTTTTGAGCTGGCTCTCGGTTACGTAGGTCATCGCCTCGGGATGGTCGATGACGACGTATTCCGACAAATAGGGCAAGGCGGTTCGCTTGAGGGGGTTGCCGGGGGTGGCTCCTCGGAGGACTGGGCGGAGGAGGGGCCGTGCCGTCTGCCAGTCCGCGGGGATGGGGTCGGGGCTGAGGCCAGATATGTACGCCTGGATCCTCTTTTTTCGCCCTCTTCTTGGACTTTTCAGGAGAGGGGCCAGGTCGAGGATGCCAGGCTCGGCATCCGCCGCGACCTCTGTGGTGAAACGGACCTGGAAGGCTCGAGAGTCGTAGCGGACGGCCGCGAAACCGGCCCGTCGCAGGCGCCGGGCCACCTGGGAGGCCAGCCTGGCCCGGGCGAACCTTCCCACCCCGGATGCCTCTCTTCCCGGCTCAGCCGGTCCTCTGGCGGGCCCGGGCCACTCGCGCATCGAGATCTTCGTCGTAGACGACGTCGCCGTCCAGACCCGACCGGCGGATGGCATCGAGAGCGCCTTTCTGCTGCGCTTCCGTGATCTCCGAGAGCAGGACGCCGTTCGGGGCGAGCCACGTGGGAGCGCTCCCGGACACGCGGCGAAAGATATCAAGCCCGTCGGCACCGCCGTCAAGGGCGATCGCGGGCTCGTGGTCGCGCGCCTCGGCCGGCAGCAGCGGGATGTGAGCGGTGGCGACGTAGGGGACGTTGGCGACCAGGACGTCGACGCGGCCCCGCAGGGTGCGGGGCAAAGGGTCGTACAGGTCGCCCAGGTGGACGTCGGTGAGGCCGTTGTCGCGGGCGCACGCCGTGGCGTTCGGGTCGAGGTCGGCGGCGTGCAGCTCGATGCCGGGGCTCCTGCGGCGGACGGCCAGACCCAGGGCGCCCGAGCCGCAGCAGAGATCCACCACGATTCGCGGGTTCTCCTCGGCGGCCAGGCGCACCAGGAGCTCGCTGCGGACCCGGGGGACGAAGACACCGGGCCGCAGCCGTACGCGGACCCCGGCGAAATCGGCGTAGCCCACAACCTGCTCCAGCGGCTCACCCCCGGCCCTGCGTTCCACCATGAGTTCCCTGGTCGCGGCGTCGGTGGCGGCCTCGGCGACGATCGCTGCCTCGTCCTCGGCGAAGACACAACCGGCCGCCCTGAGCCGGTCCGCCATATCACGTTCGGACATGATCGCGGACTTATCCACAATGCACCTCTGTCCACAGGCACCTGGGCAAGATCTTCGTGTTCTCCCTAGCTTGCTGTGCGTGCGAGAGCGGACCCCTACCGACGAGGCCACAGCGCAGAGGCTGAGGTCAGTGCTGCCGCCTGCGGCGGTGTCACCTCCGCCTTCGGGCGCTCCACACTCCACCCCATCCTTCCCCATCCGTCCTTCCCCACCGGTGGCCCCTCACCCGGCCCGCCCGGGGCCGGCCGCGGGGGCTTTGCTGGACGGTCACTCGCCTTCCCCCGGCCACCCCTTGCCGTCTGTTGGTCCCTCGCCGTCTGTCCGCCCCTCGCCGTCTGTCCGCCCCCTGTCGGCCGCCGGTCCTGTTCCTGGGTCCGCTGCTGGTCCGGTCGATGTGCCCGGGTCGGCGTATGTCGACGGGCTGGCCGGGCTGGCTGAGGTGGGAGATCCGCTGGAGTGGTCGGACGTCATCCCTTCGTGGCCCGACGACGTCGACCTGGAGGCGGCGCCCAGCGCCGTGTTTCACCCACCCACGCCTCTTCCTGAGCCGCCTCTTCCTCCGCAGGCGCGCGGCTATCGGCCCGGCACCCCGTGGGCCACGCCGCCGGCTGCGCGCCCTGTTTCGGCCGCACCCCCGGAGGCTGCGATAGCCGCGGCGGTTGCAGCCGCTTCATCGGCGGCTTCGTTCGATGAGCCGATCGGTCCGGTGATGGGCGCTCACGGCTCGGCCGGGCCGTCACCGGGAGATCTTGTGGTGCCACCCGCCCCGGAACCAAGCGGCTTCCCTCCAGGCCGGGAGATGGTAACCACAGACAAGCCGGTCCACGTCCCTCCGGGCCGCGGGATCGCAACCATGGACAGACCCTCCCTCGCCGGGTCCGGGAATGCAGTCTCACCGCCGCCGGTGGTCGTGGCGCTGAAAGGCGGAACCGGGGCCTACCGCGTCGTGGAGGAGGGTGACCTTCGGTCGTCGCATCTCGGTGATGTGCTGCCCGAGGCGGAACCGCACGTGCCGGACCGGCGGGGTTCGCTCCCGCCGCCCGCGTGGGTGATGCCTGAGCCGCCGTCGGACAACTATGTGTTCGAGCCGGGGCGAGACCGCTTCGCTCTCACGTCGTCGAATCTGCCGGAGCCCGAGGAGCCGGAGCTGACCGCGGCGGGGGCCTTCGGCAGTGGTTCGGGCGACGGCGGGCGGCGCTTCGGGATGGGGGCGTTCGATCCGGGTCGGCGTGGGGTCCGGGCGCTGGGCGCGGTGGCCGCCGTCGTGATCGTGATCGCCGCCGTGCTGGCCTGGCGGGCCCGGCCCCGGGTTGACCCGGTGGCGCCGCCCCCGCTCAACGTGGCCGAGTCGGACGCCGAGGTGGCCTCCGCCCCGGCGTCCGGCGCGGCTGAGGTGGTGGTTGCGGTCGGCGGCAAGGTCCGCAAGCCCGGCCTGGTGCGACTGGCCCCCGGCGCGCGGGTGGCCGACGCGCTGACCGCGGCCGGCGGCGCCGACCAGGGGGTGGATGTCTCAGCGCTCAACCTTGCCCGCAAGGTGGTGGACGGCGAGCTCATCATGGTCGGCGTGACGCCCCCGCCGGGTGTCGCGCTCCCGACCGGGCCGGCCGCTCCGGCCGGCGGTGGCAGCGCGGGTGGCCTGGTCAACCTGAACGCCGCGACCCTGTCCGACCTGGACGGGCTGCCCGGGGTGGGTCCGGTGCTGGCCCAGCGGATCCTCGACGCCCGCGACGCCCAGGGCGGTTTCAAGGCCGTCACCGACCTGCGCAAGGTCGACGGCATCGGCGACGCCCGCTACGAACAGCTGAAAGACCTGGTCACCGTATGAGACATCCTCTGTCAACCTCAAGCAGCCTGTTTGAGGGCGTGGGTGCGGTGGGCGGTATGGACGGCTTCGTCGTAGCGCACGTTCAGGCGCAGGCAGTGCCAGAGGATCTCCAGCCAGCGGTTGCCGAGGGCACGCAGGGCAGCGTTGTGACTCTTGCCTTTGGCGATCTTGGCGTCGTAGAAGGCGCGGGCCCAGCCGGATTGCTGCAGGCTGCAGAAGGCCCATTGATGTACGGCGTTGCCGAGGTAGCGGTTGTAGGCCAGGCGGCGGGCGATGACGAACTCGCTGCGTCCGGAGCGTCTCGTGACCGGGGCGGTCCCGGCATAGCATTGCAGGGCGTTGGGTGTGGTGAACTGCTCGACGTGTTCGCCGATTTCACCGGCGACCCTGGCGGCGAGACGATCACCCAGGCCAGGCATGCTCAGGTAGATCTCGCCGCCAGGGAACGCGTTCCCCGGCCGGGGCTCCTTCGGCTGCTTCGCCCGGCCGACACGCGGGCTTCCCAGAAGCAGCTCACCCATCCGCCGCTGCCAGACCCGGCGTTGCTCGCGCAGCAGCAACAGTTGCGCGGCGGCCAGCCGGATGCTGCCGGCCTTCGCCCGGGCCAGCTCCGGGCGCACCGCAAGCCGCGGGCTGTTCAGGGCAGCTATGACCCGTTCGGCGAACCGGTCGGGCCAGCCGTGCCGGTTGGCGCGGGCCAGGGCTTCGACGGCGTCACGGCCGGCGGCGGCCAGCTCGGTGTGGCTGGGCCAGCGCTCGAGCAGGCGCAGGAACACTGCCGCGCCCAGGTCGCCGTCGGCGATGTCGATCGCGGCGGGGAACACCGCGAGCAGGTCGGCGCGCAGCCGGTTACCCAGGCGCCGTTCGTCGCGGGCGGCCCGGTCGTCGTCACGAGCAATGGCCCGCAGCTCCGCGCCGAGCTCGCCGTGCGGGATCAGTTTGCGCAGCTCGACAAAGGGGTCGAGGGCCAGCAGGCAGCAGATCCGTGCGTCTTCGGCGTCGTCTTTCTTCTTGGCCGGGCCGCGGCGGCGGGCGACCAGGTCCGGGTTGACCGGCAGCACGGTGAACCCGGCATCGAGCAGGGCCTCGACCAGCAGCCCGTGCCGGGTTTCCAGCACGACCCGGACCTCGGCCGGGTCGGTTTCCAGGGCCAGGCAGCGGGCGACCAGCCGGGCCACCCCTTCGGGGCCGTGGTCGATGCGGAACTGTTCGATTACCCCCTTGCCCGGCACGCCCAACGCGACGTCATGGTGGTCCTCGGCCCAGTCCAGACCGACTCCCAGCACGGCAACCTCCTTCCAACTCGCAGGTCAGGTGCGGTGGAGGCGCGGCGTCGTGCTGATGGACCAGTCCTCACGGGACAACATCCTCGAAGGCGTCAGACCTCCACCGGTCACCTCCGAGGACGCCGTCTCATGTCAGTCCTCGAGGGACAAGCACCCAAAGCGTTCCTCGGAGGCTCCCGATGACGAAAGAAGGTACTGCCATCAGCACCCGCCGCGTCGAGCCGCCCCTGAACCACCGATCGCCTGTTCGGGACGATCCGGGCGTGAGCCGTCGGCCACGGGTGCGGTCCGAGCCGTCCCAGGGTGCGCGACCGCCTGTCCGGGCTGAGCCGGGTGGCGATCAGCCGGCGGCGCGGCCGCTCAGCGGCCGAGACTCGGGAGCCGCTCCCGATCTGCGGTTGGCCGGGTTCGCCCTCGCGGTGTGGATGTCGGCCCTGGCCTCGCTCTACCTCTCGGCGCGTGGCGGTGTTCTGCTCGGAGCGGCGGCTGTCGTCCTGTGCGCTCTGCCGGCTTTCCTTGTCGGCCGTGGTGGGGTTGCGACGCGCGTGCCCGGTAGCGCTCACATATCGCTCCGCGGCCTGATGGCGCCGGGTGGTCCCAACGCTCTGGTGCGCGGGGTGGGCGCCGGCGCCGCACGAAGCGGGGCGTCGGATGGTGTGCGCGGTGGTGGCCGCCGGTGGGTGTCGGCCGGGCGGTGGTTGGGGCCGGCCGTTCTGCTCGGGGTGGCGTGCGGGGCGGTTGCCACTGCGGCGCGGGTGAGTGTCCGGGAGGCTGGGCCGCTGGTCGAGCTGGTCCGGGCGGGGGAACCGGTACGGATGGAGCTGGTTGTCCGGGACGATCCGCAGGCCCTGAAGTCGTCGGCCGGGAGACCGCCGACGTACATCGTGGCTGTTGACCTCCGGAGTGTGCGGGGCGAGGACGGGGTCTCGCTGCGGTTGTCGGCTCGGGCCTTGGTGCTGGGCAGCGATCCGGGGTGGCGGGGGCTGTTGCCGGGGCAGCGGGTCCGGGCCGAGGGCAAGCTCCTGCCGCCCCGGGGTGGGGACCTGCGGGCCGTGGTGGCGTCGGTGCGCAAGGCGCCTGAGGCGGTCGGGCGGCCGTCGTGGGCGCAGCGGGCGGCGGGAGCGCTTCGGGCCGGGCTGCAACGGGCCTGTGAGCCGTTGCCCGATCTGCCGGGAGGACTGCTGCCGGGGCTGATCGTGGGGGACACCAGCCGCCTGGACCCGGCGCTGGAGGAGGACTTCCGGGCTACCGGCATGACGCACCTGAACGCCGTTTCCGGCGCGAATGTTGCGATTGTCCTTGGTGTGGTGTTGTTCGCTGTCCGGCGGACCAGGGCCGGACCGGTGATCACCGCGGTGGTCTGTGCGGTGGCGTTGGTGGGGTTCGTCATCCTGGCCCGGCCCTCGCCCAGCGTGGTGCGGGCCGCGGCCATGGGGGCGATCGGGCTGATCGCGCTGGCGTCGGGGCGGCGGCGGGCGGCCCTGCCGGCGTTGGCGGCCGGGGTGGCCGTGCTGATCCTGGCCGACCCGGAACTGGCCTCGGACGTGGGGTTCGCGCTGTCGGTGCTGGCCACCTCGGGCCTGCTGCTGCTCGCGCCGGTGTGGCGGGACGCGTTGCGGGCCCGTGGCTGGCCGCCCGGCCTGGCCGAGGCGCTCGCGGTGCCGGCGGCGGCGCAGGTGGTGTGCGGACCCGTCGTGGCGGGGCTGTCCGGGACGATCAGCATCGTGGCCGTACCCGCCAACCTACTGGCCGTGCCGGCGATCGCTCCGGCGACCCTGCTCGGGGTCACCGCGGCGGTCGTCTCGCCGGTGTGGCCGGCGGGCGCCGAGTTCGCGGCGTGGCTCGGGCACTGGCCGGCGCAGTGGCTGGTGCTGGTGGCGACCTACGGCGCTCGGGTGCCCGCCGGCGCGCTGCCGTGGCCGGGCGGCCTCACCGGTGCGCTCCTGCTGGCGGTGGTCACCGTGGGCCTGCTCGTCGCGGCCCGGCGGCCGCTCATTCGCAGGCTCGTGACGGTGATTGCGCTCGGCGGTGTGCTCGGCGCTCTGCCCGTACGGCTGATCGCCTCGGGCTGGCCCCCGGCGGGCTGGCTGGTCGTGGCGTGCGCGGTGGGCCAGGGCGACGCGCTCGTTCTGCCCGCGGGGGCCGGCCGCGCGATCGTTGTCGACGCCGGGCCGGAGCCGAACGCCGTCGACCACTGCCTGCGGCGGCTCGGGATCCGGCAGGTGGTGCTGTTCGTGGTCAGCCACTTCCACGCCGACCACATCGGGGGTGTGACGGGTGTCTTCCGGGGGCGGGACGTGCGCGCGGTCATCGGGCCGGACTGGCCGGAGCCGCCCGAGGGCCGGGCCGCTGTCGCGGCGGCTGCCGGGCGAGTACCTGTGCACGCGGTGGGGCCAGGGTGGGCGTACGGGGTCGGGAATGTGCGGTTGGAGGTGCTGGGGCCCGTCGAGCCGATGCGGGGCACGAACTCCGACCCCAACAACAACTCCCTGGTGCTGCGGGCCGAGGTGGACGGCCGGACGGTGCTGTTGCCCGGCGACGCCGAGACCGAGGAGCAGGAGGACATGATCGCGCGCCTGGGCCCCGAGGCGGTGCGGGCGGATGTGGTGAAGGTCGCGCACCACGGCTCCGCCTTCCAGTCGACGCGGTTCCTGGACGAGATCCGGCCCACGGTGGCGCTGGTGTCGGTCGGCGCGGACAACGACTACGGGCACCCGAACGGGCCGCTGCTGGCGCGCCTGGCCCAGGGCGGGGCGCGAGTTCTGCGTACGGATCAGTCGGGTGACCTGGCCGCGGTGGCCACGGATCGCGGGCTGGCGGTCGTCGCGCGCGGGGATCCGCCGGCGCCGTGACGCACAATGCCCGGATGGAACGCGAGACGATCGTCGGGGCGAGCGGGTGGACGCCTGGATCGGGTCGATGTTGCCCGCGGAACTCCCGACACGCCCGGGGTAAGCCGTTCAGGCAGTCCCGGCCGCGGGCCATGCCGGTCGATGGGTGATCAGCCCGGATTGTCCGGCCGAGCGGTCATCCAGCCTGATCGAGCCTTGATCAGCCATCCCGAGCATGGCCGCGCGCCGATATGTCTGCTTTCGCGTTTCCTGATCCACGAGTCTGCGCTAAGGAGTGAGGCTCGCGGAAACGTCAGGCCTTCGTGCAACGATGTTGGGCGTGAACACCGCGCCTCCCGCCCCGTTGCTGCTCGTCCAAGGCGATGAGGAGTTGCTCGTCGCGCGCGCGGTCACGGCCGCGGTCGATGCCGCGCGGGCCGCCGAGCCCGGCGCCGACGTCCGGGAGTACGAAGCGGGCACCCTGCTGCCGGGTGAGATCGCCGAGATGCTGAGCCCGTCACTTTTCGGCGGCCGGCGCGTTCTGGTCCTCCGCAGCGGGCAGGATGCCAAGAAAGACCTGATCACGGCCCTGCTGGCGTACGCGAAAAACCCCGACCCGGACGTCTCTTTGATCGTCACCCACCTGGGCGGGGCCAAGGGCAAAGCCCTGGCCGACGGTCTCCGCTCGGCCGGCGCCACAGTCGTTCCCGCGGTCAAGCTCAAGGGCGACCGCGAGCGGATCGCCTTCGTGCGCGACGAGTTCCGCCGCCACGGGGGCAAGTGCGACGAGGCGGCCGCGTCGGCGTTGCTGGCCTCGGTCGGCAACGACCTCCGTGAGATCGCCGCCGCCTGCTCGCAACTGCTCGCCGACACCGACGGCAAGATCACCGAGACCGTCGTCGCGCGGTACTACAAGGGCCGGGCCGAGGTCAGCGGGTTCACGGTGGCCGACGCGGCGATGATCGGCGACGTGCCTGCGGCGCTCGAGGCGCTGCGGTGGGCGCTGCACGTCGGCGTCGACCCGGTGCCCATCGCCGACGCGATCGCGGACGGGGTGCGTACGGTGGCGAAGGTCGCCTCGGCCGGACGGGGGAACCCGTATCAAATGGCCGGCTCGCTCGGAATGCCCGCGTGGAAGATCCAACGTGCCCAGGAACGCAGCCGTGGGTGGACGCCCGAGGGCCTGGTCGACGCCATGCGTGCTGCGGCCGAGTGCAACGCCGCCGTCAAGGGCGGCGCCGAGGATCGTGGCTATGCGTTGGAACAGGCCGTTTTCGCGGTGGCAGCCGCTCGCCGCTCGGGCGGGGCGCGATGAGCCCCCATCGGCCGTTGTACGCCCGCGTGCTGCGCCTCAAGTTCCTGACGCCCAGCGGGTTCCTCTGCTTCGTGTTCTTCGAAGGCGCGGTCGCGCTGGGCATCCTGCTGGCGCTGGCCGAGCTCGTGAGCTGGTGGGGCGTGATCGTGCTGCCGGTCACGGTGGCCATCATGGTCAAGCTCAACGATCTGATCGCCGGTTCGCTGACACCGGCCGCGACGCCGGTTCCGGTCAGGGCGCCGGCTGTGGCGCGTCCGCTGGTCGAGCACGCGTCGGCGCCACGGGCAGACCGGCGGCCAGCCGACGAGGCGACCAGGCGTCTGCCCGGCATGGTGAGCCGGGAGCGCGGGGCGCCGATCAAACGGCCGTGGGTGGAGCGGGCCGAGGCCCAGCAGCAGTGGATCCGTCAGTCGGCGACGCGTCGCTACGAATAGCGGTTCCACGGGCGGGGCGGCGTCAAGCCGTACGCGGTCCCGCAGTTGATCGATTCTGATGCCGCACGCGGGCACACGCCCTGCGTGCGGCTTCTTGGCGTGTGACTTCTTCGGCACGACACAACAACACCGGGCACCGCGGCGGACCACTGAGGGTCCGGCGATGCCCGGGGTGTGACTGCGGAACGGTCAGGCAGACAGCGAGGAGACCCGCTTGGCGATGGCCGACTTGCGGTTCGCCGCCTGGTTCTTGTGGATGACGCCCTTGCTCGCGGCCTTGTCCAGCTGACGAGAGGCGTCACGCAGCAGCGTCGTCGCGGTCTGCACGTCGCCGGCCTCGCTCGCCTCGTTGAGCTTGCGAATCACGGTCTTCAGCGACGACTTGACCGACTTGTTGCGCAGCCGGGCCTTCTCGTTCTGCCGGTTGCGCTTGATCTGGGACTTGATGTTCGCCACGCGACAGCCTTGTCCTGACTAGGTGTTCGGAAAATGGTCTCAGTGGGATGGTCACCACGCCGGCTCTCACCGGAAAGGTCCTCACCACACGCGATGAACCAGACTACCAGCACGCCCCCGGGCCCGCCAAAACGGCCCGAGTCACCACCCGCGCCGGTCGGCCAGCCACGCCAGCGCCTGTTCCCCGCTGAACCGCTGATGCTGCCGGCTGTGCGGCGACGCGCTGCTGGGCCCGCCGTCCGCGCGTACCAGCCAATACCCGGCCATCGCGGCGAGCGCCCCGTCGACGCCCTCGGCCGGGGCGTTCCAGCCGTCCAGGTACGCGTCCGCGTCGAGCCCGCTCGCAAACGCGGTGACCAGCAGCGTCACCGTGTCGAACCACGCGGCGCCGCGGGCCGGCCAGGTCCAGTCGCAGAGGCGGGCCCGCCCCGACCGGTCGATCAGGACGTTGTCCACCCGAAGGTCGCCGTGCATGAGCGCCTCCCCGGCGACCAGCTCGGGCAGCTGCTGCTCGAGCCGGGCGAGGTGGGCCAGGCGGGTCGGGGCGACGGTGCCGTGGGCCGTGCGGGGCATCGGCTCGCGGCCGGCGGCGATCTCGCTCCACCAGGAGAACTCGCGGCGCAGGATGTCGGGGAGCGCGGGCACCCCGGCCTCGAGCAGCTCACGGCTGGGGGTGGCCAGGGCCTGCGCCGCGGACGACCAGGCTTCCAGGGCCGCATCCAGCTCCGGCGGCGACCACGGCAACGCGGGCACGTGCCCGTTGACCGGTTCCAGGCAGAGGACGAAGTAGTCCGATTCGACCATCGTCCAGAGCGGCCGGGGCGCGGCCACCTCGGGCGGCAGACGGGACGTGATGTACGCCTCCCGGGCGTACCAGTCCGAGGTCGGGTCGGGCAGCGGCGCCGCCTTGACGAAACCGGTCAAACCGGACGACGTGGTGACGAGCGCCGCGAAGGCCCGGGTGAAGCCGCCGCCGGCGCTGCGTGCCTCCACCACCGGCGCGCCCAGGCGGGACGAGACGGCTCGGCGCACGCCCTCCGGCAAATCCGACCAATCCGGGCGTACGGCGGTGGCGCCGTACGGCACGTCGGGAAGCGAGATGGACCGCACGCCCCCATCCTGCCCTTCCGGGTTTTGTCGCACCCCACTGGCAGGATCGTCGCCATGAGAACCGACGACTTCTGGGCGGTCATCAGCCGCGCGACCGCCGACCGGCCTGCCTCACCCGCCGATGTGGCCGAACGCGCCGCGGCCGACCTGGCCACCCGCGATCCGGACGAGATCGTGGCCTGGGGGCGGCATCTCGACAAGGTCATGGTGGCCTCCGGCACGCAGGATCTGTGGGCCGCGGCCTATCTGATCAACGGTGGCTGCGGTGAGGAAGGCTTCGACAGCTTCCGCGGCTGGCTGATCGCCCACGGGCGCGACGCGGTGGCCCGCTCGGTGAAATCACCCGACTCGCTGGCCGACGTGCCGGTCGTGCGGGCCGCGGCCGAGACCGGCGCCGTCTTCGAGGCCGAAGAGGTGCTGTCGATCGCGGCCGAGGCCTACGCGCGGGCCACCGGGTCGCCGATGCCCGAGGGCGAGCGCCCGGTGACCCGGCCCGAGGCGGCCGAGCTGTGGGATTTCGACAACGAGGAGGAGATACAGCGCCGCCTCCCCAAGCTGTCCGCGTTGTTCCTGGCCCCGCCCGAGTGACGACGCCGCGGTGGGAAATTCGGTCGATACGGGGGAGTGGCGCCGGTGAGACTTCCGGGCATGCAGACTTCGCAGGGTTCGGTGACGTCGGTCAGCCGCAACGAGCAGTATTCGTTCACCAAGCCGGTCCACGACCAGATCGTGCTGGTGGCGGGCCTGGGCATTGAGGGTGACTCGCACTCCGGGGTGCACGTGCGGCACCGGTCACGCGTGCGGGTCGATCCGGCCCAGCCCAATCTGCGGCAGGTCCACCTGATCCACGAGGAGCTGTTCGACGAGGTCGCGACCAAGGGTTACGAGGTACGCCCGGGCAACCTGGGTGAGAACGTGACGACGCGGGGGATCGATCTGCTCGGGTTGCCGGTGGGCACGGTGCTGCGCTTCGGGCCCCCGAGCGCCCACAGCGGCGACACTGCCGGCGGTGGCGTGCCGGGCGGCGGTGTCGAGAGCGGCGCTTCGGGTGACAGCGCCGGCGGCGGTAGCGGCCCCGACGATGGTGGGGCTGCCCACGGTGGTGTGCTCGATGCGGTGCTTGCGGCGGCCGAGGCAGCGACGCTCGATGAGCCCACCGCGCGGGCGGCTGCGGCGGTGCGGGCGGCGGTCGAGCGCGAGACGGGCCTCGACCCGCGTCCGGCGCTTGTCGTGGCGGGCCTGCGAAACCCGTGCGCCCAGATCAACGGACTGCGACCCGGCCTGCTCAAAGAGCTGGTCGGTCAGGACGACGAGGGCAATGTGGTGCGCAAGGGCGGCATCATGACGGTCGTTCTGCGGGGCGGGCCGGTGCGGCCGGGCGACCCGATCACCGCCGAGTTGCCGCCGGGCCCGCACGCGCCGCTCGAGCGGGTCTGAGCGGTGTCCGCCGGGTCCCTGCCGCGGTGCTCCCTCGGGGCCGGTCTGCGGCCGTTCGAAAAGGGCTGAGCGGGTGTCAGCCGGGGCTTGCCGCGGGCGTGGGACGATAGATGCTGCCGGTGGCACTGCCGGCCTCCTCCAATCCTGACAAGAACGGAAGATCGTGCCTGGACCGCTCGACCCCGGCGTGAACGTGATCGGCGCCACCGACCCCGGTCGCATCCGCAACTTCTGCATCATCGCCCACATCGACCACGGCAAGTCGACGCTGGCTGACCGCATGCTGCAGATCACCGGGGTGGTCGACCCGCGTCAGATGCGTGCGCAATACCTCGACCGGATGGACATCGAGCGGGAACGCGGCATCACGATCAAGTCGCAGGCCGTCCGGATGCCCTGGACTGTTCGCGAGGGCGGGCAGCAGGGCGAGACCGCCGTTCTCAACATGATCGACACCCCCGGTCACGTCGACTTCACGTACGAGGTCTCCCGCTCCCTCGCCGCCTGCGAGGGCGCCATCCTGCTGGTCGACGCCGCGCAGGGCATCGAGGCGCAGACGCTGGCCAACCTGTACCTGGCGATGGAGAACGACCTCCACATCATCCCGGTGCTCAACAAGATCGACCTGCCCGCCGCGCAGCCGGAGAAGTACGCCGAGGAACTGGCCAAGCTGATCGGGGTCGAGCCCGAGGACGTGCTGCGCGTCTCCGGCAAGACCGGCGTCGGCGTCGGCCACCTGCTCGACGAGATCGTCCGCCAGTTCCAGCCGCCGGTCGGTGACGCCGACGCCCCCGCCCGCGCGATGATCTTCGACTCCGTCTACGACGTGTACCGCGGCGTGGTCACGTACGTCCGGGTCATCGACGGCCGGATCGAGGCGCGCGACCGCATCAAGATGATGTCGACCGGCGCCGTCCACGAGCTGCTCGAAATCGGCGTGGTCTCGCCCGAGATGGAAAAGGCCGGCGCGCTCGGCGTCGGCGAGGTCGGCTATCTGATCACCGGGGTCAAGGACGTCCGGCAGTCCCGCGTCGGTGACACCGTCACCGGCAACGCCCGGCCGGCCAAGGAGGCGCTCGGCGGCTACAAGGACCCGAAACCGATGGTCTACTCGGGGCTCTACCCGATCGACGGATCCGACTACCCGGCGCTGCGCGACGCGCTCGACAAGCTCAAACTCAACGACGCCGCGCTCACCTACGAGCCCGAGACGTCGGCCGCGCTCGGCTTCGGCTTCCGCGTCGGCTACCTCGGCCTGCTCCACCTCGAGATCATCGGCGAGCGGCTGGAACGCGAGTTCGGCCTCGACCTCATCTCGACGGCGCCCAACGTGGTCTACCGCGTCTACACCGAGGACGCCCAGGAACGGGTCGTCACGAACCCCAGCGAGTTCCCCGACGGGAAGATCGCCGAGATCCACGAGCCGGTCGTGCGGGCCACCGTGCTGGTGCCCAACGACTACGTCGGCGCGGTCATGGAACTCTGCCAGAGCCGTCGCGGCAGCCTGCTCGGCATGGAATACCTCTCGTCCGAGCGGGTGGAACTGCGCTACACGCTGCCCCTCGCCGAGATCATCTTCGACTTCTTCGACCAGCTGAAGAGCAAGACCAAGGGGTACGCGTCCCTCGACTACGAGCCCTCCGGCGAGCAGGTCGCCGACCTGGTCAAGGTCGACATCCTGCTGCACGGCGAGCCGGTCGACGCGTTCAGCGCGATCGTGCACAAGGACAAGGCGTACTCGTACGGGGTCAACATCGCCTCGAAGCTGCAGAAACTCATCCCCAGGCAGCAGTTCGAGGTGCCGATCCAGGCAGCGATCGGCAGCCGCATCATCGCGCGCGAGACCATCCGCGCCATCCGCAAGGACGTGCTCGCCAAGTGCTACGGCGGTGACATCAGCCGGAAGCGCAAGCTGCTCGAGAAGCAGAAAGAGGGCAAGAAGCGGATGAAGATGGTCGGGCGGGTCGAGGTGCCACAGGAGGCTTTTATCGCCGCGCTGTCAACATCTGACGGTCCGGACACCAAGGGAGCAAACAAAAAATAGGCGGTTTGGGTTTTCGACCACTCGGGAACTCTGGGGCTCGACGGACGCAACACCTGCTTCACCCCCGAGAGGAACCCCAATGACTGTCACCGGCATCATCACCGCCCTCATCGTCGGTCTCATCATCGGCGCCCTGGGCCGCCTGGTCGTACCGGGCAAGCAGAACATCCCGGTCTGGCTGACCCTGGTCATCGGTGTCGTCGCGGCGCTGCTCGGCACCGTCCTGGCCCGCGCCACCGGCGTCGCCGACACCCGCGGTGTCGACTGGATCGAGCTGCTGTTCCAGGTCGTGCTGGCCGCGATCGGTGTGGCCCTGGTCGCCGGCTACGGCAGCCGTCGCCGCATCCACCGCTGACCGCGGGCGATCGACGATCGCTGAACCTTCGAAGCGCCGGACCGCATGGTCCGGCGCTTCGCCGTGTCCGGCCGGTGATGCCCGATGCTGGTTCATTCGTTGGCCCGATTACTCGAACCGTTTTCTTCCTTTCGCGATCACTCGAATCAAAGGTGAAAGGCGGATGTCGTAGCGGGGGTGGTGGGTGCGGACCGGCGCCCACGGCCCAGGTGCCGCTCCCACGGCAGCTTCTCCATCCAAGCTTGATCGATAGCGACCTAGCAGCCTAGGAAGGCGCCTCGGGCCGAATGCTCGGACGGCTCGGGTGGTCCGCGAGGCGCGGGGAGTGCCGCGCGGGCGCGCGGGCAGGCGGGCGCGGGCAGGCGGGCGCGGCAGGCGGGCGCGGCAGGCGGGCGCGGCGAGCGGGCAGGCGGCCTTGCGGGGCGCGGGCATGCGGGGCGCCGGCGATGGTCGGCGGTCGGCGGTCGGCGGTCGGCGGTCGAGTGAGTGAGCGTCGGGCGGCCCGGGTGGCTGAGCTGAGCGGTCGTCCGCTGGTGTTCTGGGGTCAGTAGCGGAACTTGTGCTGGGCGCTGCGGCGATTGATCCACGCTGGGAGCAGGTCGAGCTGTTCGCGGTGGGGGGTGTTGTCGAGGGTGTTCCGGGGCTCGGCCGCGTTGCGCATCGTTACGACGAAACCCTGCACCAGGCGGTCGCCACGCAGGTCGCGGTAGGTGGCTTCGACCAGGACCTGGCTGTGGTCGGGGCGGCGGAGGGCGCAGAACATGGTGCCGTCGCCGCCGGTGGTGAAGGCGCGGCGGATCTGGCCGCGGTCGTCGGGGTGCACCAGGTCTTCGAGGGTGGCCAGGGGGGAGAGTTCGTCGTCGCCGAGCAGCTCGTGCAGGGCCGGGCTGGCGTACCGGATGCGCTGGTCCTCGTCGAGCACCAGCATCAGGTCGGCGGTGTTGCTGATGACGGTGCGCAGATAGAGGTCGCTGTCACGGCGGCCGACCGCCTCGACCAGGCTGATCCGGTCGAGGGCCATGGCGGCCTGCCCGGCGAGCACTTCGAGGGCGTCGTGGGCGGCGGAGAGGGCGTCCCGGCGGCCGGTCAGCACCAGCGCGCCGCCGCTCGGGCGGGCCACGGCCAGCGGCTCGAGCCAGAGCGGGCAGACGAGCGTGGCCTGCTCGCCGGTGCCCGCGGCGGAACTCGTTCGGAGCCACTCGCGCAGGCGGTGCGTCAGCCGAGTGCGGCTGGGACGGGGAGGCGTGGCGCTGTCCGGCTTGGCGACGGCGTCTGCCGAGGGGTGACCCGGGCCGTCGGCGGTGGGAAGCGAGGCGCCGGGGAGCGGGGCGGACGGCTCGACGGCTGAGGTGTCGCCGTTGTCGACCCACCAGGTGCGGCGGCGGCCGGGCGGGGGTGGGGGGAGGTGCTCGGCGGCCAGGTGGCGGTCGTCGGGGGCGAAGACCACACGGCGGACGGCGTCACGGGGCAGCAGGGCGGCCACGGCGTTGCGGAGGGCCTCGTCGACGGCGGAGACGTCGGCCGCGGAGACCAGGGCTGTGCTGGCGCCGCGGAGGCCTCGTTCACGAGCCAGGGCGCGGCTGTTGAGGGTGGCCGAGTCGGCCAGGCGGGTGATGGTGAGGGTCAGGGTGATGGCGCCGGCGATGGCGATCGGGACGCCGTCGTTGACCTCGCCCTGCAACGCCTCGATCAGCAGGACTGCCGGCGGGGTGGCGACCGACGCGCCGAGCAGGGCTGCCCAGCGACCGTGCCAGCCGGTGGTGCGCGGGGTCATCGGCTGGGTCAAGCGGACCATGGACGGGTGGAGCGCGGCCAGGCCCCAGGTCACGTAGAGCACACGGAACCCTGTTTCGGCGGCCTCACCGGGGAACAACGGGTACAGCACGTCACCGCTCAGCAACCCGATCGAGCCGACCAGCAGCAGCATCGCCGAGACGTTGCGCGGCACGGCCAGGGTGAGCCGGGCCGCGACGGCGATGAGCAGCAGCGAGCCGATCACGTCGGACGGCGAGACCTCGCCCAGGAAGGTGTTGTCGCCGATCACGAACACCCACACCACGAGCAGCGCGGCGCAGGCGAAGGCCAGCATGTCGATCAGCCGGGCCCGGTCGACGATGACCGAGCCACCCTGGGTGAACTGCAGTAACGCGCCCGCGACGAGCACGAACATCGCGAGGTAGAACCCGGTCGCGACGGCCATCTCGTCAAATGCGAAGAAAACGTCACCTATCGCCAGGGCGGCGATCGCGCCCGCCAGCAGCAGCCACGGCATGACCCGTGCGGGGCGATGCCGGCGCAGGCCCACGATGATCGCCGTACAGCTGCCGGCACCCAGGAGTATCCACTCGATCGCCCTTGACACGTCCTACTTAGTACCAGGGCGGTAGCTGTCTGTCCACGTCGATGTATACGCTACGCAACTGCGTACCCGATTCGTCCGTCATGACTTTCTGTGATCGGTCGGGTGTCCGGAAGTTTCGGCGGCGGGCCGGAAACGGGACGTCAGTTGAACACTTCGGCGACGACCCGGCCCGCTCCGGCCGCACTTTCCGCGGTTACCGCCTGCCACTTGCCGTTCGGGGCGTGCCACTCGAGGTCGCCGAAACGTACCCGTTCGAGACCCGTGGCCGAGGCGTGCGCCACCAGCCAGTGGGCGTAGCGCCAGCCCGAGCTCGCCGAGGCCACCTTGACCGTGAGGCCGCCGTCCTGCTTCGCCGTCGCGTCCTTGGGCAGGCCCTTGCCCCAGTCGAGCCGCAGGCCGTCCATGAGCGCGGCCGCCGCCTCGGCCCCGCGCAGCACCGGGGCGCCGCTCACACTGCACTCCACGGCGCCGGTCGCGCGGCCGGTGAGGGCCCGGGCCAGCACCGCCGACTCGTCGGCCCATTTCTCGTACGCGTTGGGGTAGGCCGAGCGCTGCACCTTCTGCGCGGCGTCGGTGACCCGCATCTTTTCGTAACCCTTGACCTTCTTGAGCGACGCGTAGAACTTGTTCGCCGCGTACCGCGGGTCCTTGATCTGCTCGATCGTGCCCCAGCCCTGGCTGGGGCGTTGCTGGAAGAGCCCGACCGAGTCGCGGTCGCCGTCGTCGAGGTTCTCCAGCTTCGACTCCTGGAACGCCGTGGCCAGCGCGATCACGACGGCCCGCTCGGGCATGCCCCGGCGCAGGCCGACCGCGGTGATCGTCGCGGCGTTGGCCATCTGCACGTAGTCGAGCGTGACCTCGCCGTCGGCACGCACCGTGCACTCCGGGCCGATCTTGGGCAGTTTGAGGCCGTCGGAGAAGGTGTTGACGACGGCGAAGACGCCGAGCGCACCGATGAGCGCGACGATCGCGAGGACCACGACCGGTGACTTGCGCACTCACACCCCCAAGCTTTGTTCGTTCAGGCGACAAGAGTAGTCAACGAAGTCACCCGATCCGCGTCACCCGTCCGATGCCGGGGCGGCCGGAACCCAGTTCGCGGGCCGCTTCTCGCGCAGCGCCGTCATGCCCTCGCGGCCCTCGGCGGAACGGAAGTAACCAGCCGAGCGCCGGGCCAGCTCGGCCAGCTCGCCCCGGATCGGCGTACGGCGAAGAAGTTGTTTCGTTCCGGCCAGGGCCAGCGGGCCGCCCAGCACGAGGCTGTCGCAGTACCGGCGTACGGTGTCGTCCAGGTCTTCCGCCGGCACGGCCGCGCTGACCAGCCCGATCTCGGCCGCGCGGGAACCGTCGAAGACGTCGCCGGTGAGGTAGAGCTCGGCGGCGGCGCGGGGGGACAGCCGGGGCAGGACGGTCGCGCTGATCACGGCCGGGATCACGCCCAGGCGTACCTCGGAGAAGGCGAACGTGGCCTCGCGAGCGCAGACGGCGATGTCGGCGGCCGCGATCAGGCCGAGACCGCCCGCGCGGGCCGGGCCGGCTATCCGCGCGACGATCGGCTTGGGAAACTCCCAGAGCGCGGCGAGCACGTCGGCGATCATCTCGGCCGGGACACGACCGTTGGCGCGGGCCTCGGCGGTCTCCTTGAGGTCGGCGCCCGAGCAGAAGACCTTGCCGGTGTGGGAGAGGACGACCACGCGTACGGAGGTGTCGGTGAGCGCCTCGCTCAAGGAGTCGAGCAGCTCGCGCATCAGGGGAGTGGAAAGGGCGTTGCGGTTCGCCGGGGAGTCCAGGGTCAGGGTGGCCACCCCGGCGTCGGTGACGGTACGGACCAGAGCCATGGCGGAACCCTAACGGGGGGCGTGCACACTTGACGGATGGCCGGCGCACTTCCCGATGGTGAACCCGTACCCGCGGACGGGTCATTGCCCGACGAGGCGACGGCGCGGGTCGGACAAAACGGATTTGCCGTATACGTTCACGTGCCGTTCTGCGCCAGTCGATGCGGATACTGCGACTTCAACACCTATACGGCGAGCGAGCTGGGTGGGGGTGTCTCCCGGGAGACGTACGCCGATACCGTCCTCCAGGAGCTGAAGCTCGCCCGCAGCGTGATAAATCCCGAAAAATCGGGCCCATGGCGGGGTGAGGCGGCAGGCCCGGGTGGGGCTGTGGACACCGTGTTCTTCGGTGGGGGGACGCCCACGCTGCTGAGCGCGGATGATCTCGGGCGGATTCTTGAGGGCATCGACCGGGCGTGGGGGCTTGCGGCGGACGCCGAGATCACTACTGAGGCCAATCCTGAGTCCGTCGACCCGGACTATCTGCGGCGGCTGCGGCGGCACGGCTTCAACCGGATCTCGCTCGGCATGCAGTCGGCTGCGCCGGGCGTTCTTCGGATTCTGGATCGCAAGCACACGGCGGGGCGAGCCCCGCAGGCTGCCGTGGAGGCTCGCGAGGCCGGGTTCGAGCACGTCAACCTGGATTTGATCTACGGCACCCCGGGCGAGACCGCCGACGACTTCGCGCGGTCGTTGCAGACGGTGATCGACTCGGGGGTCGACCATGTGAGCGCGTACGCGTTGATCGTCGAGGACGGCACGCGGATGGCGGCCCGGATGCGGCGTGGCGAGATTCCGTACCCGTCGGACGATGTGGCCGCCGACCGCTACCTGGCCGCCGAGGCCGCTCTCAGTGAGGCCGGTTTCCAGTGGTACGAGGTGTCCAACTGGGCCACCGGCGACGAGGCCCGCTGCCGGCACAACCTGCTCTACTGGACCGGCGCCGACTGGTGGGGTCTCGGGCCGGGGGCGCACAGCCACGTCGGCGGGGTGCGCTGGTGGAACGTCAAGCATCCGGCGGCGTACGCGGGAAGGCTTTTGCGGGGTCTCTCGCCGGGGCAGGGGCGCGAGCTGCTCAGCGCCGAGGACAGGCACGTCGAGGACGTGATGCTGCGGGTGCGGCTGCGTGAGGGCATCGGGCTCGATCGGGTCGACCCGGTGGGCGCCAAGCAGGCTCTGGCCAACGGGCTGATCGACGCCGACGCGTACGAGGAAGGGCTTTTGATCCTGACGCTGCGGGGGCGGCTGCTGGCCGACGCCGTGATCAGGGACGTGGTCTGACGCGCCGGGCCCCGTACCCGGCGCGGCCGGCCACGCTACTTGATCAGGTTGATGGAGAGCGGGTAGTTGTACGGCTCGTTGTTGCTGGCCTTCACGCCGGCGATGACGCCGAACACGATGGCGATGAGCGCGGCGATCGGGATGATCACGAAGCCGATGACGGCGCAGGCGGTGACCCAGCCGATCAGCGTGACGACCGACCACACGATCTGGAAGTTGAGGGCCTTGACCGCCTCGGCCCGGACGGCGGGGGACTGGTTGCCCTTGGCCAGCATGGCGATCAACGGCACGATCCAGCCGGACAGGCCGCCGCCGACGAGAGCGCCGAGCGCGCCGCCGAAGTGGGCGATCATGATCCAGGTCTTGTCGTCCTGGTTGGGCGCGGCGCCGTAACCGGGCTGCTGGTAGCCGTACGGAGGCGGCGGGCCGCCATAACCTGGGCCGCCGTAGCCGGGGCCACCGGACGACGGCGGCGGGCCACCGTAACCGGGACCGCCCGACGACGGCGGCGGGCCACCGTAGGACGGGCCACCGGACGACGGCGGCGGGGCGCCATAGGGAGGCGGCGGAGGGGGTGTCGAACCCGAGACCGGGTCGTTAGCCGCATAAGGGTTGAACGGCGTGGTCGGATCGTACGGATTACCTTCACCGGGCGGGCGAGGTGGTTCAGTCATGGCTGACACCGTAGAGCCGCAGTTCAATGCGGTCGAGGGCGACTCGCTGATCAAGTCGGGGAACAGACACCGCATTCGATCATCGCGCTCCCGACGGCGGCGACGTAGACTGGCACTCTGTCCGCGGGAGTGCCAAGAGGGAGGGGTCATTGTGAGTCTGGATGACCGCAAGCTCGAGGTGTTGCGGGCGATCGTCGAGGACTATGTCGAGACGCAGGAGCCGGTCGGCTCGAAATCGCTCGTCGAGCGGCACCAGCTGGGCGTGTCCCCGGCGACCGTGCGTAACGACATGGCGGTGCTGGAGGAAGAGGGCTACATCCGCCAGCCGCACACGAGTGCCGGCCGGGTGCCCACCGATGCCGGCTATCGGCTCTTCGTCGACCGGCTCTCCAAGGTCAAGCCGCTCACGCCGGCCGAGCGCCGGGCCATCGAGCGGTTCCTGATCGGCGCGGTCGACCTCGACGACGTCGTGCACCGCACGGTGCGCCTGCTCGCCCAGCTGACCCGTCAGGTCGCCGTCGTGCAGTATCCGTCGCTGGCCCGCTCGTCGGTGCGCCATCTGGAACTCGTGCCGATCTCGACCACGCGGCTCATGCTCGTGATGATCACCGACACCGGCCGCGTCGAGCAGCGCCTGGTCGAGTTGCCCGCCCCGGTGCCCGCCGACGACGTGACCGACCTGCGCCGCCGGGTGAACGAGAAACTGGCAGGTCAGAAGCTGGCCGACACGCCGCCGCTCGTGCAAGGTCTGGTCGACGAGTGCGGCCCCGACACCCGCGGGACCATGACTTGTCTGGCCTCCGTGCTGCTCGAGACGCTCGTCGAGCGCAGTGAGGAACGCCTCGCCTTGGCGGGCACGGCTAATCTGACACGTGGGGGTGTGCTGGACTTCCAGGGCACGCTGCGCCCCGTCCTCGAGGCCCTCGAGGAAGAGGTCATCCTGCTCAAGCTCATCGGCGAAGTGGAACCGAGCACGACCCGGGTCCGCATCGGCGACGAGAACCAGATCGACAACCTGCGGTCGGCGTCCGTGGTGAGCACAGGTTACGGCCCCGGGACGACGATCGTCGGGGGGCTCGGTGTGCTCGGCCCCACCCGGATGGATTACCCCGGCACCATCGCGACCGTGCGCGCAGTGGCACGCTACGTGGGCGACCTTTTGGCACAGAACTGACGAGGATTGCGGAGCCCGTGGCCAAGGACTACTACGGCATTCTCGGCGTGAGCCGGGAAGCCACCGACGACGAGATCAAGCGCGCCTACCGCAAACTGGCCCGGCAGTACCACCCGGACGTCAACCCCGATCCGGAAGCGCACGAGAAGTTCAAGGACATCAACGCGGCCTACGAGGTCCTCTCCGACGATCAGAAGCGCCAGATCGTCGACCTCGGCGGCGACCCGCTCGCCCCCGGTGGCGGCGCGGGCGGCGGTCCCGGCGGCGCGGGCGGCCCGTTCGTCGGCTTCCAGGACATCATGGACGCGTTCTTCGGCACGGCGGCCGGCGGCAACGCCCGCGGCCCGCGCCCGCGCACCCGTCCCGGCGCCGACGCGATCCTGCGGCTCGAGCTCGACCTGGTCGAGACGGCGTTCGGGGTCGAGGCCCCGATCACCGTCGACACCGCGGTGCTGTGCACCCAGTGTTCCGGCGCCGGCACGGCCCCCGGCACCCACCTGGCCACCTGCGACACGTGCGGCGGCCGCGGCGAGGTGCAGAGCGTGCAGCGCACGTTCCTGGGTCAGGTCGTGTCGTCGCGCCCCTGCGCCACCTGCCAGGGTCACGGCACGGTCATCCCGCACCCCTGCCCGACCTGCGCCGGCGACGGCCGCGTCCGCACCCGGCGCTCGCTCACCGTCAAGATCCCGGCCGGGGTCGAGGACGGCATGCGCATCCGCCTGGCCCAGCAGGGCGAGGTCGGTCCCGGCGGCGGCACCCCCGGCGACCTCTACGTCGAGATCCACGAACGCCCGCACGACGTCTACTCGCGCAAGGGCGACGACCTGCACTGCCGCGTCACCCTGCCGATGACCGCGGCCGCGCTCGGCACCCGCCTGACGATCAAGACGCTCGACAGCGAGGAGGGCATCGAGGTCAAGGCCGGCACCCAACCCGCGTCGACGCTGCGCATCCGCGGCAAGGGCGTGCCCCACCTGCGCGGTCAGGGTCGCGGTGACCTGTTCGTGCACCTCGACGTCAAGACGCCGACCAAGCTCACCGCCGACCAGGAACGCATGCTGCGCGACTTCGCCAAGACCCGCGGCGAGGACGTGGCCGAGCTGAGCAAACAGGGCGGCTTCTTCAGCCGGATGCGAGACGCCTTCAACGGCCATTAGGCGGCTTTCAAGGTCAAGACCAAGGGCTTGATGTCGTAGCGGGGTGCCGGGAGCAACGGTCTGCACCCACCACTGAGCCACGACATCGGCCTTTGACCCACGCCTCAGCTACGACATCGGTCCTGACCCGCCGTTCCGCCACGGCATCGGGCTTGATCGTCGCCGGGGAAGAGCAGCATGTCGGCGATGAACGAGGTTATGCGGTTCTCGTGGTCGCGGCCGATCCATGTCGGGTAGGCGCCGTCGCCCCAGCCGCTGGACCAGGCGATCATGTCGCCGGCGGCCACCGACGCGAAACGGGGGTCCTGCAGGTGCAGCGATTCCCATTCGGTGCTCAGGCGGGCGCTGTTGGTCTCGTCGACGAAGCAGGCGATGCCGGCGTCCACGCCGAAGCCGAAGAACTCGCCGTATCCGAGGTCGAGCGGGTCCTGGCCGTCGCGCAGGGCCAGTTCCCAGCGCACCGGGTGGCGGTCGCTGACGTCGAGGCGGGCGGCGGCGACCCGGCTGTGACCGGGGTCGTCGGTGAAGGTGGCCAGGCTGATCGTGACCGGGTAGGTCCCGGGCGAGACCGTCATCAGGAACGGTTCCTCGTCGAATTCGAGGGCGGACGGGTCGGCGGCGACGAGGCGGCCCGAGGGCAGGTTGAGTTTGCCGGCCGGGTGGGTGGAGATGCGCATGCGGCGGTCGCCGGCCGTACGTTCGGCGCCGTCGCGGAACAGGGTGGGCAAGGAGCGCGGCCGCAAGGGGCGGGGCGGGAACCAGGGGCGTTCGGCGGAGGTCCGCGAGGGCAGGTCCGGCGGGACGGCCTCGGTGATGCGGTGCCGGTCGCCGGGCTCGTGCGGCAGGGCGCACCCGTCGGCGTACGGCGCGACGCAGGCTTCGGTGTGCACCCGTGACGCCCGGTCGAGCAGGGCGTGCCAGCGGCCGAAGGCGGGCAGCGGCAGCCGGGGCGGGGTGTGGCCGTCGTTGGCGAACGTGCGGGGCCGGCCCCGGCTGCCCTCGGGTTCGATCTCGTCGCGGCGGCGGCCGCCGAGCTGCCACATCGTGCGGTGGCGGGCCGAGGCGTCGTCTGCGGGGCTCGCCCACGTCGTCGACTCCCGCAGGAACAGGTCGCCCTCGGGGGCGCGGCGGAGTTCGTGGGAGGCGATCCGGTGGCCCGCCGTGTTGTGCCTGAGTACCGCGCAGTAACCCTCTGTCCACGAGATGTTGAGCACGGTGTGTAAGCGCCCACCGGCGAGCAGAACAACGGTGTACGGCTCGCCGGCGGAGTCGCGGGCCTCGGCCGCGTCCTGGGTCAGCGGGTTGACCAACCCGTTGTCCCAGCCCTCGCAGTACGCCGCCGCCAACGTCGTCTCCATGACGGGCGATCTTAGGCATCGACGGCGGGGTTTCGCCGCCCCGCAAGCGCGCGAAAATTGGGCGACGGTGTGTCAGCGCGACGCGAGCTTACGACCCGCGTGCGTAGCGGCCTCGTGCGCGGCCTTCTTCATCAGATCGGCGGCCTCCATGAACGGCGCCATCGCCGGGGTGACCGCGGCCAGGGTCAGCTCGCGCTCGATCAGGACGAGCTCGGCGCCCCACACGTCTTCGATGATGCGGCGCAGGAACGCGGTGTTGTGGTCCCAGCCCTCGCGCGGGGTGCCCGGGCCGTAGCCGCCACCGCGCGTGGTCAGCACGATCGTGGGCTTGCCCTCGAGCAGCTTCTCGCCCTGCTCGCCACCCGCCATGGCCAGGTCCATCCACGTCTTGACGTGCTGCGAGACGCCCCAGTTGTAGAGCGGGAGGGCCAGGATCGCGGCCTCGGCGTCGCGCAGCTCGGAGGCCAGCCGGGTGGCCAGTTCACGAGCGGCGCGCTGCTCGGCGGTCCACTGCTCGGGCGGCGTGAACCCGGCCAGCACGGCGGTGGCCCAGGCCTCGGCGGGCAACGGCGACGCGGCCAGGTGCCGGCGGATGAACGCGGTGCCCGGGCGGACGGCGGTCCACTCGGCCTCGGCCACGTCGGCCAGCTCGCTCGAGGCGGAGGCGGGGCCCTGGATGCTCGAGTCGATGCGCAGAACGGTCATGATGCCAACTCCCTAGCGGGTTGAATGTTCAAGGACGATGGTGGCACCGTCGGGTTGAACATTCAAGTGCGGGAGGGCGGTATTCTTTGGGGGGTGAGCAGCGACACGTCACACGAGCGGGTGGGCCGGGAGCCCGAGGCCCCTTGGCTCGACAGAGATGAAACCGCGGCATGGATGACGCTGGTGGCGATGGTGATGACCCTGCCCACCGCCATCGACGCGCAGCTCAAACGCGACTCCGGTCTCAACTTCTTCGAGTACTCGATCCTGTCGTCGCTGTCGCGGCCCGAGGAGCACGCGGTGCAGATGACCCAGCTGGCGCATTTGGCCGGCGGTTCGCTGTCGCGGCTCTCGCACGCGGTGAGCCGGCTCGAAAAACAGGGATACGTGACACGTCGCAGCACCAGCGGCAGCGAGGGGAGATGCATCGAGGCCGTGCTCACCCCGGTGGGCTACGCCGCGCTGGTGGCGGCCGCGCCGGGCCACGTACGGGAGGCTCGTCGCCTGGTCTTCGACAACCTGACCCCGGCCCAGGTGCGTCAGCTGCAACGCGTCACCCACGAGATCGCCGCGGCGGCCTCGCCCGAGAGCATCAAGCGGATCGACGCGGCGCTCAACGGCTCCGGCGAGCCCGACGACGTCGTCGCCTGCTGAGCCTCAGCCGTCGAGCTTGCCGCGGGCCCGGTCGACGAGGGTGGGCAGCAGCTCGGCCCGCCACATCTCCAGGTGCACGCTGCCGCTGGACATGCCGCCGTGCGCGAACTCCTCGCGGTACACCCAGGGCGCTGTCTCGGTGGCCAGGTTACAGCTGACGACCCTGTCGAAGGTGGCCTTGAGCAGCCTCTCCACCTCGCCGACGGACGGGGGCAGGGCCAGGCCGGTGAGTTGCTCGCACATCGCGCGCCAGACCCACGGGTCGCCGCGGAGCCCCCACCGTACGGGCTCGGGGTCGAAGAGATCGGTCACCAGCCTCACCCGATCAGCGTGGCACGACCCGAGCCTGACCGCAGCGCGAGCGGCGGTCGAGGCCGGCCCGGCCCGAGCGTCACCGGAGAGCGAGCGGCGGTCGAGGCCGGCCCGGCCGGAGCGTCACCGCAGCGCGAGCGGGCTGTCAGACGGTGACGGCGGGGACTGCCGCGGTCAGTGACCAGTCGTGCCCGATGTCGGCGGCGGTGCGCAGCAGCCTGGGCAGGTGCTCGTCGAGCAGCGTCTCGAGCGACGTCTCGGCGGCGTGGACGGTCACGTTGATCGCGGCCACCACGCGCCCGTCCCCACCCCGCACGCCGGTGGCGATCGACCTGACGCCCGGCGCGAGATCCTGGTCGGCCAGCGCCCACCCCTTGGCCCGCACCTCGCGCAGCGACGTGTCGAGTTCCTCGGCCGACGGCTGCCAGCGCGGCGTGATCCCGGAACGGGACGGCTCGGCCAGCACGGCGGCCAGCTCGTCGGCGGGCAGCGCGGCCAGCAGCACCTTGCCCATCGAGGTGGCCGGGGCCGGGAACCGGGTGCCGATCGTGACCGCCAGCGTGACGATCTTGGGAACGGCGACCCGGGCCACGTAGACGATGTCGTGCCCGTCGAGCTGCGCCATCGACGTCGACTCGTTGGTGTGGGCGACCAGCCTCTCCATGTGCGGCCGCGCCACGTCCCACATGTTCAGGGCGTTCACGTACGCCATCCCGAGATCGAGCACCCGCGGCGTGAGCGCGTACCCCCGGCCGTCGGCCCGTACGTAACCCAGGGCCTCGAGTGTGATCAGGATGCGGCGTACGGTGGGCCGCGCGAGCCCCGTGCGGCCGGCGATCTCGCTGAGCGTCATCGCCGGCGTGCCCGGCCGGAAGGAGCGCAGGACGTCGAGGCCACGTGCCAGCGCCTCGATGAAATCGGGCCCGGCGCCCCTTCCGATGTCGGTCATGGAACGGGACCCTACTTGGTGTACTGGTAGGGGTTGTGCAGGATCCGGGCCTCCGGGATGTCCGGGTTCATGCCCCGCTTCCACGCTTGTTCACCCAGCGTCTCGCGCAGGTGGTCGACCGTGGCGTTCACCTTGGCCCGAGCCGCTGCCAGGTCGCCGTCGACCAGCTTGCCGTCCCGCTTGACCGTGCGGCCGCCCACCACCACGGTGTGCACGTCGCCGCGCCCCGCCTGGAAAGCCACATGCCCGTACGGGTGGAGCAGCGGGAACATCACCGGGGAGGCATCGTTCTTGATCAGCACGACGTCGGCCTGACGCCCCGGCGTGAGCGCGCCGATCGAGGAGTCCATGCCGAGCGCCTTGGCCCCGCCGCGGGTGGCCCAGTCGACGACCTGCTCGGCCCGCAGGTGATGGTGGGTGACCGTCTCCTGCTTGCTGTGCGCCTCCATGTGCTCGCGGACGCGGTCGGCGCTGAGCGTGGTGCGCATCGCCGAGAACAGGTCGCCGCTCCACCACACGCTGGTGTCCATCGACAGCGACACTCCGATCCCGTGCCGGCGCAGCTGCCAGGTGGGCGGGTAACCCTGTCCGGCGCTCTGCTCGCTCTCGGTCGACACCGACACCGAGCCGCCGCTGGCCGCGATCCGGTGGTAGGAGTCGCTGGACAGCGTGGCCGCGTGGACATAGACGTTGCCCGGGCTCATGAAGCCGCCCTCGTGCATGAGCCGGATGCCGTCGTCGTTGGTGGCGCCCCAGACCCCGGCGTGCGTGGTCACGGAGACGCCGAGCTCGCGCGCGACCTCGAAGGCGGCCTTCTCGGGGAACGCGGGGTCGCCGGTGACGTCGAACGCCATCTGGAACCCGGCCAGCTTGCCGCCGTCGATGCGCCGGCGGTAGAAGTCCTGGAACTCCTTCGACGTCGACCACTCCCACGGCCCCTGCTGGATGTTCCCGTACGCGAGGACGAAGCGACCGGGCACAGCCTCGAGCGCGTCGACCGCGGCGTCGGCGTGGTCGACGGTCTGCAGGCCGTGCGACCAGTCGACGGTGGTGGTCACGCCGGAGTCGATCGCCTCCAGCGCGCCGAGCAGGTTGCCGGCGTGGATGTCCTCGGGCCGGAAGTGCCTGCCCGACTCGAGGTAATACCAGACGAAGTACTGCGTGAGGGTCCAGTCGGCGCCGTAGCCGCGCATCGCGGTCTGCCACATGTGCCGGTGGGTGTCGATCATGCCGGGCATGATGATGCCGCCGGTGGCGTCGACCTCCTCGTGGCCGTCGGGGGCGGTCAGGTTCGGTCCGATCTCGGCGATCTTGTCGTCGACGATCAGCACGTCGGCGTTCTCCAGCACGGTGTGCGCGTCGTCCATCGTCAGAACCAGGCCATTGCGGAAGATCATCGGGCATCCTCTCCGAGATTTCGGACCACTGTCCGCTGAACGGTCAGTCCGATCGGCGTCAGTGTGCTCCCGGTCACTTGCCGGGTCAACAGTTTGTTTCGGCGAGATCAACAGGTCGTTGACAGCGCAGGTGGGCGAGGGCAAGCTGATTGCGCGGACGGGTGTCCGCAGAACGGGCGGTTTGCATGTCTGAGCAAGGTCCCCTGACCGGCCTCGTGGTTGCCGACTTCTCCCGGATCCTCGCCGGGCCGTACGCGACCATGCTCCTGGCCGACCTCGGCGCGACGGTGATCAAGGTGGAGGGTCCGTCCGGCGACGACACCCGGACGTGGATGCCGCCGGTCCGCGACGACGTGTCCACGTACTACCTCGGCATCAACCGCAACAAGCGATCAATCGTGCTCGATCTGAAGAACTCCGACGATCTGGCCGACGCGCGGGAGCTGGCGCGCCGTGCCGACATCATGATCGAGAACTTCCGGCCGGGCGGGCTCAAGCGGTTCGGGCTGGACTACGACACCGTGGCCGCGGCCAACGAGAAGGTCGTCTACGCCAGCATCAGCGGTTTCGGCGCCGGCGAGGGCGCGAGCCTGCCCGGTTACGACCTGATGGTGCAGGCCATCTCGGGTCTGATGAGCCTCACCGGCGACCCGGACGGATCGCCGTACCGGGCCGGCATCTCGGTCTTCGACGTCATGGCGGGCATGCACGCCAACATCGGGATCCTCGCCGCCCTGCACCACCGCGCGGCCACCGGGCGCGGCCAGCACGTCGAGGTGAACCTGCTCAGCTCGGCGCTGTCCGGCCTGGTCAACCATTCCAGCGGGTACGTCGCCGGCGGAACCGTCCCGTTCCGCATGGGCAACGCGCACCCCAGCCTTTTCCCGTACGAGCCACTGCCCACCGCCGACGGCGAGCTGATCGTGATCGCGGGCAACGACGGGCAGTTCCGCAAGCTGTGCCAGGTGCTCGACCTGCCCGGCCTGCCGTCCGACCCGCGGTTCGGGCGCAACCAGGACCGTACGGCCAACCGTGAGGCCCTGCGCCCGATCCTGGTCGAGCGGCTGGCCACCCGTACGAAGGACGAATGGTTCCGCGACCTGATCGCGGCCGGCGTCCCGTGCGCCCCGATCAACACGATCGACGGCGGCGTCGCGTTCGCCGAGGAGGTCGGGCTCGACCCCGTGGTCACCACCGGCGGCGTGCCCGGTATCCGCAACCCCATCACCTTCAGCGAGACCCGGCCGCGGTACGAGCTGCCGCCGCCCGGGCTGGACGAGCACGGCGAGGAGATCCGCAAGTGGCTGAGGAGCTGAGCTTCCCGACCGGCCTGGGCACGTCGACCCCCGAGACCATCTCGCTGCTGGGCCAGGACCTGGCGGCCGACCTGATGGGCAAGGTGGGTTTCGGCGAGCTGGCCTTCTGGCTGGTCGCCGGGCGTCGTCCCACCCCCGGCGAGGTCCGCGTCTTCGAGGCCGTGCTGGTCGCGCTGGCCGACCACGGGTTCACGCCCACCGCGATTGCGGCCCGCCTGACGTACCTGTCGGCGCCCGATTCCCTGCAGGGCGCGATGGCGGCCGGGCTGCTCGGCGGCGGCTCCCGCTTCCTCGGCGTCACCGAGGACTGCGGGCAGTTCCTGGCGGCCACCCTGGTCGAGGCCGGCGTCGAACGCGACTACGACGTGATCGCGCTGGAGGCGGTGAGAAAGGCCAAGGCCGCCAAGCGCTTCATCCCGGGGCTGGGCCACCCCGTCCACAAGGACGAGGACCCCCGTACGCCCGTGCTGATCCGGATAGCCGAGGAGGAGGGGCTGCGCGGCCCGCACCTGCGGCTGTTCGAGGCGATCGGCCGGGTGCACCCCGAGGCGCTGGGCCGGCGGCTGCCGCTCAACGGCGCCGGCGTGTGCGGCGCGGCGCTGGCCGACCTGGGACTGCCGACCGACCTGCTGCGCGGGTTCGCCCTGCTGGCGCGGGCGGCCGGCCTGCTCGGGCAGATCGCCGAGGAACGCCGTAACCCGATCGCCATGGACATCTACACCACCGTTGATCGCAATGCCGTCTACGAGCCCCGGAAGGATTGAGCATGGCCAGCATCGTCGCGGTCATCGCGTCCACCCACCACCCGTTCTACTACAAGGCCAGCACGGCCACCGGCGAGGACCGCCCGCCGTTCGCCGACGAGTGGACCCGCAAGATCCTGGCCTTCCGCGAGACCCTGACCAGGGCAAACCCGGACGTGCTGGTGATGGTCGGCTCCGACCACTTCCACCAGTTGTGGCTCGACAACATGCCGCAGTTCCTGGTCGGCAAGGCGCCCTTCTACGACGCCAACTGGTACAACGAGGAACGCGAGTTCGGCCTGCCCCGCCTGCTGCTCAAGGGCCAGGAGGACCTGTCCGCGCACATCCTGCGAGCCGGGCTCGACGACGGCTTCGACCTCGCGTTCAGCAACGAGCTGCGGATCGACCACAGCATCACCTGCCCGATCATCACGCTGCGGCCCGAGGCCGACCTGCCGATCGTGCCGATCTACACGAACATCTTCGCGCCGCCGCTGCCGCAGCCGAAACGGTTCGTGCAGCTCGGCGAGTCGATCCGCAAGATCGTCGAGTCGTGGCCGTCGCACCTGCGGGTGGCGATCATCGGCACCGGGCACCTGTCGCTCGAACTGGGCGGGCCGCGGCAGTTCGGGCCGCACGGCCCCGACCCCGAGTTCGACCGGCGTGCCGTCGAGTGGATCGCGACCGGCGACCTCGACAACTGCCTGCGCGAGGTGACGCTGGACAGCCTGCACTCCCCGGGCAACGCCACCCACGGGTTCATGGACTTCATGCTGATGATGGGGGTGGCGGGCGCGGGCGCGAAGGCGGACCATGTCGACACGCTCGATTTGTTCCACACCATGGAGGCGTACTTCACCTGGTACCCGAACGGAGCCCCGGCGTGAGCAAGTACCTGCTGAACAAGTTCCTGTACACGGTGGACCGCGACCCCGAGCTGGTCGAGCGCTACCGGGAAACCCCCGGCGAGCTGGTCTCCTGGTGGGAGGCCGAACGCGCCAACACCGTGCTGAACTGCATCACCGGAGAGGCCAGCACGTGGCTGCGCTTCACCGACGAGGAGCGCGACGCCCTGATCGCCCACGACCACGTACGCCTGTTCGAGCTCGGCGCCCACCCGTTCCTCACGCTGACGCTGTTCATCGCGATGTTCGAGCGCGACAACAAGGAGCCGCTGGAGTATCAGAAGGCGTTCGGGGCCCGGCTCGCCCACTTCGACATGCCCTATCCGGACATCGCGACATGATCCCGGCGGCCGTGCTGCGGGTGTGCGGGCAGCCGCCTTCCATCGAGGAGAGGCGGCCGCCCGTGCCCCACGCGGGCGAGCTCCCGATCCGCGTCGCGGCGGCGCCGATCACCCCGCTCGACCTGCTCTGCGCGTCGGGCACCAGCTACTTCGGGCAGCCCGCGACCCCGTACGTCCCCGGCGTGCAGGGCGTGGGACACCGCGACGACGGCACCCCGGTCTGGTTCGCGACGTCGGCCGGCATGCGTCCGGGCGACGGCAGCATGGCCGGCGAGGTCGCGATCCCGTACGTGGATGTCGTGCCCCTGCCGCCCGAGGCGCCCCTGCCGCTGATCGCCGCGCTGGGGCTCTCGGCCGTGGCCGCGCACGCCGCGCTGACCCGCACCGGCGGGCTCACCGACGGCGAGGTCGTGGTGGTGCTCGGCGCCGGCGGCGTGGTCGGCCAGGCAGCGATCCAGCTGGCCCTGCTCGGCGGCGCTTCCCGGGTGGTCGCCGTGTCCCGCTCAGTTTCCGCTCTCGACCGCGCCCGCGAGCTCGGCGCCGAGGAAACCGTGCAGCTGCTCCCCACCGACGACCCCTCGACGCTGGCCACCCGTTTGCGCGCCGTCGCCGGCCTGGTCGACCTCGTGCTCGACCCGGTCTTCGGCGTGCCGGCCGCGGCCGCGCTGCGGGTGCTGCGCCCCCGCGGCCGTCTGGTCAACCTGGGCAGCTCGGCCGGGGCCACCGCGCCGCTCGACTCGGCCACCCTGCGCAGCGGCTCCCTGCAGATCCTCGGCTACACCAACAACGCCCTCTCGGTCGGCGAACGGGCCGACTCGCTGGGCGTGGTGGCCGCCCACGCCACAGCGGGCCGCCTGACGGTGTCGCACGAGGTCACACCGTTCACCGAGGTCGCGACGGCCTGGTCCCGCCAGGCAGCCGGCACCGCGCAGGGCCGCATCGTCCTGTCCTTCGACGCCCCCGTCTGACCCCGCAGTTCAGCCCTCTCCGGCTTCCGCGGCGGGTACGCCGGCCGGTGGAAACGCCGGGCGAGGATCAGGCGGGGCATGACTTGGCGAACCGTTTGCGCCGGTCCCGGACTCGGGTCACAGGGGCAGGATCTCCATGTCGCGGAGGTGGGACTGGTTGGTGGTGGCCTCCAGGGCGGTGATCCGGCCGCCGGTGATGGCGAATGTGACCACCAGCAGGGTGTCGCCGCCGGGCGCGACCCGGATGCCCAGCGCGCCGTCGATCAGGGCGGGGAAGGCGCCGTGGGCTCGGCCCACATAGAACCGGGCCACGTCGTGGGCGCCGCGCAGTTCGGTCGGCAGATCCCGGAACTGTTCGTCGACGCGCAGGAGGACGTCGGGGTCGAGCAGGCTCAGCAGGGTTGCGAAGTCGCCCTCGCGGGAGGCGGTCAGGAAGGCGTCGACGATCTCCCGGCCGGCTGGATGTCCGGCCGGTCCGGAGTGACCCCGTACGCGTCGGCGGGCGCGACTGGCGAGCTGGCGGGCGGCGTCGGGTGAGCGGCCGACGATCGGCGCCACCTCGTCGAACGGCACCGCGAACAGGTCGTGCAGCACGAAGGCGAGCCGTTCCGCCGGGGTCAGGGTCTCGAGGACGACCAGCAGGGCCAGCCCGACCGAATCGGCGAGCACGGCCTCGTCCTCCGGGCCGGTCGTGCGGGTGGGCTCGGCCTCGGACAGCAGGCCCTCGCGGCGGGAACCGCGGGAGCGGAGCATGTCGAGGCACACCCGGCCCACGACGGTGGTGAGCCACGCGTCCAGGTTGTCGACGTGCTCGCTGCCGGCTCGGTCGAGGCGCAGCCAGGCCTCCTGCACGGCGTCGTCGGCCTCGGTGGCCGAGCCGAGCATCCGGTACGCCACCGCGCGCAGCCTCGGCCGGTTCGCCTCGAAACGCTCGTGCTCGTTCATTGCCGCCTCCTGGCTGTGGCCTGCGCCACATCGGTCACGTCGGGCCGGGCCCCTCCGTCACACCACCGACGGATGCGAGCGCGCCGATGTGACGCGCCGCCGCGAAAAAGCCGCGCGCCGCCCGAAAGCCGCGGACGAACTCGGAGGAGAACATCATGCAGGCTCGTATGGAGAACCCGGCGTCCTTCCTGCCCGACTCGATCAAGGCGATCAACCTGCTCTACAAGGCCGCCCACTCGGCAGGCGTCGACCCGGCCGTCCTGGAGCTGGTGCATCTGCGGGGCAGTCAGATCAACGGCTGCGCGCCCTGCGTCGAGTCGGGCGCCCGCAACGCCCGCAAGAACGGCGAGACCGACGAGCGGCTGATGACCGTGGCCGTGTGGCGCGAGACGCCCTGGTTCAGCGACGCCGAGCGGGCCGCGCTGGCCCTGTCGGAGCACGCCACCCGTCTGGCCGACAGCCCCGACGCGGTGCCGGACGAGATCTGGGACGAAGCCGCCAAGCACTTCGACGAGCCGCAGCTGGCCGCGATCGTGCTGTGGATCGCCGTGACCAACTTCTTCAACCGGATCAACGTCACCACCCGCCAGCAGGCCCCGCAGAACTGGGGCTGAACGAGCGGCCCGCCGAGGTCTACGACCCGGGGCTGACGGCTGTTCGGTAGCGTGCCGGGGGTGTCAGCCCCGATGTTCCTGGTCGAAGCCCTGCCCGCCGGCGACGTCTTCGTGCTCGACGGGCCCGAGGGCCACCATGCCGCCACCGTGCAACGGTTGCGCGCGGGGGAGACCCTGCTGCTGAGCGACGGTCGTGGCGCGCAGGCCACCGGCCGGGTCGACTCGGTCGGCAAGGGCACGGTGTCGGTGTCGCTGGTCGCGCGTTCGCTGCTGCCGGCGCCCGATCCGCAGCTGGTGGTGGTGCAGGGCATCGCCAAGGGCGACCGCGGTGAGCTGGCGGTGCAGGCGATGACCGAGATCGGCGTCGACGAGATTCTGCCGTGGGCGGCGTCGCGGTCGGTGGCGCAGTGGCGTGGCGACCGTGGCTTCAAGGCACGGGACAAATGGGCCGCCACCGCGCGTGAGGCAGCTAAGCAGGCGCGGCGTTCGTGGCTACCGAACGTAGGTGGCGATCCGGACTGCTCGACCAAGCAGGTCGCCGCGCGGCTGGGTTCCTCCGCCGCGGCATTCGTTCTGCACGAGGAGGCCACCGAGCGGCTGACCACCGTCGAGTTGCCCTCGTCGGGAGAGATCGTGCTGGTGGTCGGCCCGGAGGGCGGGATCAGCGACGCCGAGGTCGAGGCTTTCGGCGCGGCGACCCCGGTCCGGCTGGGGCGCGAGGTTCTGCGCACGTCAACCGCCGGCGTGGCGGCTCTGTCCGTTTTGTCGGCGCGGCTGGGGCGGTGGTAGACGGCTTGCCTGCCGGGGGCGCTTGAGGCCGTACGGGGTCAGCGCTTGGTTTTGAGGCCGCGGAAACGGCGGCGCTCGAGGCCGGGCAGCACGATCTGCTCGTTGAGGCCGTAACCGGTGGCGACCTGCTCCGACACGCGCGCGGCGGCCCGGCGGACCAGCAGGCGGCGCAGGCCCCGCGCCCGGATCTCGCCCGCGAACGGCCCCACCGGCCGGTTCAGCCGTTCGCTCTGCTCGGCGATCGCCGGCTCCAGGCCGGCGAACGGCACGTAGACGGCCCGCGTCCCGGCCGAGCCGAAGTGGTCGAAGGGCTCGGACCCGGCCATCGCGACGAAGGGGACACCGAGCAGCGCGAGGGCACGGTGGGCGTGGCGGTCGGGCAGAGCCACCACATGCCGTACGCCGGCGCGGTGTCCCGCCTGCAGGAACGTGCGATACAGCAGCGAGCTCACCGCCTTGTCGCCGCGGTGGGCGGGCAGCACCCCGATCGTGGCGAGCTCCCAGATCTTGCCGCCGTCGTGCAGGCCGTGCGCCTCGACGATGTCGGACAGGTCGCGCCCGATGAGGCCGGGGGCGTCGTCGAGCGTCCGGCCGCCACCCTCGACGACCCGGCCGACGGCCGCGGGCAGGTTGCTCTCACGGTCGAGCACCAGCAGGAACAGGCTCTGGTCCTCGTGGTCGGCATGATCGCGGGCCGCGGCCCCGAGGATCTGGCTCTCGACGGTGCGGGCGACGTCGGCCATCGGGTCGGACGAGGCCACGGCGAGCGCGGCGAACTGGCCGGTGGCGGGGTGCGCGGCCAGGGCGGCGGCGCAGCGCCGAGCCAGAATCGGGGACGGCAGCGTCATGCGATCAAGTCCTAGCGGGCGGAACGGAACAACCGGACGGATCCCACTGTAGGCTGAAATTACTCTCCGTGAAAATGGTGAACATCACAGATCGTCACGGAAGAAACGCCTCTTGCTATGCCGGGGGCGCCGGGCCAAGGTCGATGGTTGATGACTGTCGATGCACGCGGCCGGGCGTGAACCTCCTTGGGCGGGCGCTGCTCCGCAACCGTGGGCGCGTCACGTGCGGCAGCCTGCTCAGCGGCGTCCACCAGGGCTGCGAGGCGCTCGTCCCGATCCTGATCGGGATCATCGTCGACCGCGCGGTCGCCACTCAGGACGTCACCATGCTGATCCTCTGGGTCGGCGTCCTCGGGGCCCTCTTCCTCGTCCTGACGGTCGCCTATCGCACGGGCGCCCGTCAGCTCATGCGGGCGATCGCCGACGAGGCCCACCGGTTGCGGCTGGAAGTGGCCGCCAAAGTGCTCGACCCCCGCACGGACGTGCGCACCGGCGACGTTCTCACCCTCTCGGCGACCGACGCCGACACCACGTCGTACCTGCTCGACTATCTGCCGCGGCTGTTCGGCGCGCTGGTCGCCACCGCGGTCAGCGCCATCGGGCTGTTCCTCATCTCCGTGCCGCTGGGACTGGTCGTGCTGATCGGCACCCCGGTCGTGCTGGCCGGCCTGCAACGCGCGGCGCCCCGGATCACCCGCCGTGTCACCACCCGGCAGGAGGTTGCGGGCCGGGCCGCCTCGCTCGCCACCGACCTGGTCACCGGGCTGCGGCCGCTGCGCGGGATCGGCGCGCAGGACGCCGCAGCCGACCGGTATCGCGAGGTCAGCCGCGAATCGCTCGCCGCCACCCTGCGGGCCGCGAAGACCCTGGGCTGGTTCCAGGCGGCCTCGGACACCGTGAGCACGCTGGTCGCCTGCGGCATCGCGATCCTGGCGGGGTGGTTCGCGCTGACCGGCCGGATCACGGCGGGCGAACTGGTGACCGTGATCGGTCTGGCCGCTTTCCTGGGCGAGCCGTTCGCCACCCTCTCGGTCGCGCCCGGCTGGTTCGCCTCCTCCCGGGCGTCGGCCGAACGCATCCGCGCGCTGCTCGACCAGGTGCCCGCCGAGCCTCCCACGGGCGAAAGCCCCATTTCCCCCGTACGGGGGGAATGTGTGGGGGTGGTGGCCGAGCCTGACGCCGGGGCGCTGGTCGCGCTCTTCGACGACGGATCGCCCGACGTGCTGGTCGCGCCGCACCTGCCGGAACTGTTCACCGGCACCATCCGCGACAACCTGATCGACGCGTCGGGGTCCGAACTGCCCGCCGTCCTGCGCGCCTCGGCGGCCGACGACGTGGTGGCCGCCCACCCCGACGGGCTCGACCACGCCATCGCCGACCGCGGAGCGGCGCTCTCGGGCGGCCAGCGTCAACGACTCGCCCTGGCCCGCGCCCTGCTCGCCTGCCCCCCGCTGCTCGTGCTGCACGAGCCCACCACGGCGGTCGACGCGGTGACCGAGCGCGCCATCGCCCGCGGCATCCGCGCCCTGCGGCACGGCCCCGGCTCCACGCTCGGCACGCTGCTGGTCACCACGTCACCGGCGCTCCTGGCGATAACCGACCGGGTCGTCGTGCTGCGCGACGGCGAAGTGGTCGCCACCGGGACGCACGCCTCGCTGGCGGCGACCGACGAGAACTACCGGACGGTGGTGCTGCGGTGAGCTATGCGTTACCGGTCGCGACCCCGAGACAGACGTGGGCCTGGCTCTGCCGGCAGCTGCGGGCACACCGGATCGAGGTCGCGGTCACCGTCGCCGCCGGGCTCGGCGCGGCCGGCGCCTCGGTCGTGCCGGTCACCGCGCTCGGACGGCTGATCGACCTCGTCCGGAACGGCGCCGCCTCGGCCACGCTGGTGCCGATCGGCGTGCTGGTGCTTGTGATCGCCCTGCTCGGCGGGGTCGCCGCGGGCGCCACCACCACGCTCGCGAGCCGGCTCGGCGAACGGATCCTGGCCGGGCTGCGCGAACAGACCGTCGGGGTGGCCCTGCGGCTGCCCGTGCACACGCTCGACCGGGCCGGGCGCGGTGACCTGCTGGCCCGGGTCGGCGCCGACGTGGCCGCGGTCGGCACGGCGGTGGCCGAGGTGATGCCGACCGTCATCTCGGCGCTGTTCCTGGCCCTGCTCAGCGTCACCGCGATGTTCGGCCTGGACTGGCGGCTCGGCCTGGCCGGGCTGGCCGCGATGCCGACCTACCTGCTGGCGCTGCGCTGGTACCTGCCGCGGTCGGCGCCGATCTACGCCGCCGAGCGGGCCGCCGTCGGAGCCCGCTCCCAGCTGCTGATGGAGAGCCTGCAGGGCGTGCGCACGGTGCACGCGTACCGCCTGGAAAGCCGGCACCTGGACGCCATCAACGACGCCTCCGCCCGCGCCCGCGACCTCTCCGTCGGCGTGTTCGCGCTGTTCACCAGGTTCGTCGGCCGGATCAGCCGGGCCGAACTGCTGGGCCTGGCCACGATCCTGGTCGCCGGGTTCTGCTACGTGCGGGCCGGCTGGGGCGTCACGGTCGGGGAGACGGCCGCGGCCGCGGTGCTGTTCCACCGGCTGTACAACCCGGTCTCGATGATCCTGTTCACGTTCGACGAGATCCAGGCGGCCGGGGCCGGGCTGGCCCGCCTCGTCGGGGTGGGCACGCTCGCGGTGGCGCCGGCCGGGACCCGCACACCCGCCGACACCGACCTCACCCTGCGCGACGTGACCTTCGGCTACGACGAACGGGCGCTTGTGCTGCGCGGCATCAGCCTGCGGGTCGCGCCGGGGGAGCGGGTCGCGCTGGTCGGTTCCACCGGCGCCGGCAAAACCACGGTGGCCTCGATCGCGGCCGGGCTCCTGCGCCCCGGCAGCGGCACGGCCACCGTCGGCGGGGTGCCCGTCGACCAGCTCGTACCGGGGATCGTGGCCATCATCAGCCAGGAGGCGCACGTGTTCGCCGGCCCGCTCATCGAAGACCTGCGCCTGGCCGACCCCGACGCCACGATCGAAGCGGCGGAGGCGGCCCTGGAACGGGTGGGCGCGCTCGACTGGGCCCGCGGGCTGCCCGCCGGCCTGGCCACGGTGGTCGGCGAGGGCGGTCATCCGCTGACCGCGGCCCAGGCGCAGCAACTCGCCCTGGCCCGGCTGGTGCTGCTCGACCCGGCCGTGGCGGTGCTCGACGAGGCCACCGCCGAGGCCGGCAGCGCGGGGGCGCGGGAACTGGAGGAGTCGGCCCTGGCGGCTACCAAGGGGCGGACGACGCTGCTGGTCGCGCACCGGCTGACGCAGGCGGCGGGGGCTGATCGGATCGTGGTGCTCGAACACGGGGAAGTTGTGGAGGAAGGCACGCACGACGGCTTGGTTGCTGCGGGTGGGCGTTACGCCATGCTCTGGTCGGCCTGGCAGTCACGCTCGTGATCCGCGAGGGGTTCGCGCCCGCGACGCCACGCCCCCGCAGCGACACGCCGGTGCTTCTGGACCGACTCGAAACCGCGGGGCCCGCCCTACCGGGGGACCCCCGCCCACCGCCATTGTCGCGAGAATGGGCGAACTTGGAGGGACGGGAGCCGCCGGTCTGTGGACAACCCGGAACTGTGGATATCGTCCAAGTTCTATATGCGCAGGGTGGCCGTCAAACGCGGGTCGTCCAGCGCGTGGGCCGCTGTCACGCGGTACTCACCGGAACGTCGCGCCCAGCCGACGCCGTCCTCCCACACCTCGAACGTGCGAGCCGGCAACGGCACCCGCACGGTGACCGTTTCGCCCGGGTGCGCCTCCACGTTCTCGAACCCGGCCAGCCAGCGCTCCGGCCGCGACGGGTCCACCGGCGACGGTCCGACGTAGACCTGCACCACCTCGCGGCCGGCCCGCGCGCCCGTGTTGGTCAGCGTCACCACGGCCTCGGTCCCGTTGACCACGATCTCGTCGTACTGCCAGCTCGTGTAGCCGTGCCCGTGCCCGAACGCGTACAGCGGCGCGACGCCCGAGCGCAGCCAGCCGCGATAACCGACGAAAACCCCTTCCTCGTACGCCACCACGCCGTCCCGCGGCTCGATGGCGAGGACCGGGCAGTCCTCCTCGCGGCGGGGCCACGTGGTGGGCAGGCGCCCGCCGGGTTCGGCCACCCCGAGCAGCACGTCGGCCAGCGCCGCGCCCGCTTCCTGTCCTCCGAACCAGGTGAGCAGCGTCGCCGCGACCTCGTCGGCCCACGGCATGAGCACGGGGGAGCCGGCGTTGACCACCACGACCGTACGGGGATTGGCCGCCGCCACCCGGGAGACCAGCTCGTCCTGGCGGCCGGGCAGCGCGAGAGACGTACGGTCGAAGCCTTCGGACTCGGTCTGCTCGGTGGTGCCGACGACGACCACTGCCACGTCGGAGCCGGCCGCCAGCCGTACGGCTTCCTCGATCAGGCCGTCGGCGTCGGGGCCGGGCGCGCGGTGGCCCAGCGTGACCGACACCGTGTGAGCCATGCCGCGCACGATGCTCTGCCGCAGCACGACCGGGACGGGCACGCCGGCTTCGAGCGTCACCGTGACCCGTTCCTCGCGCGGGGACAGCAGCAGGTCGGCGCGCGTGGCGCCGGGCGGGTGCAGCGTCCCCTCGTACCGGACCTGGTCGTTGATCTTCAGCTCGAAGGTGCCGAATCCGGAGATCGCGAACGTGTGCTCGCCGCCGTCGGCCGGGGTGTACGTGGTCTCGAGGCGGATCTCGTCGACGTCGGCCGGGTCGAGGCCGCCGGGCAGCGAGCCGATCCAGCGCACCGCGGCCGGGTCGACCTGGAACGAGTGGGCGCCGACGGTGACGGTGGTGGGTTCCCAGCCGGGTCCGTGCGCGGCGGGCAGGAACGGGCGGGGGTCGGCGCCGACGGCGTACTCGACGTCCACACCGGACAGCTTGTCCTTGAGGCCGTCCAGCGGCGAGACGATGTGGGGCGGCGACACCTGGGCGCTGCCGCCGCCGAGCACACGGGCGTCGGTCGCGAGCGCGCCGATCACGGCCACCTTGGTCAGCGCGGCCGGCTCGAGCGGGAGCGTGTAGTTCTCGTTGCGTACCAGCACGAACGACCGGGTCGCCACCTCGTGCGCGACAGCGTCACCGTCCAGGTCGCCGGGGGGTGTCACGACCGGGCCGCCGTCGAGCGCGCCGACTCGCAGGGCCAGCCGCAGCACCCGCCGGGCCTTGTCGTCGATCACTTCCTCGGGCACTTCTCCACCCCGTACGGCGGAGACAAGCTTTTCCCCCCACGGGCTCTCCAGGGCCGGCATGGCGATGTCGAGCCCGCCGAGCGCCGCCCCGACCGTCGAGCGCGCGGCCCGCCAGTCCGAGACCACCACCCCGTCGAAGCCCCACTCCTGCTTGAGGATCTCGTCCTGGATCGGGCCGTTCTGGGCCATCGAGGCCCCGTTGACCCCGTTGTACGCGCTCATCACGCCCCAGCCGCCCGACTCGACGACCCGCTCGAACGGGGCCAGGTAGATCTCGCGCAGCGCCCGCTCCGGGATCCGGACGTCGACCTCCATGCGATCGGTCTCGAAGTCGTTGCCGACCAGGTGCTTGACCGTGGTGCCGACGCCGTGCTGCTGCACCCCGCGCACGAAACCGACCGCGATCTCGCCGCTGAGCAGCGGGTCCTCGGAGTAGCACTCGAAGTGCCGGCCGCCCAGGGGGGTCCGTTGCAGGTTCACCGTCGGCCCGAGCAGCAGGTGCACCCCCTTGCGGCGCGACTCCTGCCCGAGCAGCCGACCGGCCCGTTCGGCCAGCTCGACGTCCCAGGCCGCGGCCAGCGCCGTCGGGCTGGGCAGCGCGATGGACGGGTCGTCGGGGGCCCAGCCGACTCCGCGGACGCCGATCGGCCCGTCCGACATCACCAGTGAGCGCAGCCCGATCCGCTCGATCGCCGGCAGTGACCAGAAGTCCTGCCCGGCGAGCAATGACACCTTCTCCTCGAGGCTCAACTGCGCGAGCAGATGCTCGACATCCGTCATGGAAGCGCTCCCATCCCTATGGCCTGTCGGCTCCCACCTTAAGATCGCCAGGATGGAGAACCACTGCCCGACCCCGGCGGCCCGGTGACCGCCTCCGCCCGCTACGAGCGGGTTGTCCGCAAAGCGCAGGCCGACGGCCGCGTCCCTGCCCTCTCCGTCGCGCTGCGCCGGGCCGACCGGGAGCCGTGGGTGTTCACCGTCGGCGACTCCGGCAACCCCGAGCACCCGTTGAACCCCGACACCCGGTTCCGGATCGGCTCGATCACCAAGACCTTCACCGCGGTGCTCGTGCTGCAGAGCCGCGACGACGGGCTGCTCGACCTGGACGACCCGATCGGCAAGCACCTGCCGGTTCCGGCGCACGGCGACGCCACGATCCGCCGGCTGCTGTCACACACGGCCGGGTTCCAGAGGGAGCCGTACGGGGACATCTGGGACACGCTGCAAGCGCCCGACGCCACCGAGGTGCTGGCCCAGCTCGACCGGGCCGAACGCGTGCTGCCCAACGCCCGCCGCTACCACTACTCCAACCTCGGGTTCGCCGTGCTCGGCCAGCTCGTCGCCAAACTCCGCGGCGGCGCCTGGGCCGAGGTCGTCGCCGAACGCGTGCTGGGCCCGCTCGGGCTGACCGCGACCACGCTGAACCCGCCGCCGCAGGCCGCCGTCGGCTACCTGGTCGACGACTTCTCCGACGCGGCCCGTCCCGAACCGCAGACCGACCTCGGCGGCGTCGCCCCGGCCGCGCAGTTGTGGAGCACCGCGAGCGACATGGCCACCTGGGCGTCGTTCCTGGCCCACCCGGCCACGGCCGACCCGGACGGCAAGGTGCTGGCCGCCTCGACGCTCGACGAGATGCGCTTCCCGGCCACCGTGACCAACGAGGCGGTCTGGCAGACCGGTTTCGGGCTCGGCCTGATCGTCGAGCCGCAGAGCCGCTGGGTCACCCACGTCGGGCACGACGGCGCGATGCCCGGGTTCCTGGCCTCGGCGTACGGGCGGCGCGGCGGGGACGACCTCCCGGACGGGCTCGGCGCCGCGGTCCTCGGCTCCTCCGGCACCTCCCGGGTCATCGGCGAGGTTGTGCACGAGCTGCTCAAACTCGCCGTGGAACTGGACCCGGCCGACATCAAGCCGTGGAAGGCCGCGGACCCGGCCCCACGCGAGTACCGGTCGGTCCTCGGCCACTGGTACAGCGAAGGCACCCCGTTCGTGTTCTCGTGGCACGACGGCGCCCTGCGGGCCCGCCTGACCGAGCTGCCCCCGGACTCCCCGCCGGCCGTCTTCGCGCCGCTGCCGGGGCAACCCGACGTGCTCCGTACGGTCAGCGGGCGCGAGACCGGCGAGCTGCTGCGGCTGACCCGGGACGACTCGGGAACGGTCGTACGGATGCACTGGGCCACCTATCGCGTCACCCGCCGGCAGGAGGGCTTCGACGGCGGCGCGGCCTCCGACGGCGGCGAGTGAATCACCCGTGAATGAGGCCGTCCCATTTCCGGCGATAATGGCATCGGCGTTGGGGCGGCCGAGCGGATACGATGGCACGATCCTTCAGTACGCCGTCCTGGTGGGCGACGAAGAGTGAGAGAGCAGGTGGCGGAGGCCCCCAGGGCCGCCCTATGACCGGTACGCCGAACCCTTCCAGCGCGGGCTCCAGCGGCGCGGCGCGGGTGCAGACCAAGATCTCGGTTTCCGACCCGAAGATCATGGTGAACCTGCTGGGTGCCAAGGACGAGATCCTGCGGCTCATCGAGCGAACTCTCGCCAGTGACGTGCACGTCCGCGGCAACGAGATCACCATCACCGGTGACCCCGCCGAGAACGCCACCGCCGAACGCCTGTTCTCCGAGCTGATCGAGCTCATCGAGCGGGGCGAGACCCTCAGCGTCGACTCGGTGCGCCGCACCGCCACGATGCTCGAGGACGCGACCTCCGAGCGGCCCGCCGAGGTCCTCACCCTCAACATCCTGTCCCGCCGGGGCAGGACGATCCGGCCCAAGACGCTGGGTCAGAAGCGTTACGTCGACTCCATCGACGAGAACACGATCGTCTTCGGCATCGGCCCGGCCGGCACCGGCAAGACGTACCTCGCGATGGCCAAGGCCGTCCAGGCGCTGACGGCCAAGCAGGTCAGCCGGATCATCCTGACCCGCCCGGCGGTCGAGGCCGGCGAGCGGCTGGGCTTCCTGCCCGGCACCCTCAACGAAAAGATCGACCCTTACCTGCGGCCGCTCTACGACGCGCTGCACGACATGCTGGACCCCGAGTCCATCCCCCGCCTGATGGCCGCCGGCACCATCGAGGTCGCCCCGCTGGCCTACATGCGGGGCCGGGCGCAGCCGCTCACGGCCAAGGTGCTCACCCCGGACGGCTGGCGCCAGATCGGCGACCTGCGGGTCGGTGACCTTGTCGTCGGGTCGGACGGAACGCCGACCCCTGTCCTCGGCGTCTATCCCCAGGGCCGTAAGCCGGTCTACCGGGTGACGACCCAGGACGGCGCCTCGACGCTGGCGTGCGGCGAGCACCTGTGGACGGTGCGCACGGTCGACGACCGCAGCAAGGGGCGTCCCGCGCGGGTGCTGCAGACCCAGGACATGATCGGCAAGCTGCGTCGCGGCAACGTGCACCGGTACGAACTTCCGCTGGTACAGCCGGTGGAGTTCGTCCCGCAGGACGTGCCGATGGACCCGTACGCCTTGGGCCTGCTGCTCGGTGACGGCTGCCTGACCACGGCGACCACGCCGTCGTTCTCGGCCAAGGACCCGGAACTGGCCGACGCGCTCGACGCGGCCCTGCCCGGCATCACGCTGTTCCGCAAGAACGAGATCGATTACATCCTGCGCCGGTCCGACGGCGGCGGGCGCGGCGGTGTGATCACGGCGAACCCGGTGACGGCCGTGCTCCGCGAGCTGGAGCTGGACGGCACCCGTTCGCACACCAAGTTCGTGCCGGAGCGCTACCTGCTGAACAGCGCCGCGGTGCGACTCGCCGTTCTGCAGGGCCTGCTCGACAGCGGCGGCGGCCCGGTCACACAGACCGGCCGGACCTGCCGAGTGCAGTACACGACGTGCTCCGGGCGGCTCAGGGACGACGTGATCTTCCTGGTGCGCTCGCTGGGTGGCACGGTCACTCAGCGGACGAGGCCGGCGGCCGGTCGCAAGCCGGGCCTGGCCAAGGGCCGGCCGGTCGACCATCGGCACGACGCTCATGTGCTGGACATCCGCCTGCCCGAGGCCCTGGAGCCCTTCCGGCTGGAGCGCAAGCGCGAGACGTACGCCCTGGCCGGCGCCGGGACGCCGATGCGGTTCATCCACACCATCGAGCCCGAGGGCGAGACCGAGACCGTCTGCATCCAGGTCGCGGCCGAGGACTCGCTGTACGTCACGGACGACCTGATCGTCACCCACAACACCCTCAACGACGCGTTCATCATTCTCGACGAGGCGCAGAACACGACTCCCGAGCAGATGAAGATGTTCCTGACCCGGCTCGGGTTCGGGGCCAAGATCGTGGTCACCGGTGACGTCACGCAGGTCGACCTGCCGGGCGGCACGACCAGCGGTCTCAAGGTCGTCCGCGAGATCCTGCAGAATGTCGAGGACGTGCACTTCGCCGAGCTGTCCAGCTCCGATGTCGTACGCCACCGGCTGGTCGCCGAGATCGTCGACGCGTACGCGCGGTACGACGACGAGCAGGAGCGCGCCGCCACACAATCCGTCCACGCCGTCCCCGGGCGCGCCGCCAGTGGTGGCCGCTCCGGGCGCAGGCGCTGAATCAAGGGGTAAACGCACCGCTATGTCCATCGAGATCGCCAACGAGTCGGGAGTCGAGGTCGACACCGACGCGATCCTCGCGGTGGCCCGGCACGCCCTCGACGAGATGGGGGTCAACCCCCTCGCCGAGCTGTCGATCCTGCTCGTCGACATCGACTACATGGCCGAGCTCAACCATCGCTGGATGGGTGGTGACGGCCCGACCGACGTGCTCGCGTTCCCGATGGACGAGGGCAGCGTCGACCACGGTCCGGGCGAGGCGGGCACGGGGGAGCCGGCGCTGCTCGGCGACATCGTGCTCTCCCCCGAGGTGGCCGCCAAACAGGCCGTCGCGGCGGGGCACTCGGCCGCCGACGAGCTGCATCTGCTGACCGTGCACGGCGCGCTGCACCTGCTCGGTTACGACCACGCCGAGCCGGAGGAGGAGCGCGAGATGTTCGCCCTGCAGAACAGGCTCCTCCACAGCTGGCGGGCCGGACGGGCCGGCTAGCCGTGGACCCCAATCTACTTGCGGCAGGCACCGCCTCGGCGGGCCTGCCCGACGTGCAACTGATCATCTTTGCGGTCGCGCTGGTCTTCCTGGCCGGCTTGGCCTCGATGGCCGACGCCGCCCTGGGCTCGGTCTCGGCGGCGCGCGCGTCCGAGATGGCCCGCGAGGGCGAGCGTGGCGCGTCGGCGCTGGCAGCGGTCGCCTCCGATGTGGTGCGCCACCTCAACCTGCTTCTGCTGCTGCGCCTGCTGTGCGAGCTCACCGCCACGACTCTGGTCGCGCTGGTGGCCGTGGACAGCTGGGGCATCGGCTGGACGGCGGCGCTGGTCACCGCCGGCACGATGACAGTGGTCAGCTTCGTCGTGGTCGGGGTCGCACCCCGTACGGTGGGGCGACAGCACGCGTACGCGGTAGGCCGCGCGTCTGCTCCGCTGGTGCGCTGGCTGGGCAAGGTGCTCAACCCGCTCGCGTCGCTGCTGATCCTGATCGGCAACGCGGTGACCCCGGGCAAGGGGTTCCCCGAGGGGCCGTTCGGCAGCCAGGTCGAGCTGCGGGAACTGGTCGACCTGGCCGAGCAGCGCGGCGTCGTCGAGCACGGCGAGCGCGAGATGATCCATTCAGTGTTCGCGCTGGGTGACACGATCGCCCGCGAGGTGATGGTGCCGCGCACCGAGATGGTGTGGATCGAGGCGCCCAAGACGCTGCAGCAGGGGCTCTACCTGTTCCTGCGTTCCGGTTTCTCGCGCATCCCGGTGATCGGCGAGAGCGTCGACGACGTGCTCGGCGTGCTCTACCTCAAGGACGTGGTCCGCCGGACGCAGAACGGCGACCCGGCGTCGACGGCGCAGGCGGTGGCCGACCTGATGCGCCCGGCGACGTTCGTGCCCGAGTCCAAGCCGGTCGACGACCTGCTCTCCGAGATGCAGGCGGCCCGCAGCCACGTCGTGATCGTCGTGGACGAGTACGGTGGCACGGCCGGCCTGGTCACCATCGAGGACATCCTCGAGGAGATCGTCGGCGAGATCACCGACGAGTACGACGTCGAGCGCCCGCCGGTCGAGCACCTCGAGGACGGCGCCGTACGGGTCACCGCCCGGCTGCCGATCGAGGACCTCGGCGAGATCTTCGGGGTGGAGCTGCCGGCCGACGAGGTCGAGACGGTCGGCGGCCTGCTCGCGCAGACGCTGGGCCGGGTTCCGATCCCCGGCGCGCAGGTCGACGTGGGCGGCCTGCACCTGGTCGCCGAGGGCACCACCGGCCGCCGCAACCGGATCGATTCGGTGCTGGTGCGCCGGGTCGAGCCCGTGGCGGAGGACGAGACGACGAACGACGACACCGAGACAGAGGAAAGACAGCACGCCGATGCCTGAGACCGACACCACCACCTCCGCGGCCTCGGCGGCCCCGGCTTTGAGTGCCGAGGACGCCAAGCTGGTCACCCTGGCGCGGAGCGCACGCGCCCGGGTGGGTGCGGCTGAGGGAGCAGCGGTACGCGACCAGGACGGCCGCACGTACGCGGCGGCGACGGTGGCGTTGCCCAGCCTGGCCGTCACGGCCCTGCAGCTCGCCGTGGCCTCGGCGGCGTCGGCGGGCGCCACCCTGATCGAGGCGGCTGCGGTCGTCACCGAGGCTGAGTCGCTGGAAGAGGCGGGTCACGCCGCCGTACGCGACCTGGCCCCCGCGTCCCCGATCCACGTGGCCGGCCCCACCGGCGCCCTCCGCGGCACGGTCACCGCATGACCCTCGCCGTTTGCTCCTCGCGTCATGACACGATCCTCGGGTTCGGCGCGGCATGACCGACGACCGTAAGAACCCCGGTGCCGCTCCGTCCGGGTCCTCCCGCTCGGGTTCAGGTTCTTCTGGCTCGCCGGGTTCCTCCGGAGGCGAGCGGCGTCTCACCGCTGGGGAGCGTAACGAACTCCGGCGGCAGGAACGGCGGGCTGCTCGGCGGGCGGAGAACACGTCCGACGGCCGACGCTCCTCCGGCGGGCATGGCGGCGGGCACGGCGGGAACGGCGGCGGGCGTGGCGTCGGCGGCGGGCGTGGCGGTGCTGGCGGCGGGCGTGGCGCAGCTAGTGACACCGCAAGTGGTGCCGCAGGCGGTGCTGGTGGCCGCGAGGGCAGTGGCGGCCCCGATGGTCGGTCGGAGCGCGGCCGAGCCGGCGGTCTCGCGGGCGGTGAGCCGGGGCGCAAGCCGCGGACCCGCGCCAAAGGTCCGCAGCAGCCGGAAATGGGCGGGGCAGTCACCCCGCGTACGGGCGAAAAGCGCGCGGGAAACGCGCAGAGTGACCGGTCGACGCGCACTCACCGTCACAAAGAAGCAGGCCCCATCACGCACGATGACACTTATCGCGCTGGCTTTGTGTGTTTTGTCGGGCGGCCGAATGCCGGTAAGAGCACGCTGACCAACGCGATCATCGGGCAGAAGATCGCGATCACGTCGAACAAGCCGCAGACGACCCGGCACGTCATCCGGGGCATCGTGCACCGCGAGAACGCGCAGCTCGTGCTGGTCGACACCCCGGGTCTGCACCGGCCGCGCACGCTGCTGGGCGAGCGGCTCAACGATCTTGTGCGTGAGGTGTGGAGCGAGACCGACGTGATCGGTGTCTGCTTCCCGGCCGACGAGCCGGTGGGTCGCGGCGACCGGTTCATCTCGTCGGAGCTGGCCGAGCTCAAGGCGACGGTGATCGCGGTGGTGACCAAGGTCGACCTGGTCGACCCGGCCACGCTGGCCCGGCACCTGCTCGCGGTCAGCGAGCTGTACGACTTCGCCGAGATCGTGCCGGTCAGCGCGGTGTCGGGGCATCAGGTGCAGACGCTGGTCGACGTGCTGGTCAAGCACCTGCCCGAGTCGCCGCAGCTCTATCCCGACGACGTGCTCACCGACGAGCCCGAGCAGGTGCTGATCGCCGAGCTGATCCGCGAGGCCGCGCTCGAGGGCGTGCGGGACGAGCTGCCGCACTCGATCGCGGTGCTGGTCGAGGAGATGATGGTCGAGGGCAAGCTCACCAAGATCTATGCAGATCTTTATGTCGAGCGTGACAGCCAGAAATCGATCGTGATCGGGTCGCGGGGTGTCCGGCTGAAAGAGGTCGGCAGTAAGGCCCGCGCCGAGATCGAGCAATTACTCGGCACCCGGGTTTATCTCGATCTTCACGTCCGGGTGGCCAAGGAGTGGCAGCGTGACCCCCGTCAGCTCCGCAAACTCGGCTTTTGATCATCGCAATTCCCGGGGCCGTGAAATTCAAACCTGGTAATGCATCGATTATGGGATAATTCACGCTGGTTTGCGGGCGCGGGAATGACTGGGTAACAACGGTTCTCATGCGCAACCGGTACCTGGATCTGCTGCGAGCAGTCGCAACCGTCCGGGTCGTGGTCTACCACTCGACCGGCTGGGCAGCCCTCACCATCGTCTTCCCGGCCATGTCGGTGATGTTCGCGCTGGCGGGCTCGATGATGGCGGCGTCACTGGACCGCTACGGTCTGTTCGCGGTCGAGCGCCGCGTTCACCGCCTGTTGCCGGCTCTCTGGGTGCTCGCCGCCGTCGCCGTCCCCACGATGCTCGCATTCGGCATGGCGTGGGACTGGCAAGTGCTGCTGTGGGCCTTCCCGCTCGTCGACCCGCCGGCCGAGGGCTACTGGCTCCAGGCCCTCGCCGCCACATGGTATTTGCGCGACTTCCTATGGTTCGTCCTGCTGTCCCCGCTGCTGTTGCCGTTGTTCCGCCGTTTCCCCCTGACAACCCTTGCCTTCCCGTACGGGGCCCTCGCCGTCATCACGGTCGCCGGTCTCACCCCGCCACTGATCGTGCGTGACCTGGCCCTGTACGGCGGCGCCTGGCTGCTCGGTTTCGCCCACCACGACGGCCTGCTGGCCCGCCCCCGAACCACCCTGCCCGCGTCAGGAGCTACCGCCCTGTCCGGCCCTGGCGCTTCGCGTGATCGGTCCGAAAGCGCCCCGCAAGCCCTCCCCGCTCCCACCGCTGCGCCTGCCCGGGGCGCCGCGCTGGCCCGTTACCGCTGGTGGATCGTCGGTGTGTCCGGAGTGACCAGCGCGGTGTGGGCGCTGACACATCCCGGCCCACGCGGGTTCGACCTCAACGACATCCCGCTCGCCAACGCCCTCTGGTCGGCCGCGTTCATCCTGGTGGTGCTCGGTTTCGCCCCGCGGATCGCCGCGCGCCGCAGCCTCACCGTGCTCAACTCCCGAGCCCTCACCATCTACCTCTGGCACGTCCCACTGATCATCGTCGTGGTCCGGCTGGCCGAGGCGACCGGCCTGCCCGTGCACGGCTGGGTCGGCATCTCGTGGCGCCTCGCCGTGGTCACCGCGCTGCTGGGCCTCGTCGTGATGGCCGTCGGCTGGGTCGAGGACATCTCAGCCGGCCGCCGCCCCGCACTGATCCCGGGCCGCCCACGCCGAACCGCCCCGGTCTCCCCGGCCCCCGCCGGTGCGAGCGGTTTGCAGCCCCGGCGAGAGCGCTCGACGAGCAGCTGACGGGCGCGCCTCAGCCCGCTGGCGGGTGCGTCCCAGTCCGCTGGCGGGCGCCTCAGCCCGCTGGCGGGTGCGTCCCAGTCCGCCCGGCTGACGTCTGCCCCAAGGCCCGGAAGCGCTGTCCACAACGCCGACTTATCCACAAGGGCCCCAGCAGAGATCGCCGAAACGCGAGACAATCGCATCGGGGGGCGCCCCTGCGGGTGGGGTGATCGACTCGCCGGGTCAGCGGGCGCGCACCACCAGCGGCTGGGACACCTGGCCGATCGCGCCGTCGAAGTCGTAGAGCTCGCCCGAAGTCAACCCCAGTCCGTCGTTGCTGAGTGCTGTGCGGCAGGCCAGGTGCACCCACTCGCCGCCGGCCGGGCGCAGCAGCGTGGTTGTCATGGTGGGCGGGATCGACAGCCACTTGTCCATCGGCAGCACCGCCGACAGCCCGTTCGCCGAGTCGGCCACGATCAGCGCCCTGTCCTGCCCGTCGAGTTCCTGTCCGTCGAGCAGCGGCATCCGCACCCGGGTCCACACGTGCGTCTCGCCGTTGGAGCTGCCGGAGCTGCCGGAGCTGCCGGAGCTGCCGGAGCTGCCGGAGCTGTCGGGGCGGTCGGGGCTGCCGGTCCTGTCGGGGCGGTCGGGGCTGCCGGAGCGGTCGGAACTGTCGGGGCGGTCGGGGCTGCCGGAGCGGTCGGAACTGTCGGGGCTGTCGGGGCTGCCGGAGCGGCCGGAGCTGTCGGGGCTGTCGGGGCTGCCGGAGCGGTCGGAACTGTCGGGGCTGTCGGGGCTGTCGGGGCTGCCGGAGCCGTCGGAACTGTCGGAGCCGCCGGAACTGTCGGACCAGCCCAGCTCGCCTTTCGAGACCCGCCACTCGGTGGCCTGTCCGTAGCCCCATTCCTCCATGCCGGGGAACGTGTGCTCGGTCTCGGGCAGCGGGTCCGCGTGGTCGGCCGGGGTGCTCACCGGTGGGGTCGGGCCGGGCGCGAGGTGCCACGCACGAGCGGTCACCGCGACCCGTCCGTCGATCACCATGCGGGCCTCGTTGAGCATGGTGAGGCGGCCCGGCTTGATCGTGGACACGTCCACCCGGCAGTCGCGGCGCGGAATCGGGCCCAGGAAGTCGACCGAGATGCGCGCCAGCCGCAGCCCGCCGACCGCGAGCACCCGCCCGAGGAGCGCGGCCGGTGGGCCGCCGTGCTGCATCTCGGTGTCCCATGGGCTCTCGGTCGAGCGGGTCGGCCGGAACTGGTTGTCGCCGAGCGGCAGATAGAAGCTCATGCCCCGATCATGCCGCGCTGATCGACGCGTCCCCGCTGGCGGTGCGCAAGTTCAGCACGGTCGCCGAGCGGGGGTCGTTGACCAGCCCGGTGATGTTGGCCTCGCCCGAGCCGGTGTGGGTCTCGATCTTGTAGTTGCCCACCGGCACCCGCACTTCGACGTCACCGCTGGTCGTCTGGGCGGTCACCGAGGCGGCCGAGGTCAGCATCGCGGTGATGTTGCCCGAGGTGAGCTTGAGGGTCAGCGGCCCGGCGGCGTCGATGACGTCGATGTCGCCCGAGGTCGATTGGATGTCGACGGCGTTCTTCGCGTTCACCACCCGCATGTCGCCGGAGGTGGCCCGCAGCTTCACCTTGCCGGCGGGTTCCGCGATGTTCACGTCGCCCGAGGTCAGCTTGACGTCGGTGTCGCCGACCGATCTGAGCGAGATGTCGCCCGACCGCAGCTCGCCGCTCACCTTCACCCCGGGCGGGGCCACGATCTCGTACGACACCGAGCAGTCGTGCCCGCACGAGGTGTCGATGAGCAGCTTGGTGCCCTGCAACCGGTACGACTCGCCCGGGTCGGTGCTGCGCCGGATGATCCGCTTGATGCTCGTCTCGGTGACGGCGGCGGTGCGGATCGCGACGTCGCCGCTGCCCCCGTCGAGCTGGATCTCGGTGATCTTCGTCTTTTCGGTGTCGTCGTAGGTCATCTGAGCCCCGACCACTCCGGCACACCCTGTCAGGGTGGTGGCCGCCGTCGCGGCGATGAGGACGAGAGCGCCGGCGCGCCGGGTGAGTGTCGCGGTCATGGTGTTGACGCTATGACCCGGCCGGTGCGGGCACCATCGGTCCTGTCACTGACCGTTCCCCGAGATGACCCTGAGACCGGGTCAGGGTCGCGGCCGGTCCGGTCGCACCCAGGAGGCAGAATGGCGGGGTGCCTGCCGCCGGATACCGCCGCCATCTCTACCGCGACGACGCGGTGGTGCTGCGTGTGCAGAAACTCGGCGAGAGCGACCGCATCATCACGTTGCTCACCCGTCGCCACGGCCGTCTGCGGGCCGTCGCCCGGGGGGTGCGGCGCACGTCGTCGCGGTTCGGCGCCCGGCTCGAGCCGTTCGGTCACATCGACCTGCAGCTCGCCGGCTCGCCCGAGGGGGTGGGCAGCTCGCTGCACGCGGTGAGCCAGGTCGAGGCGGTCGCGCTCTACGGCAAGCAGTTCCTCACCGACTATCCGCGTTACACGGCGGCCAGCGCGATCGCCGAGACCGCCGAGCGGCTCACCCCGGTCGAGCGGGAGCCGTCGTTGCGGCTGTTCCAGCTCACCCTGGGCGCGCTGAAGGCGTTGTCGCTCGGCGAGCATGCGAGCAGCCTGGTCCTCGACGCCTACCTGCTGCGGGCCATGGCAACGGCCGGGTGGGCGCCGGCGATCGCCGAGTGCGCCGTCTGCGGCACGGACGGGCAGCATGCCGCCTTCTCGGTGCCGGCCGGCGGCGCGGTCTGCCCCGACTGCCGCCCGCCGGGTGCGGCCCACCCCGCCCCGGCCACGCTCGGCCTGATGAACGCGTTGACCGTGGGCGACTGGGTGGTGGCCGACGCGAGCGAGTCACCGGTGCGCCGCGAGTGCAGCGGCCTGGTCGCCGCCCACCTGCAATGGCACATGGAGCGGGCGTTGCGCTCGCTTCCGCTGGTCGATCGACGGGAGAGCCCATGACGCCGCGTCCACCCACCCCGCACCTGTCCGGCGTGACACCGCCCGAGCTGCCCAAGGCGGCGCTGCCCCAGCACGTGGCGCTGGTCATGGACGGCAACGGCCGCTGGGCCAAGGAACGGGGGCTGTCCCGCACCAAGGGGCACGAGCAGGGCGAGTTCTCGCTGTTCGACACCATCGAGGGCGCGATCGAGCTGGGCGTCCCCTACCTCTCGGCGTACGCGTTCTCCACCGAGAACTGGAAGCGTTCGCCCGAGGAGGTGCGCTTCCTCATGGGCTTCAACCGCGACGTCATCCGCCGCCGCCGTGACCAGCTGGTCGAGCTGGGCGTACGGGTGGTGTGGTCGGGCCGCCGCGGCCGGTTGTGGAAAAGCGTGATCTCCGAGCTCGAGACGGCGCAGGAGATGTCGAAGCACAACAAGACGCTGACCCTGCAGTTCTGCGTCAACTACGGCGGCCAGGCCGAGATCGCCGACGCCACGGCCGCGATCGCCCGTGATGTCGCCGCGGGCAAGCTCAAGGCCGACCGGATCAACGAGAAGACGATCGCGAAATACCTGTATCACCCCGAGGTGCCCGAGGTCGATCTGTTCCTGCGCCCGTCGGGCGAGCAGCGCACGTCGAACTTCCTGCTCTGGCAGTCGGCGTACGCGGAAATGGTCTTCCTCGACACCCTGTGGCCCGACTTCGACCGGCGTCACCTGTGGTACGCGTGCGAGCTGTACGCCAGCCGCGACCGCCGCTTCGGCGGAGCGATCCCGAATCCGGTCAGCCCGACCTGAGCCGGTTGTGGCCGGCCCGCCCGCCGAGGCTGCCCTGAACCCCGGGCGGTGGGACGCTGGTGTGCAGGCGGCCGGCTCAGCCGGAGGTGAGTTCGTCGGCGGTCAGGCCGTCGGTGGTGAGGATGCGGACTGCCGCCTCCACGTCGGACAGGTCGGGCAGCACGGCGTGGGCCCCGGCCAGCACGAGGTCGGCCATCCTGGTCCGGCCGGTCGCCACCGCCACGGCGAAAGCGCCGTTCGCGAGCGCGGCTGCCACGTCGTTCACGGTGTCGCCGATGACGACGGGTTCGAACCGTTCGCCGTATTTGGCCTCGGCGCGCTCCAAGCTGCGCCGCACCAGGGTGGCGCGCACGCTGTCGTCGCTGCCGTAGCCGCCGACCTCGGCGTCGAACGCGTCGCTGAGCCCGAACGCCGCGACCTTGGCCGCCGCCACCTCGGGCACGTTGCCGGTGACCAGCGTCTGCACCACGCCCGGGTCGTCGCCGAGGCGGGACAGCACCTCGGGCACCCCGGGCATGAGTTCGCCCTGCTCGGCGAACAGGTGCTGCCGGTCGCGCACCTCGTCGACGTACCGCAGGAAGAACCGCTCGGGCGTGCAGTCGGTCACCCCGTGGGTCGCGAAGACCTCGGCGCAGACGTCCATGTCCGTACGCCCGCCGAAGCTGGGCGTGGCGCGCCACGGCACGTCGGTGAGCGCCACAAAAGCCGCTTTCCACGCCGTCGCCGCGACCCCGCCGCCGCTCAGCAGCGTGTAGTCGATGTCCCACATCACCAGGCGTCTCACTCGCGCAACACCCGCTCGATGTGCTCCACCTTGGCGGTGAGCGCCCCGGTCACCCCGGGACGCACATCGGCCTTGAGCGAGACGCTGACCCGAGGCGCCTTGGCGGCCACCGCGTCGACGGCCTGCTTCACGACGGCCATCACCTCGTCCCACTCGCCCTCGACCGTGGTGAACATGGCGTCGGTGCGGTGGGGCAGCCCGGAGGCGCGCACGACACGCACCGCCTCGGCGACCAGATCACCGACGGAGTCACCCACCCCGAGGGGTGTCACTGAGAACGCAACCAGCACCCGCCCATCGTCGCAGGCTTCCCCCGTAGAAAGGCAAGCCTGTGGACAACTCGTCCGAGAGCGATTTCACTCCGCGTTCCCGCTGGTCAGCATCCGTGGTGTGGCGGAGCGTCAAGGCCAAAGCGGATCGCGCTCTCACGGCTTGGCCGCGTCCAGCGCCTCGGCGCTCGTGGCCGCCCGGGGCCGGAACGCCTTCCCCAGGCGGCGGTCTCGGCGCAGGCCAGGCCAGGTTCGCGACCAGCCACTGAGGATCTCGCCGGGCTTGGCGGACCCTGAGACAATCGAGGGCCTCCCGGGCGAAGGGTGAGCGATGGGCCGAGCGGCGGTGCGCGTTCTGCAGGTCCTGCTGGCCACGCTCGGCGGGCTCGTGATTCTGCCCTTCGCGGTCAACCTTGAGACCGGCGGCACCGCGCCACAGTGGCTCCAGCCCTTCCGCCCGGTCATGTGGCCGACCGCGCTGGGTTGCCTGCTGCTGCTGATCGGCCTGGAGATCTGGGACAGGGTCGGAGCGGGCGACCCGGCACGGCCGGCACGCCGGACCGACGACGAGCGCAACGTCCGCCGCGCCCTGGAACAGGTGTCGCGATACGTCGCGGCCCGGCGTCTCGGCCTGCTCGACGAGCGGATCCGGCTGACGCTGGACGAGCGTCCGGACGCGGTCCGGCAACCGCTGCACCTGGTGCAGCGGGTCAGCGGAAACGCGTTCGAGCTCTCCGAGGACGTCGCTCTGGCCGACGTCTTCGACGAGATGGACGAGTCGATGCTGATCCTGGGCGCGCCCGGCGCCGGCAAGACGACGCAACTTCTCGACCTCGCGGGCGAGCTTGTGGCCCGGGCGCAACCCGCGGGGAACGTCCCGGTCGTGCTCGACCTGGGTGGCTGGGCGCGCCCGCGCCGGTCGTGGTTCCGGCCGCGCGGTGTCGAACGCGCGCCTCGGCCCCTGGCCGAGTGGATCGTCACCGAGTTGCAGTCACGTTATCGGATTCCCGCGCCGATCGGCCGCGCCTGGCTGCACGACGGCCGGCTGGTGCTGCTCCTGGACGGTCTCGACGAGGTCGAGGAGTCGTTCCGGGAGCGCTGCCTGGATGAGATCAACGCGTTGCAGGAGAGGATCCGGACGGCGCGGCTCGTGGTCTGCAGCCGCGAGGCCGACTACGACCGCCTGACCGGGTCGCTGCGAGCGCAGGGGGCGGTCGTCATCCGGCCGCTGACCAAGGAGCAGATCCTGGACTACCTCGGTGACGTCGCGCCGGTGCTGACCGACGACGCCGAACTGTGGGAGGTGCTCACCACCCCGCTGATGCTGAACGTCGTGGTGCTGGCGCGCGGAAACGAGGACTGGGACGAGGTTGCCCGCGCCTCCGGGCCGGCCGAGCTGCGGCGGCTGCTTTTCGACGCGTACGTGGTGGAAGTGCTCGCGCGGAATCGGGGTGGCAGCGGGCCCGCCCCCGCGGAGACGCTCCGAGCGATCCAGATTCTCGCGTGCGCGTCGGCAGCGTCGGGCAGCGGCACAGGCCTCACCGCGCTTGACGGCGACGCTCTCACCTCGCGGGTCAGCCGGGCGGCGGCCGAGGTCACGACGTTCTGGCTCATGCCGATCTGTCAGGTGCTGGGCGCTGTGTCGGTGACCGCGGTGGCCGCGGCCTGGGCCGGCCGCGTGTTCGGGGCCGGGGTGGCGGCCCTGTGCGTGAGCTTTGTCGCCTCGGCCTGGTCGCAGGCGCCGGTACGTCCGTCGATCGCGCGCCGGACGACGCTGCTCGCCTTCGTGGCGATCGTGGCGGTGGTGAACGTTGCTGTCCTCGCGTTGCTGTTCTGGTCGGCCCGCAACATCCCCCTGCCGTCCCGAACCGCCGCGGGGGTGACGGTCGCCGTCGCCACGCTTCCGACCGTGTGGCTTCTGCTCCGAGCCGTCACCCGCAAGGTCGTCACCTGGCGCTTCTTCTGGCAGGCCCAGGCCGTGGCGGCCGGCACGGTGGTGTTCGTGGTGGTGGTCGGCGTCCGCCGGGAAGCCGTCGTGGGCTTTGTTCTTGGTGTCTTCGTCTTGCTGGTGGTGATGACGTTCGATCCCCGCGAGGGGCAGCGGAAGGCCTTGGCCGTCGAGGGCCGGCCCAGTCTTCCCCGGAAGGCGCTGGCCGTGCTGGCCCTGTTCGGGACAGCGGTGCTGGTGGGGCGGGGCGCCGAGGCGGTGCCGCTCGACGCGATCAGCGGTGTCGTACTGGCCTTCCTGCTGGGCATGTTCCCGATCGCGTTCGTCGGCATCACGGCCGAGCAGGTGCTGAACAGGGTCGCGTTGTCAGTGGCGGGCGAGCCCGATCCGTGGCGGCGGTCGTTCCTGCGCTCCACCGCGGATCGCGGACTGCTGGTGCGCATCGCACGCGAGTACCGCTTCGCCCACCTGCTGATCAGGGATCACCTGGCCGGCTGCGACCCGGCCGCGCTCGGCGCCGCGGTGCAACGACGCCGAGCGGAGCTGGTGGCGGCCTGAGTCAGGCTCGGAGCAGGGCGGCGACCTCGCGGGCCAGTTCGGTGCTGGCCTCGATCTCGGCCTTACGGATGGAGACGCTCTCGACGTTGAAGCCGTACGGCATGCCCAGGCGTTCGCAGTAGGCCTTCAGGTCGCGCGCGATGGCCAGGCATTCGCGGCGGGAGTCGGCCAGTGGGTCGGGGGACTCGCGCAGTTCGGTGGCGAGCCACGGCGGCACCTCGACACCCAGCCATTCCAGGAACTCCAGCGTCTTGGCCGAGCCGCACAACGAGAGCGTGAAGATGATCGGGCGGGGCGTGATGCCGGCGTCGCGGCAGGCGAAGAAGTAGTCGGAGACCAAGTTCTTCGTCTCGTTGAGGTCGTAGACCACCTGGGAGATGAAGAAGGTGCAGCCGCGTTCCTGCTTGGTCAGCATGCGCAGGTGCTCGTCGCCGTGCCGGGCGTGCCTTTCGCCGATCACCACCGCGCCGAGCGGCAGGGCCGGGCTCACCTCGTGGTGCAGACGCTGGGCCCGGCGTAGCGACGTCCGTACGGGTTTGGTGTGCGACGACGAACCCACGAAGACGGTGAGCAGTTCGGGGGAGGCGGACGACAGCCAGCCGCGCAGATCCTGCTCCTCGTACTTGCCGACGCAGCGGTAGATGACCGTCGGCTTGTCCCAGTCGCCGAGGTGGTCGGCGTGGAACGACGCCGGGTCGAGCGTCGGCAGGTACGGGAACGGGCGTTCGTCGGGATTGCGGTCCGACTCGTCGTCGATGTCGTAGAGGATCAGACCGTCGAGATCCAGCTCAGCCAGCCGGCGCACGGTGATCCCGGCTATCTCCTTGACCCGCTCGGGGGCGGTGGCGCGCCGGGGCGGGGTGATGCTGAAGAGCATCACCCCGCCCCGCGCTTCGGCGAGTTTCGACTGCAGCGAGTTACGTGACACGGCCCCAGCGTAGAGAAGGGCCTACCCGTGGTCGGCGCAGCAGGGGGTGGGATCCCGCGTTTCGAACGGCACGAGCACTCCACCCGCAGCCGGCATGGTCACCAGAACGAGATCGTCGCCGCGGTACTGGGGACGGACAAAATCGCGGGTGTCCACGATCTGGCCGGGGTCGGCGGCCCCCGAGCCGAGAATCTCGACCCGGTCGATCGCGGTGCGCTCGAGCAGTTCCGCCACGGTGAGCCGCCCGGTCAGCCCGGACGAGCCCGGGAAGACGACGGCTCGCCCGAACCTCCCGGCCGCCGCGGCATCGGCACCGGCCCGAAGATCGTCCGCGGTCTCGAAGGACGCGGTCTCCGAGGGCACGGCCGACGTCACGCTGATCGCCACATGTGGGAACGGCGCCTGCACAAGATGCGTGCAGGCCAGCGTGGGCGCCGGCTCCAGCGAGAGGATCCAGTGGTCGGCCTCGGAGACCTCGCGGTGACCGAGGCTGACCCCGGTCGTCACGAGGCTCCGAGCGGCCGAGCGGTACAGGGTCACTTGGGCAGAACCCAGATCGGGTTCGTGTAGAACCACAGGTCGCCCCACGGGTCGGCGTCGCCGAGCACGTCCAGCTTCGGGCCCACCGGGTCGACGGCGGCGCCCATCAGGCCGGCCTGCGTACGGTTCGCGTCGGTGCCCCGGACCCGCACGTAGAACGGCTTGTCGAGGCGGCCGAACGAGTAGGTGAACGACACCCTGCCCGACTTCTTGCCGACCTCGAACGACTTGACCACCTTGGTGTTCGGGGCGGTGAAGGCGTCCTTGTCGGCGACCGGGCCGGTGACCGTGCCGACGATGACGTCGACCCGCTTGAGCACCGGGATGAACTGCGCCCAGTTCGGCACGTCCTGCAGGTCGATGTCGAGCGTGATCTCGGTCGAGGTGCCCCGCTTGACGTGCAGCACGCCGCCGAGCGGGGTGCCGGACGACGAGCGGCGGTCGCCGGCCACGCGGACCCGGGCGTCCAGGCCCTTGATCAGCCGGCCGTGGTCGACCCAGACGCGGCCGGCGCGCAGGCCGTCCATGACCTGCTTGTAGCCCCACGACGTGGCGCCGACGGTGGTGCGGCCGTAGAAGCCGGGCCAGAAGTCACCCGCCGTGGTCAGCGTCTTGCCGGTGTAGACCGGGTCGTTGTATTTGCCGTTGGCCTCGAAGTCGCTGCCCGGGCCCCGGTCCGACTGGTCCAGATAGTTGACGTGCGAGTCCGAGTTGACCGTGATCCACCAGGCCTTGCCCTCGGCGAGCAGGCTGTCCCACAGGCCGCCGACGGTGGAGGTCATCCAGTCGAAGCCGCCCCAGGTGCGGTAGCTCTCCGGCGGGTAGCCGGGGAACGACGCGGCCGACGGGTTGTTGTCGTAGTAGCCCCGGGCGCCGCCGCGGCCGTTCGGGGCGGGGATGCCCGCGGCCTGGTGGCCGGGCGCGCCCTCGAAGCCGATGGCGACCGACGGGTCGGCGTCACGCCAGTTGCGGATCTCGTGCGGCGAGTCGATGCCGCGCCGGGCCGGGTGGTTGGCCAGGAACAGGGCGGCCTCGACCTTGCGCGCCCGCACCTGCGAGCCGAGGAACTTGATGCCGGCGATCGCGGCGGCCTCGTTCTGCGCGGGGGTGTTGGTGGCGGGCAGCAGGTTGCCGTCGTAGTTGGTCTCGAACTGCTTGAGGACCTCGACCTCGTGCTTGCTGGGGGCCACGAAGACGGTCGCGTGCTCGGCGGCCGGGATGTTCCACTCCAGGCCCTGGAACGTGAGCAGGTCCTTGAGTTCTTCGCGGGTGGCCCGGATGTCCGGGTTCACCTTCTCGACACCGATCTTGGCATGGGCGACGCTGCCGTGGTCGGTGATGACGACCCAGTCGAGGCCGAACGCGCGGCCGTGCCGGGCCTGGTCGATCACCCGGTACTGGGCGTCCGAACTGTACTGGGTGTGGATGTGGTGGTCGCCGGCGAGCCAGGCGAACCCGCCCTTCTCGGTGCCGCCCCCGGCCGGGCCGTGGCTGTGCGGCAGGCCGGCGGCCTGCGCGGCGGACGGGGTGGCCAGCACGGAGGCCGCGGCGCCCGCGCCCAGCAGGCCGGCTCCCCGGAGGAACCCACGACGCGAGACGTCGGACGGCGACAGCTCGCTGTCCGGGATGCTCAGGTCGAGAGCCGGGGAAAGGTCGCCTCCGGCACCCTCGTGCGCGTGGTCGTGATGGTGGTCGTGACCGTGACCCATATCGGTGATCTCCCACAGATGGATGCATGCGTACTCGGGCACACATTCGTCCCGGCAGATCAACACCGCATGTACCGTGCCTGACTTTCGTCAGTACGGGCGGCTGCCGTTCGGGTCGGGTGTGTCGGCTGAACGATCTGCTCAGATGATCGGGCGGAACAGGCCCAGGGCGATCGTCACTCCCAGCGCCGCACCGGAGAGGGCCACCGCCCCCACGACCAGGGCGGCGTCGGCGGCCCGGAAGAACTGCCGGCGGGCGTGGGTGCGCTGGATCCCGGAATCGAAGCCGCGCGCGTCCATGGCCACGGCCAGGCGGCCGCCGCGGCGGAGGGCGCCGACCAGCAGGGCGAAAGCGGTGGAGACGAAAAGGCGTACGGCGGAAATAGGGTTTTTGCCCGCGTCGATGCCTCGGGCGCGCCGGGCCAGGGTGAGCATCTGCCACTCGGCGCCCAGCAGGGGGAGCAGCCGGAAAGCGGCCAGCGCGCCGATGGCGAAGCGGGCGGGGGCCTTCGCGTTCTGCACCAGCGCGTCGGCCAGGTCGGTCGGGTCGGTGGTGGCGAAGACGAGCACGCCGGGGACGGCCACGGCGAACAGGCGCAGGATCAGGCCCAGCGCGGAGGTCAGCACGCCCGTCGTGATGTCGAACGGGCCCAGGTCGAGCAGGAGGGCGCCGGTGCGGTTGGCCGAGAACAGCACCATGGTGACCAGCAGGCCGAGCGAGGCGACCAGCACCGGCCAGGCCCGCTTGGCCAGCGTCGAGTAGCGGACGCCGAACAGGGGGGCCACGGCGAGTTCGACGGCCAGGGCGATCGCCGGGGTGAGCGGGTCGAGCGTCGCCAGCAGGGGCAGCGAGAAGAGCAGGGCGGCGGCCAGCTTCGCGACGGGGTTGCGCCGGGCCAGCGGAGCCGACATGTTCCCTGTCGGCTGCAGGGCGAAGTTCATGCGCGTGGCCGCCGGTGGGGGAGGGGGTCCCGCGGGCGGGCTGTGCCGAGGGGGAACGTGCGGTCGGCCACCGTCCGCACGAAGTCGTCGTCGTGGGTGACGGCCAGGATGCCGTGGCCGTCGTCGCGCAGGGTGGCCAGCAGGGTGACCAGCTCGATCCACGTCTTGCGGTCCTGGCCGAAGGTCGGCTCGTCGAGCACCAGCAAGCGCGGCGCGGTGGCCAGCGCCGTGGCCACGCTCAGGCGGCGTGCCTCCCCGCCCGACAACGTGTACGGGTTCGCCTCCGCGAGCTTGGTCAGCCTCAAGCGTTCGAGCAGGTCGGCGACGGTCGCGGCGACCGCCGAGGGGGAGCGGCCCAGCCGTCGCGGGCCGACCGCCAGCTCGTCGGCGACCCGGGACGTGACGAACTGGTGTTCCGGGTTCTGGAAGACCGAACCGATGCGCCCGGTCAGCGTCGCCGCGCGCCACCGGTGCGGCGGGCGCTGGTCGCCGAAGCCGCTGATCCGCCCGCCGGTCGGCGCGATCAGCCCGCCGAGCAGCAACGCCAGCGTCGACTTGCCCGCCCCGTTCGGCCCGGTCACCGCCAGCACCTCGCCGGCGCCCACCCCGAGCGTCACCGGCGCGAGCCGTTGCGACAGAGCAACCCCTTCGGCCCGTACGAGATCAGGGGTGGCCGCCGTGCCCGACTTGAGCGGCGGAATCGTGAAACCCGGCACCCACACGCCCTCGTCGGCGAGCCGGTCGCCGTAGGCCGCGAACACCATCTCGGGCGCGCCGTCGGCCCGCACCCCGCCGCCCGGCTCCAGCACCACCACCCGGTCGACCAGCGGCAACGCCTCGGCCACCCGATGTTCGACCAGCACCGTGGTGGTGTCGCGAAGCGCCGCGAGCGACTCCCGGATCAGCGCCGCCCCGGCCGGGTCGAGGTTGGCGGTCGGCTCGTCGAGCAGCAGCAGGCCCGGCCGCGACGCCAGCACCCCGGCCAGGGCCAGCCGCTGGGCCTCGCCGCCGGAGAGCGCCGCCGTGGAGCGGGTGATCGGGTAGGGGAAGCCGACCCGGTCGAGCGCGTCGCTGACCCATGGCCAGATCTGCGCCGCCTGCACCCCGCGATTTTCCAGGCCGAACGCCACGTCGTCGCCGCTGCGGGCCATCACGAGCTGGGTCTGCGGGTCCTGAAAGACGATGCCGACCTTTTCGCGGGCCTTGCGCGGGTCGAGGCCGTCGATCTCGATCGTGCCCTCGGACTCGCCCGAATCCTCGGGAAGCAGGCCGGACAACGCCGCGAGCAGGGTGCTCTTGCCGGCCCCGGAAGGCCCGAGCAGGAGCACCCGCTCGCCGTGAGCGATCCGCAGGTCGACCTCGCGGACGGCCCAGGCCCGCCGGCCCGCATGCCGCCAGCCGAAACCGCGGAGAACAACCTCGCTCATGACGTGAACAACATCAGATCAGACAAGCGCGCGCGAGCGGCCCGCCGGGAAACGGTCCAGGACGCCGGTCTGAGCCAGAGCGCGGGTGAGCAGCACGCTGCCCAGCCCGGCGATCACCAGAGCCGACGCCGCGGCGATCAGGACGTACGGGATACGGAAGGAGCCCCACGCCGTGTCGGGGTACCAGACGAAGACGTCGTAGACCGCGGCCACCAGACCGGCGGCCGCCCCGGCCAGCAGCGCGACCGGCAGACGGTACACCTTGTAGGCGAAGGCCGCGAAGACCAGCTCGGCGCCGAGGGCCTCGAGCGGGCCCTGCACCGCGATGGTCCAGCCCCAGCTCGTGCCGATGGCCACCGAGACCAGGGCGGCCAGCGACAACGTGTAGAAGGCGGCGCCCGGTTTGCGCACGATCAGCGCGCCCAGCACGGCCGGGACCAGCCAGACGCCGTAGAGCAGGGCGCGGCCGGGCAGGGGGATGGCGTCGGCCGGGCCGTTGTAGAGCAGGCCCCAGGCCCAGAAGATGACGCCGAAGGTCACGGCGACGATCGAGGCTATGACGATGTCGATCGTCCGCCAGCGGTTGAACATGTGAGAACCTCCCAGTGGGTACCGGGAGGAGACGCACGCCGTCGCCGGGGACGGACCCCGGACACGACGCGGCTGGAGAAAAGACCGAACTTCCTGCGCTGGCATTACCCAGATCAGGTGCGAGGGTCTGCGGTTGCCCGCACTCTCAGCGCTGTGCGCTCCCCTGTCGGAAAAACATGGTGTGTTTCGATGACGCTAACACCGGTCACGGTCAAGGAACAGCGAGGGAGCCGTCACATGGAGATCAAAGCGCGAGGCCTGACCTTCGACGTGTACGAGGGCGGCCCGTCCGACGGCGACCCGGTGCTGCTGCTGCACGGGTTCCCGCAGGACCACCGTGAGTTCGACCTGCTCGCGCCGCGGTTGCATGAGAGAGGGCTGCGCACGTACGCCATCGACCAGCGCGGCACCTCGCCCGGCGCTCGCCCGGCCGACGTCGGGGCCTACCGCATGTCCGAGCCGACGGCCGACGCGGTGGCCGTCCTGGACGCCCTGGGCATCGAGTCCGCGCACGTCATCGGGCATGACTGGGGCGCTGTCGTGGGCTGGTGGCTGGCCTCGGGTTACCCGGAGCGGGTCCGTACGCTGACCGCCGTCTCGGTGCCGCACCCCAAGGCGCTGGGCCTGGCGTTACGGGTCCGGGCGTCGCAGCGGGCGCGGATGGTCTACTTCAAGATCTTCCAGTCGCCGGTGGCCGAGCGGTTCCTGCTGGCCCGGGACGGCGCGGTGCTGCGCGCGATGCTCAAGCCGATCGGCCGTACGGGCGACAAGTACGTCGAGTCGATGCGGACCGACCCGGACCGGCTCACCGGCGGCCTGAACTGGTATCGCGCGGCAACCGGCGGCTCGCCCGACGGCCCGGGAATCGTCCGCGTGCCCACCACGTACGTGTGGAGCGACAAGGACGGCGTGGTCACGCTGACCGCTGCCCTGCGCACCCGCGACTGGGTCGAGGCCGACTATCAGCTCGTCGCGATGCGGGGCATCAGCCACTGGGTGCCGGAGCAGGCCTCTGCCGCGCTCGCCGACGCCGCCCTCGCGCGTATCGGCGGAGTTTGATTCGCGGGCACTTTGGGGAATCCGCTGCGTCATGGTGGACAAGGCGTACGGGCGACACGAGACCGAGAAGCAGCGCTGGGACCGCAACTTCGCCGACCTGCTTCAGGAGTTGCGCGTCGCGCAGACGGGCATCCAGATCCTCTTCGCCTTCCTGCTGACCCTGCCGTTCAGCAACAGGTTCTCCGAGGTCACGCAGTTCCAGAAGGACACGTACGTGGTGGCGCTGCTGGCCGCGGCCGGGGCGACCGCCATGATCATCGCGCCGGTCGCCTTCCACCGCGCCCTGTTCCGTCAGGGCCGCAAGCCCGAGCTGGTGCGTTACGCCCACCGGATGGCCACCGGCGGGCTGTTCTTCCTGCTTGTCGCGATGGTCAGTTCGGTGCTGCTGGTCACCGACTTCATCCTCGACCGGCCGCTGGCGTTCCTGTTGAGCGCGATCACCGCCGTCTTCTTCCTCACCTTCTGGGCGGCCATCCCGTTCTTCCGCCGGAACTGGATCGACGAGGACGACGAGGACGAGGACGAGGAGGTCGCCGGGACGGACGTCACTCCCGGCGAGACCGCAGACCGAGCCGCTTGAGTTCCAGCTCGGCCAGCGCGTCGACCGCCGCGGCGTCGCCGTTGCGCCAGCTCTGCGCGATGTCGGGACCGAGCTTGGCCAGGCGGTTGAGCGGCTGGGAGGAAAGGGCGCGCAACGCCAGCAGGTCACGCCCGGCGGGCTGATCGCGTACGGCGGAAGCGACCGACGCCCGGCGCATCCACCGCAGCCGCAGCGGAAGCCAGAGGAACAGCACGAGAGCCAACGGAACGGACACCGCCACCAGAGCCACGACGATCGCCATCGTGTCGACGACCTCTTGCTGCTCACGGCCCGCCTCGGCCAGCGACCGGGCGGCCGAGGCGGCGCCGTTGAACGGTTTGACCAGCTGATCGCCGACCAGCGGGACGCCGTCGACCTTGCTGCCGGCGTCGCTCAGGTTGTCGGCGATGCCCCCACCGGCGGCCTCCAGCTTCGCCCCTGGGACACCGAGTTTCTCGACCATGTCGTTGACCCACAGACCCGCGCGAACCCACAGATAGATCCACAGGACCACGATGGCGTCGGTGAGGATTTGGCGTACGGCGGTGGGCAGCCGGTCGGCGTAGAGCTTCACCGGCCCAGGGTCCCACTCAGGACTTGTTCGCGCAGTCCGGGCAGGTGCCGAAGATCTCCATCGTGTGCGACACGTCGACGTAGCCGTGCCGGCTGGCCACCTTGTCGGCCCACGACTCGACCGCCGGGCCCTCGACCTCGACCGCCGAACCACACTCACGGCACACCAGATGGTGGTGGTGGCCCTGGCTGCAGCGGCGGTAAAGATGTTCGCCGCCGGGCGGGCGCATCACGTCGATCTCGCCCGCGTCGGCCAGACCCTGCAGGGTGCGATAGACCGTGGTCAGGCCGACCCGCTGACCCTGTTCCCGCAGCCGGGCGTGCAGTTCCTGCGCGCTGTAGAAGCCCTCGGCCTCGGCCAGCACGGCGCTCACCGCGCTGCGCTGCTTGGTGTTGCGCTGCGCGACGTTCTGTTCGGCACTCACGACCTGACCTCCCTGGCATGGCTGACCGCATCGGCGACGATGTGCGCCACGTGATCGTCCACCAGCGAGTATGCGATCTCGCGTCCACGGCGTGCACCCCGCACCACCCCGGCGCCGCGCAGCACCCGCAGATGCTGGGAGACCAGGGGTTGCGGCGCGCCGAGCTTCTCGACCAGCTCGTGGACGCAGCGCTCGCCCACCCCCAACTCTGCCACGATCGCCACCCGGATCGGCGCCGACAGGGCCCGCAGCAGCTCACCTGCCGACTCGTACGCCTCGTAACCGCTCGTCGTCGTCATCGGACCGGGGCCTCCTGCAGAACGACGTCGGGCGGCTCCACCTCGCGGGGCGGCTGGGAATGCCGGCGCACCATCCGCAGGCCCGCGGCCCCGACGGTGATCGCCACGAAGACGGCCAGCGCCAGGATCACCGTGGTGGCGCCGGGCGGGGTGTCGGCCTCGGCCGAGACGACCACCCCGGCGCCCGCCGCGACCAGCCCGATCGCCATCGCGGCGGCCATCGTGGTGCGGAAGCCGCGGGTGACCTGCTGCGCGGCGGCCACCGGGATCACCATCAGGGCCGAGACGAGCAGAAGGCCCACCGTACGCATGGCGATCGTCACCGTGACGGCGGTGGTGACGGCCATCAGCAGGTTGAGCGCGCGCACCGGCAGGCCGCTGACCCGGGCGTACTCCTCGTCGTTGCAGACCGCGAACAGCGCCGGCCGGAACACCAGCATCGCGATCAGCACGGCCGCCCCGAGCACGGCGATCACCGCGATGTCCTCGGGCGACGTCGTGATCAGCGAGCCGAACAGGTACTGCACCAGGCTGTTGTTGTTGGCGTCGTCGGAGAGCGCGACCAGCACCACGCCACCCGCGATGCCGCCGTAGAACAGCAGCGCCAGGGCCAGGTCGCCGGAGGTGCGGCCGCGCTCGCGGATCAGCTCGACGCCGACCGCGCCGATCGCCGCCACGATCACCGCGCTGAGCACGGGGGACTGGTTGAGCAGCAGGCCCACGCCGACGCCGGTCAGCGCCACGTGCCCGATGCCGTCGCCGATCAGCGAGAGCCGCCGCTGCACCAGATAGATGCCGAGGGCGGGCGCGGTCAAGCCGATGATCAGCGCGCCCAGCAGGGCGCGGATCATGAAGTCGTACTGGAAGAGGTCCATCGTCAGCTCGCCACGATCCGGTCGGCCGGGGCCACGCAGATGCCCGCCGCGGGCTGCACGGCGTGCGGGTGCACATGGTCGTGGTCGGGTTCGGCGTGGTGACCGGCCGGCTCGGGTGGCGCGCCCTCGTGCGCGATGCGGCCCTCGTGCACGACGACGGCCCTGTCGATCAGCGGCCGCAACGGGCCGAGCTCGTGCGCGACCAGCAGGATCGTGCCGCCGTCGCCGGCGAACCGGCCCAGCGCGGCGGCGAACGCCTCCTGGCTGGCCGCGTCGACCCCGGCCGTCGGCTCGTCGAGCACCAGCAGGTCGGGCCGGCCGGCCAGCGCCCGCGCGATCAGCGTGCGCTGCTGCTGGCCGCCGGAGAGCGTGGTGACCGGGTCGTTGATGCGCATCAGCAGGCCCACGTCGGTCAGCGCGTCCCGCACCGCCGCCCGGTCGGCCGCCCCGGACGGCCGGAAGATGCCGCGCCGGGCCAGCCGCCCCGAGGCGACGACCTCGCCGACCGTGGCCGGCACGCCGCTGCCCGCGCCGAGGCGCTGCGGCACGTAGCCGACGCGGGCCCAGTCGCGGAACTTGCGCTGCGGGGTGCCGAACAGGTCGATCTCGCCGTGGCCGAGCGCGACCAGCCCGAGGATCGTCCGGATCAGGGTGGACTTGCCGGAGCCGTTGGCGCCCAGGATCGCGACGACCTCGCCGGCGTCCACGGTCATCGACACGTCGTGCAGGATCTCGCGGCCGTCGTAGCCGACGGCGGCGTGGCGTACCGAGACGACACTCATCACTTGCACCCCAGTCCGGTCTCGAGGGTGGCCAGGTTCTGCCGCATGACGGTGAAGTAGTCGCCGGTGGAGTCGGTGAGGCCTTCGAGCGGGTCGAGCACGGCTGTCCTGGCGCCGACCTCACGGGCGATGGTCTCGGCCACCGCCGGGCTGACCAGGGTCTCGAAGAAGATCGTGGTGGCGCCGGTCTCGCGGGCCTCCCGGGCCACGGCGGCGAGGCGCTGCGGCGAGGGCTCGGCCTCGGGCGAGATGCCGGTGATGCCGACCTGGTGCAGGTCGTAGCGGGCGGCCAGATAGGCGAAGGCGGTGTGGCTGGTCACCAGCTCGCGGCGGTCGCAGGTCTTCAGGCCGGCGGCGAACTCGGTGTTCAGCGCGGTCAGCTCGGCGCCGAGGGCGCGGGCCCGCTCGGCGTATCCGGCGGCGTGCGCGGGGTCGGCCTGGCCGAGGCGCTCGGCCAGCTTGCCGGCGATCGTGGCCAGGCGGACGGGATCGAGCCAGACGTGCGGGTCCTCGCCGCCCTCGGCCTCGGAGTGCTCGTGGCCGTCGTCGTCCTCGCCGCCCGCGGGCAGCAGGGGCACGACCGCGGCAGCGTCGAACCCCTTGTCCTCGGCCTCCAGCCCGATGGCCTCGTCGACGGCCGGCTGGAAGCCCTTGATGTAGACCGCGAGGCCGGCGTCGGCGATCTGGCCGACCTGGCGTGGGGTGAGTTCGAGGTCGTGCGGCTCGGCGCCCGGCTTGGTGAGGTTGGTGACGCTGACCACATCGCCTCCGATCCGCTCGCTGAGGAACTGCAGCGGATAGAACGCCGTGACGATCTCGAACTTCCCGTCCTCCGGCTTCTCCCCGGAGGCGGCCTGATCACCGCACCCGGCGAGGGCGACGGCCGGCACGAGCAGAGCAGAGAGAAGACGGCGGCGCATACCACCCACTGTCTCTGACAATGATAATGATTGTCAAAAGCGCATGTGTCTAGAGCGCCTTGGTCACCACGACCGCGAGCAACAGGGCCAGAATCAGCAGGCGGAGGGCGCGGGTCGAGCCCGACTGCACCGGCCAGGTCGTGAAGGTGAGCGCGGCCAGGCCCGCGGCCAGCACGAACAGCAGGGCGGCGCCGACGATGCCCGGCAGGAAGAGGCCACCGAGCATCACCGCCAGCGCGAGGACGAAGGCGGCCGTGGGGTTCACCCGGGACAGGCGCCCGAGCAGGTTGTCGGAAGGCGTCACCACGTCACTCCTCGTCGCTGCGTACTCTCGTCGCATGCTGGTGCTCAACCGCTTTCACGTGCAGCCGGACACGCAGGACGGCTTCGTCGAGCGGGCGCACGCCGCGCTCGCCGCCCTGGCCGAACGACCAGGGTATGTCTCCGGCCGGCTGACCCGCGCCCTCGACGACCCGGACTGGTGGACCCTGGTCACCGAGTGGCAGTCCGTCGGAGCCTACCGGCGGGCCCTGGGCGGCTTCGACGTCAAGGTCCACGCGACCCCGCTGCTGAGCGAGTCGATCGACGAGCCGTCCGCGTTCGAGACCCTGGCCAGCGCCGAACCGGGCGGGAAGGTCGAGGTGGCCGAGAGCGACCGGGCCGCCGAGCCCTGGCGCTGACGACTACGCTTGGCGCCATGACGACGGCGCCTCATGTTCCGGTCCCGCCGCAGGGCCCGGGTGTCCAGCCGCCGTTCCCGGCCCCGCCCGTCGAGGGCAAGGGCAAGCGTCTCGGCTGGGGCCTGGGCATCGGCGCGGGCGTGCTCGTGCTCGTCTGCGGTGGCGGGCTGGCCGCGCTCATCGGCCTCGGCACGTCGATCTCGGGCGCTCTCGACGAGCAGGCGCACGCCGCCGTCGACGACTATCTGAACGCTCTGCGCGGCGAGCGCTTCGACCAGGCGTACGGGTTGCTCTGTGAGCAGGCCCGGCGGCGCGAGACGGCCTCGGAGTTCCGCACGCGCGTCGCGGCCGAGGAAAGGATCACCGACTGGAAACTGGGCCGGTTCAGCACCGTGTCCATGACCATGCCGGTCACCGCGACGCTCGAGGACGGTCAGGTCGAGCAGCTCAGGGCCTCCCTCGATCAGAACCAGTCGACGGGCCAGTTCGAGGTGTGCGAGGTCGGGGAGTAATCTCGCTGTTTGTCCCGATCACGCCAGGTGATCACTACCTTCGAGGTCCCCGCCGACACCCAGCCGGCGTAGGAGGAACATGCCCGCCGACCGTATCGACTCCGTCGTCAGCCTGGCCAAGCGCCGAGGCTTCGTCTTCCCCTCCAGCGAGATCTACGGAGGAACCCGCTCGGCCTGGGACTACGGTCCGCTGGGCGTGGAGCTGAAGGAGAACGTCCGCCGCCAGTGGTGGCGCACGATGGTCCAGCAGCGCGACGACATCGTCGGACTCGACTCCGCTGTCATCCTCGCGCGTGACGTGTGGGCTGCCTCCGGTCACCTCGACGCCTTCGTCGACCCGCTGACCGAGTGCCAGTCCTGCCACAAGCGTTTCCGCGCCGACCACCTCGAGGAGGCGTACGAGGCCAAGCACGGCTCGCTGCCGTCCTCGCTGCAGGAGCTGAACTGCCCCAACTGCGGCAACAAGGGCACCTTCACCGAGCCGAAGATGTTCAACGGCCTGATGAAGACGTACCTGGGCCCGACCGAGAGCGCCGAGGGCCTGCACTACCTGCGGCCCGAGACCGCGCAGGGCATCTTCGTCAACTACAACAACGTGGCCACCGCGGCCCGCAAGAAGCCGCCGTTCGGCATCGCGCAGGTCGGCAAGAGCTTCCGCAACGAGATCACGCCGGGCAACTTCATTTTCCGTACGCGTGAGTTCGAGCAGATGGAGATGGAGTTCTTCGTCGAGCCGGGCAAGGACGAACAGTGGCACGAGTACTGGCTCCAGGAGCGCTGGAACTGGTACCTCGGGCTCGGCCTGTCCGAGAAGAACCTGCGCTTCTACGAGCACCCGAAAGAGAAGCTGTCGCACTACTCGAAGCGCACCGTCGACATCGAGTACCGCTTCCAGTTCGGTGGCACCGAGTTCGCCGAGCTCGAGGGAATCGCCAACCGTACGGACTTCGACCTGTCCACCCACTCGAAGCACTCCGGCGTCGACCTGTCGTACTTCGACCAGGAGAAGCAGGAACGCTGGGTGCCGTACGTGATCGAGCCCGCGGCCGGTCTCACCCGCGCGGTGCTGGCCTTCCTGCTCGAGGCGTACGACGAGGACGAGGCACCCAACACCAAGGGCGGCGTCGACAAGCGCACGGTCATGCGCTTCGACCCGCGGCTGGCCCCGGTCAAGGTGGCGGTGCTGCCGCTCTCGCGTAACCCGGAGCTGTCGCCGAAGGCCAAGGGGCTGGCGGCCGACCTGCGTAAGCGCTGGATCGTCGAGTTCGACGACTCCCAGGCCATCGGCCGGCGTTACCGCCGCCAGGACGAGATCGGCACCCCGTTCTGCGTCACGGTCGACTTCGACACCCTGACCGACGACGCCGTAACGGTCCGCGACCGAGACACCATGAAGCAGGAACGCGTCGGCCTGGCCCAGATCGAGGACTACTTGATCAAGCGCCTGCCCGGCTGCTGACAATGATGAAGGGCCGTCTCGCGCGGCCCTTCATCCCTCAGCCGGCGCCGCTGGAGGCGGCTGCGGATGATTCGGCGGCCCACTTGCTGAGGACGACGGCCAGGACGAAGAGCTGCAGGGACTGGGGGAGGCCGGGCAGCTCGACCTCGACGGTGTTGCCCCAGAAATTGGTCTTGCGGACGCTGCCGACGCGCATGTCGCCGAGGATCAGTTCCTCCTCGCCGGACCACATGGACTTGCGGCGGAAGTGGTAGGTCCGGCCGCCGGACGAGACCGACCAGCGTTTGCGGCCCACCCGCTCGGCCGAGGCGAGCACCACATCGGAGTCGTCGGTCATCGTGTACTTGGTGCCCCACGCGTTCGACCGGACCGTGTGGCGACGCCCCTCAAGCGTGAACACTCCGCCGCTCTTCCAGGTCGACTTGTCCCACGTAGCGATCTCGCGGCCACGGTCGGTCACGACGTAGTCGCTCTTCCACGCGCTGATCTTCCGAGCCTCCATGGATTCAGCGTACGGACAACCGGCAACTACGCTGGGGGAGTGACTGCACCGCTCATGCTCGGCGACCACGCCGTGAACCCGCCCGTCGTGCTGGCCCCGATGGCGGGGATCACGAACGTGGCCTTTCGGCGTCTCTGCCGGGAACAGGGCGGGGGTGTCTACGTCTGCGAGATGATCACAACTCGGGCGCTGGTCGAGCGGATCCCCAAGACGCTCCAGATGATCGCGTTCGCCGAGGACGAGGACTTTCGCAGCCTGCAGCTCTACGGGGTCGACCCCGAGGTGACCGCGGCCGCCGTGCGGATGGTCGGCGAGGACGGGCTGGCCGACCACATCGACCTCAACTTCGGGTGCCCGGTGCCCAAGGTCACCCGGCGTGGCGGGGGCTCGGCGTTGCCGTGGCGGCGCAAGCTTTTCGGGCGCATCGTGCGACAGGCCGTCGAGGCGGCACGCCCGTACGGGATCCCGTTGACGGTCAAGATGCGCAAGGGCATCGATGACGACCATTTGACGTACGTGGAAGCGGGTTTGATCGCCCAGGAAGCGGGCGTGGCCGCGGTGGCGCTGCACGCGCGCACGGCCGAGCAGCGGTATTCGGGCCAGGCCGACTGGGACGCGATCGCGACGCTGAAGCAGGCACTCGACGTTCCCGTGCTCGGCAACGGCGATATCTGGGAAGGCTCCGACGCGCTGCGCATGGTGGAGCACACCGGGGTCGACGGCGTGGTGGTCGGGCGCGGCTGCCTGGGCCGGCCGTGGCTCTTCGCCGACCTGGAGGCCGCGTTCACGCAGGGCGCCGGCTACAAGCCGGTGCTGCCCCTGCTCGGCGAGGTCGCAAAGATCATGTCACGGCACGCCGAGTTGCTGGTCGACGCGCTCGGTGACGAGAAGCACGGTTGTGCCGACTTCCGTAAGCACGTGGCGTGGTATCTGAAGGGCTTCCCGATCGGCGGCGAGCTGCGGCGGCGGCTGGCGATGATCTCGTCGCTGGCCGAGCTGGACGACCTGCTGGGCAAGCTCGACCCGGGGGAGCCGTTCCCGGTGGGCGAGCTGGGGCAGCCGCGTGGGCGGGTCAACGCGCCGGGCAAGGTGTCGCTGCCGCACGGCTGGCTGGACAGCCGCGACGACGACACCGTCCCCGAGGGCGCCGAGATGGAGAACAGCGGAGGCTGAGAAACGGGCCCTGTGGATATCGCTCGAGGCCTGTGGATATTCCGATTTGTCGCTTGCGGGCGGCGTAGAGTTTGCGTCACCTCATAGGCTTGGGCCAGCCCCCGGGTGGGTGGGGCAGCACTCCGGGAGATCAACTAGCGGCGGGCGATCATGGCCGTGGCCAGCAGGGGGAGTGCGCAGAGGGTGAACAGCGTGCTCATCGGCAGGTCGAAGGCGAAGACCGCGTAGAGCGCCACCGCGAAGACCTCGCCCCCGAAGCCCGCGACCGACAGGACTGTGCTGCGGGCCGGGCCGGTGATCGAGTCCTGCAGGCGGGTCTCGGCGCGGATGATCGAGTATTCGAGCAGGCCGAACGCCACTGATACGACGATCATGGCGGCCAAGTGTGGGATCAGCGCGCCGGCGGTCACAGCGGCGGCGGCGATCGTGAGGGCGGCCGGTAGCGGGAAACGGCGACCGGCCAGTGCGCTCCCGGCGGCCATCGTCAGAGCTGTCACGGCGTAGAGCAGCGGGACCTGGGCGATCGACGCGCCCTTGTCCGTCGACAGCAGCGGCAAGTATTCGTCGAGCGCGGTGAAGCCGGGGATCAGGGCAGCGACCAGGACCTTCCGGGCTACCGGCCGGGAGCTGGCGGTCTCGCGCAGGCCGCTCCTGAGCATTGACCAGTACCCGTCCCCGGGCGAGTCGTCCGCAGGCTCGGAACCGCGCTTTTCGGGCAGGTGCAAAGACAGCGCGGCGCCCACCAGCTTGATGGCGACGCTCAGCGCGCCGACCAGCACATGCCCGCCCGCCTGCCAGGCGGGAGCGGCCAGCAGCGTGGCCCCCAGCATGGCCAGGATCGAGACAGTGTTGGCCCGCCCCATGATGCGGGCGTAGTCGCCGGCCCGGCCCGCCGCGGACAGCGAGTCGTAGACAAGGGCCTCCAGCGCCCCCGACGACAGCGAACCGCCCAGCCCCCACAGCACGAAGCCCAGCGCGAACCCCGGATACGACGGCCACAGCGTCCACGTCGCGAAGCCGGCCGCGGTGATCAGCTCGCCGAGGGCGTACAGGCGTTTGCGGGACCAGGCGTCAGCCAGCGCGCCGGACGGGATCTCGGCGGCGAACGCCACGATCGACCAGAGCGCGAACAGCGACGACACCTGGGCCGTGGACAGGCCGGTGCCGGCGAAGAGCAGCGCGTACACCGGATAGAGCGGCACGGCCTCGGAACAGGCGCGCACCGCGTACAGGAGCCAGGGTCAGCGTGGAGGAGACATGCCCCCATTCTGCCCCGGCGGTCAACCCATTTCGGCCTCGTCGGCGGCGGCCCGGCCCGACTCCCACCCTTCGAGGCTGTCGATGCGGCTGCCGCGCGCCCGGACCGTACGGGGAAACGCCTTGTGCATGACCTCACGAACCTGGACGTCGCGGTTGCGCAGCACCGGCAACAGGTCGTCGTGGCCCGCGAGCTGCCGGCGGGTCACCTCGGTCAGCCGTTCCGAGATCCGGATCCCGTACGCGACCAGGAAGCTCCGCCGGAACGCCTTGATCCGTGCCTTCCCCTTGGCCGGCTCGTCGCGCGTCATCGCCCGGTTGGCCTGCACCAGCAGCGACGTGTAGAGCAGCTCGACACCGTCGATGTCCGCGTCGAAGCCGAACACCGTCGAGAAACCCAGTTCGGGTGACCACACCGTGTGACAGTGGTTGGCCCGCGCCACCGCGTCGAGCAGGCTCGCCTTTTCGCTCTCGTACGGGTGGTCCACCCCGATCCGCCGCGCGAACGGCACCACCTCGGCCCTGTCCGCGCTGGTCAGGGCCTCGGAGATGCTGTGCCGGGCGATCAGTTCCTGCGCCTTGGCCGAATACGCCTCCGCCTCGGCCGCGAAGTCCGTCGATTCCGCCTTGGCCAGCAGCGCCCGGACGCGTTCGAGCACCTTGGCATCCGATTTGCCCGGTCTGAAGGCCGCGGTGCCGGGCGGCGGGAGAAGCACCTCGATCAAAGGCAGCCGCCGCAACTCGATGAGCAGCCCCAGCGACGAGTCGATCAGGCTGATCCGATCCGGTCGCCGGGTCCCCGCCGGCAGCCGCGCGACCTGGTCCCGCCAGCGAGGATCAACATCGGAGAAGCGTTCCCCGTACGCCGTGGCGGCGTCGACGACGAGCGCCGCCTTCACCGGATCGCCCAGCCGGGCCACCACCCGGTGCAGTTCGGCGGGCTGCCACCCACCCTTGAAGAGCCGCTCGAACGCGTCCCGCAGGCTCGCGCCGAGCGCCGCGTCCACCTCGGCCGCCGGCGCCACGGTCAGCGCGTCGAGCCCGGCCTCATAACCGATCGCGCCACCGGCCACATCGCGCACGATCTCCTGCACTGACACATCTCAAAACAGTAGAGCGCGGAAAGGGAGGGCCGGGAACGGCCCTCCCTTTCCGCAGCGGAAACGACGCGGTCAGACGTCCATGTCGTTCTCGATGCGCTTGAGCTGGTGCCGGGCCATGGCCAGGTTCGACCGGTCGCGGCGCAGGGCCACGTAGAGGAACAGGCCTTTGCCGGCCCGGCTCGTCAGCGGGCGGATCAGGTGATACTGGGCGTCGAGGGTGATCAGGATGTCCTCGATCTTCTCGGTGATGTTGAGCATCTCCATCGCGCGCAGCTTGGCCCGCACCACGTCGGTGTTGCCGGCCGCGGCGACCGTCAGGTCGAGGTCCTTGCCGCCGCCGACCGTGCCGAGGGCCATGCCGCTCGTGTGGTCGACCAGCGCGACGCCGATGGCGCCGTCGATTTCCATGATCTCTTTGAGTGCGGTGTCCATGTCGGCCATGGATTTGTCCTCCAGTGCGGTGGGATGGCGGCCCGCTTCTGATGGGCGGAACCGTTCGGAACAAGCGGGCTCAGCCCGCGGCCTGCCGACGCCGGGCATTGGTCGACAGGGTGGCCATCGGCGTGCGCCGGGCCAGAGGGCTCGGCGGTCCCGCCTGCTGCGGGATCTCCGGCCGGGGGCGGGGGTTCTCCAATTTCAGGATCCGGACCAGCCGGCGTACGCACCGGCGGGCCTCCAGGTGCACCATGGCCAGGTTCGCGTCACCGGACGTGACCAGGGTGAGCAGCGCGTTCGGGCCCGCCGTGTACGAGGTGATGTAGCCGCGATCGCACTCCACCACCGACTCGCGCAGCTCGCCGTGGTTGACGGCGTGCGCGAACCGGCGGGCCAGCGCGAGATGCGCGGCCGCCAGCGCGGCGATGCTGTCCGGCTCGATGTCGTGCGCGTCGTGGGCGACCACCAGCCCGTCGGTGGTGGCCAGCACGCTGCCGGAGAGTTCTTGCAACCGGCCTCGCAGGCGGTCGAGCTCCTGGAGCACCGCCGGATCCACCGTCATCCTCGGTCTCTCTTTCTCCTTCGGGGGTGCGCGCGTCACCGCAACGCCCTCAATGCGGTACGGATGCGCTTGAGCAGGACTTCATCGGTGCCGTGATGCACCGGCGGGGGTTCGCCGGCCACCTCCTTGGGCAGCTTGGCCCCCGGTTTGCGGCGGGCCAGGCGGGCCGGCCGGTAGATGGGCTGGGTGGGACCGTCGTCGGCCACCGAAGGACCCGGCGGTTCTGTTTGACGGGCCGGCTCTGTCTGACGCGGTGGTTCTGTTCTGTCGGGGGCCGGGACCACGGCGCGGGCCGCGGTGACCACGGGAACGGCCGCGTCCGCCGGGTCCGGCACAACCACTGGGCGCTGGGCGTCGACGGCAGTGCCCCGCCCCCGTACGAGCCGCACCAGATCGGGATTGGGCGCCGGCGTCTCGGGCAGCTCGATCAGCCCCATCGCGGCCATCCGGCGCAGCTCCTGCACGCAGGCGAACCCGGCCTTGCCCAGCAGCAGGGCCAGGTCGGCCGGTGTCCGCTGCCCGTCCGCGTGCACGAGCAGCTCCCACTGCAGCGCGGTGAGCGTGATCCGCTCGCGCGGCGGCCGGGTCGCCGGGGCGATCGCCGCGGTGTCGATCCGGGCGTCCGGGAAGATCCCGTCGAGGATCCGCACCCGCCGGCCCACCTCGTGGCAGACCGCCTCCGGGTCGACGTGCACGACCGGGCCCAGCCAGTGCGTCGCCCCGGCCAGGAAGTCGACCGGCGCCGCGGCGGGCGAGAGCGCGAAGTACGCCGCGTCGTAGATGGCGCCGAGCACACACATTTCCAGCTCGCCCCGGGTCAGATGACCCTGCTCGACCAGCAGCCGCCCGACCTGCGCGGTGGAGGTGCCCAGGTCGAGCGCGTTCTGCCAGGTACGCCCGGCCAGCCGGCCCGACGCGGTGAGCAGCTCGCCGACACCGGGCGCGGCCGGTGACTCGGCATAGATGACACGGCCCTCGAGGACGTAGACCGCGCCGCCCGGGTGGCCACCGACCACCAGCGCGCCGGTCTGCCGCTCGCCGGCCACCTGCGTGAGCAGGCTCCCCGGCGCGACGGTCATCGAGGCTGTCAAAACCACTCCCATCCCCGTCAGGTAGCGACGAGCTCGTCGGCGAGTTTCTGCATGCGGCGCCGGGCCACCGCGAGGTTGCCCTGCGCCCGGTCGAGCCAGACGTAGAGCACCAACCGGCTGTCGAAGTCGGTGTGCACCATCCGCAGCAGGTGGTAGCCGCCGGTGGTGGTGATGATCAGGTCTTCCAGCAGGTCGTGCGGCACGGCCGAGACGAACAGCGACCGGCTGGTGGCCGCCTGCACCACGTCGGCCGTCCCCGCCGCCGCGGCCTTGTGATCGGAATTCGGTGCGGCCCCGGTCATGGCGATCGGAAAGCCGGTGGTGTAGTCGACGAGGCTGGCGCCGACCGCGCCAGGGATCGCCATGGCCTCCTGCAGACAGTGGTCGACGCCGGGCACGTGTTCTCCTGAGCGCTGCGCTGCTCCCCGCCCGGCCGTGCGTCGTTGCCGCGGCCGTCGGCGAGCCTCCGGTCCGGTGCCGGCTCCGCCCCGCAGGATCACGTGACCTCGCCCTCACCGTGGGCCATCCTCTGACCGCACCGGGGTCGCCAGTCGCACCCCATGTGCGTCATGACCGACGGGATCGAGGACTGTCACCGGCCCGCCGGCGCGCTGTTTCGAACAGGAGAAGATAGTGAGGGACGCGTAACATGATCGCTGCTTTTCGATGAAGGAGACATGGATGCCGAGCCAATGGGAGCAGATCGTCGTCGACGCGGAGGACCCCGCGCGGCTCGCTCGCTGGTGGGCCGCGGCGCTCGACTACGTGATCGTGGACGAGCAGCCCGACGAGGTGGAGATCCGCCGCAGCGCCGACCAGTTGCCGGGCCTGCTCTTCGGCCGCGACCCCGAGGTCAAGAAGGTCAAGAACCGGTTGCACATCGACCTGCGCCCGGACGACCAGGAGGCCGAGGTGGAGCGCCTGCTCGACATGGGGGCCCGGCACGCCGACATCGGGCAGGGCGACGACGTGCCCTGGGTCGTGCTGGCCGACCCCGAGGGCAACGAGTTCTGCGTGTTGGCCGCAAGAAGCAAGGAGAACCCGGCCGCCGCATAGGGTGATCCCATGACGGCGTTCGACGCCCAAAGACGGATCGGCGAACCGGCCAAGGACAGCGGCTACGGACGAACGCCCTACCAGCGCGACCGCGCCCGGGTGCTGCACTCGGCCGGGTTCCGGCGGCTCGCCGCCAAGACCCAGGTGCACACCGCGGGCTCCGACGACTTCCTGCGTACGCGTCTGACCCACTCGCTCGAGGTGGCCCAGATCTCGCGCGAGATGGGCGAACGGCTCGGCTGCGACCCGGACGTGGTCGACGTGGCCGGGCTCGCCCACGACCTGGGCCACCCGCCGTTCGGGCACAATGGTGAGGCGGCGCTGCACATGGTCGCCGAGCCGTGCGGCGGGTTCGAGGGCAACGCGCAGACCCTGCGGGTGCTGACCCGGCTCGAGGCCAAGGTGCCGGGGGCCGGGCTCAACCTGACCCGGGCGTCGCTCGACGCGAGCTGCAAATACCCTTGGGCACGGCAGCCGGGACGCCGCAAGTTCGGGGTGTACGCCGACGACCTTCCCGTCTTCGAATGGATCCGCGAGGGCGGCCACGGTGAGCGGCGCTGTCTGGAGGCCCAGGTCATGGACTGGGCCGACGACGTGGCGTACTCGGTGCACGACGTCGAGGACGGCGTGCACGGGGGTTATCTGAGCCTGCGCCCGCTCATGGAGGACGCCGACGAGCGTGCCGCCCTGTGCGCGGACGTCGCCGAGGTGTACTCCGACGAGCCGGTCGGCGAGCTCGCGGACGTCCTTGATCAATTGCTGACCGACCCGGTGGTGACCGAGGTCGCGGGCTACGACGGCAGCTACCGCGCCCAGGTCGGCCTCAAACGGATGACCAGCGTGCTGACCGGCCGTTTCGTGGCGTCGGCAGTGGGCGCCACCCAGGGTCGTTTCGGAACGGACCCCGTACGCCGGTACGCCGCGGATCTGATCGTGCCGCGAACTGTGCGTAACCAGTGCGCGCTGCTCAAGGGCATGGCTTTGCGGTACGTGATGCGGACGCGGGCGGCCGAGCAATGGTACGAGCGACAGCGGGTCATCCTGGTTGAGCTTGTGGAGGCCCTCACGCGTACGCCGGAAGCCCTTGACCCGGTCTTTGCGCCCCTGTTCCAGGCAGCGGAAAGTGACGCCGAGGCGCTGCGCACAGTGATCGACCAGGTGGCCTCGCTCACCGACACGGCGGCGGTGAGCTGGCACGGGACCCTGGTGGCAGCGCGCGCCTGAGACGAGGCAGGATGTATGCCGTGGCGGGCAGGGTCAAGGACGAAGACATCGCACTGGTCCGCGACCGCACGTCGATCGCCGACATCATCAGCGAGTCGGTGACGCTGCGGCCCGCGGGCGGCGGCAACCTCAAGGGCCTGTGCCCTTTCCACGACGAAAAGACCCCGTCCTTCACGGTCGCCCCGGCCCGCGGCGTCTACTACTGCCACGGCTGCGGCGCGGGCGGCGACGCGATCAAGTTCCTGATGGACGCGGAACACCTCTCGTTCATGGAATCGATCGAGCGGCTGGCCGGGCGGGCCGGCATCCAGCTGCGCTACGACGAGGCCGGGGCGCCGAGCGGGCCGCGACCGCAGGCCGGGCAGAGGCAGCGGCTGCTCGCCGCGCACGCCGCCGCCGCCGACTTCTATCGCGAGCAGCTGGGCACCCAGGGCGCCCGCAAGGCCCGGCAGTTCCTGGCCGAACGCGGGTTCGGGCGTGACGCCGCCGAGCGCTACGGCTGCGGGTTCGCCCCCGACTCGTGGGACGCGCTCGCCAAGCACCTGCGGCAGAAGGGCTTCACCGCGGACGAGCTGAACACAGCGGGGCTGACCAAGCCAGCCCGGTCGGGTTCGATGATCGACAGGTTCCGCCGGCGGCTGTTGTGGCCGATCCGCGACCTGTCGGGCGACGTGATCGGGTTCGGCGCGCGCAAGCTGTTCGACGACGACGACGGCCCGAAATACCTGAACACGCCCGAGACGCCGCTCTACAAGAAGTCGCACGTGCTCTACGGCATCGACCACGCCAAGCGAGAGATCGCCAAGCGCGGGCGGGCGGTCATCGTCGAGGGGTACACCGATGTGATGGCCTGTCACGAGGCGGGTGAGCCCACGGCGGTCGCGACCTGTGGCACGGCGTTCGGCCTCGACCACATCGGGGTGCTGCGCCGCCTGCTGATGGACAGCGACAGCTTCACCGGCGAGATCATCTACACGTTCGACGGCGACGCGGCGGGGCAAAAAGCGGCGTTGCGCGCCTTCGAGGAGGATCAGCGCTTCGTCGGGCGCACGTTCATCGCGGTCAGCCCCGACAACATGGACCCGTGCGAGCTGCGGCTGGCCAAGGGTGATCTGGCCGTGCGCGACATGATCGCCGGGCGGGAGCCGCTGGTCGACTTCGCGCTGCGCCAGACGTTGCGCAAGTTCGACCTCGACACCGTGGAGGGCCGGGTCGAGGCGATGCGCCGGGCCGCCCCGCTGGTCGCCAAGATCAAAGACCGGGAGAAAAGGCCCGAGTACGCCCGTAAGCTCGCCGGCGACCTGGGCATGGACCTCGAGCCGGTGCAGCGGGCGGTCGCGTCGGCCATGCGGGGCGAGTCCGACGGCCGGGACAGCCGGCCCGCGCAGCCCGCCGAGGCGCCGCAGCGGCTGGTCGAGCGGGAATCGCTCAAGCTCGCGCTGCAGGAGCCGGTGCTGGCCGGCCCGATGTTCGACGTCGTCGGCGCCGAGAACTACGCCGACCCGGTCTATCGGTCGGTGCGCGTGGCGATCGAGGCGGCCGGTGGCGCCTCCTCGGTGCCCGGCGGGGGCGTGGTGTGGATCGAGAAGGTGCGCGACAGCTGCACGGACCTGGCCGGGCAGGGCATGATCTCGCAGCTCGCGGTCGAGCCGCTGCGCGCCGACGGGGTCGTGGAGCCGCGCTACGTGCAGATCACGCTGGCCCGGCTGCAGATGGGCGCGGTGACGACCCGCATCCGCGACCTGAAGTCCAAGGTGCAGCGGCTCAACCCGGTGGCCAACAAGGACGCCTATCTCGCCCTGGCCGGCGAGCTCTTCTCGCTCGAACAGCAGGCTCGGGCCCTGCGCGACCAGGCGGCAGGTGGACTGTGAACTTCCTTCGGCGCAAGCCCTCGCTCCCGGCGGCCCTCAAGCCGCGGCTCGATCCGGAGGAAAGGGTGGTGGCCTGGGCGCCGGTCGCGGACGACGCGGCCGTGGTGGCGACCAATCACGGCCTGTGGCTGCCCCGTGAGGGCAAGCGGCTGGGCTGGCACGAGATCCACAAGGCGGCCTGGTCGGGGCGTGAGCTGCGGATCACGCCGGCCGAGACGGCCGAGGAACGCGAGGGCTACACCGTCCTGGTCGACGGGCCGATCGTCACGGTGCTGCTGCTCGAACCCGGTCAGGTGCCCGACCAGGTCCGCACCCGGGTGACGAGGTCGGTGGCCTACACGACTCACCACCCGTTGCCGTCCGGCGGGGTGCGGGTGGTCGGCCGCCGGGTGCCGGGGCGGAACGGGCTGAGCTGGGCCGTGCGCTACGACTCGGGCACGCCGGTGACCCTGCCCGCGGTGGTCGAGCTGACCGGCGAGCTGGTGGCGACGGCCCGGTCCACGATGGCCGCGCCCGACTGATCGCCGTTTCTGTCGTACCCCCTCACTAGGGTCGTTCGCGTGGACTCCCTGATACACGCGCGCGGCCTGGTCAAGCGATTCGGCGACTTCACCGCGGTCGACGGCATCGACGTCGATGTCCGGCGGGGCGAGGCGTTCGGCTTCCTCGGCCCCAACGGCGCGGGCAAGAGCTCGACCATGCGCATGATCGGGTGCGTGTCCCCGCCCAGCGGCGGCGTGCTGGAGATCCTGGGGATGGATCCGCTGCGCGACGGTCCCGCGATCCGCGCCAAGCTGGGGGTCTGCCCGCAGCTCGACAACCTCGACATCGAGCTGACAGTCCGCGAGAACCTTACGACCTATGCCCGCTTCTTCGGCATCCCCCGCAGGGAAGCGCGCCGCCGGGCCGACGAGCTGCTGGCGTTCGTGCAGCTCGCCGAGCGCGCCGACAGCAAGGTCGAGCCGCTGTCGGGCGGCATGAAAAGGCGGCTCACGATCGCGCGTGCCATGGTCAACCAGCCCGAGATGGTGCTGCTCGACGAGCCCACCACCGGTCTCGACCCGCAGGCCCGCCACCTGGTGTGGGAAAGGTTGTTCCGGCTCAAGCAGCAGGGGGTGACGCTCGTGCTGACCACCCATTACATGGACGAGGCGGAACAGCTCTGCGACCGCCTGGTGGTGATGGACGGCGGCCGCATCGTGGCCGAGGGCTCACCGCGGGCGCTGATCGAGCGGTATTCGACCCGCGAGGTGGTCGAGCTCCGCTTCCACACCGACGATCAGGCCTCGTACGCGGACAAGCTGGCCGGCCTCGGCGACCGCCTCGAGGTCCTGCCCGACCGCATCCTGCTCTACGTTCCCGACGGCGACACCGCCGTCGACGAGGTCAACCGCCGCTCCCTGAGCCCGGCGAGCGTGCTGGTGCGGCGCTCCAGCCTCGAAGACGTCTTCCTCCACCTGACCGGCCGGACCTTGGTGGACTGATGACGGCCACGCTCTCCGTCCTGGAATATCACCTGGTCAACTATCGGCGCACGTGGCGTTCGAGTGCCCTGTCGACGCTGGTCATGCCGCTTCTGACGCTGCTGGGGTTCGGCGTGGGGGTGGGGGCCTATGTGCGCGGCGGCGTCGAGGGCGTGCCCTACCTCGACTGGATCGTGCCCGGCCTGATCGCGTCTACGGCCATGCAGGCCGCGTTCGGCGAGGCCACGTGGCCGGTGCTGAGCTACTTCGAGTGGCTCAAGGTCTATTTCGCGCAGGCCGCTGCGCCGCTGCGGGTGGCCGACATCCTCGGCGGGCATCTGGCCTTCGTCCTGTTCCGGGTGCTGCTCACCGCGACCGCGTTCCTGGCGGTGGCCGCGGCCTTCGGCGCGCTGCATTCCTGGTGGGCGCCGATGACGCTGGTCGTAGCGGTGCTGATCGGATTTGCCTCGGCCGCGCCGACGATGGCCTATGCCGCGAGCATCACCAGCGACAGCTATCTGGTCCTGCTGCTGCGGTTCGCGGTGCTGCCGATGTCGCTGTTCTCCGGGGTGTTCTTCCCGGTCGAGTCGTTGGCGGCGCCGTTGCGCTGGGTGGCTTACCTGTTCCCGCTCTGGCACGGCGTCGAGCTGAGCCGCGACGCGATGCTCGGCCGTGCCCCGGGCTCGCTCGGCGTGGTGCACGTTGCCGTCCTGCTGGCTTGGTGCGCGGCCGGCTGGTGGCTCGCGAACGCCCGTTTCCGCCGCCGGCTGGTGATTTGAGCATGGTGACGTGCGCGAGGGCCGGCGGCCCGGCAGCTCACCCGCTGCGGACGACGGTTTCGACGATGGGGCGGGGGCCCGAATCATGGTGACGTTGGTGATGCCGCGGCTGCTCTCGTTCGAGGGTGGCACGGGGCGACGGGCGGCCTCGGTGACCGAGCGCAACATCTCGACGCTGCGCTCGGCGTACTGGGTGGTCATGGTGTCCGGCTTCCTCGAGCCGGTGCTCTACCTGTTCTCGATCGGGGTCGGCGTGGGCGCGCTGATCGGCGACATCCCGCTGCCCGGCGGCGAGGTGGTGGGTTACGCCGAGTTCGTGGCCCCGGCCATGCTGGCGGCGTCGGCCATGACCGGCGCGCTGGCCGAGACCACGTTCAACTTCTTCGGCAAGATGAAGTTCGTCCGGCTCTACGAGGGCATCCTGGCCACGCCGGTGCGCCCGATCGAGATCGCTCTGGGCGAGCTGGCCTGGGCGATGGTGCGCGGGGTCATCTACTCGGCCGCGTTCGTCGTGATCATGACGCTGATGGGCCTGACCACGTGGTCGCGCGCGGCGGCCATGCTCCCGGCGACGCTGCTGGTGGGGCTGGCCTTCGGCGCGCTGGGCATGGCGGTGGCCACGATCATCCGCAGCTGGCAGGATTTCGACCTGATCGCGGCGGGGCAGTTCGCGTTGTTCCTGTTCTCCGGCACGTTCGTCCCGCCCACGGCCTACCCGGCGGCGGTGCGCTGGCTGATCGAGGCCACCCCGCTGTATCGCTCGGTCGACCTGATCCGGGCTCTGAGCACGGGCACGACAGGCTGGCTTCAGCTCGTCGACGTGGCCTACCTGCTCGCGTTGATGGCGCTGGGCCTGACCGTCGCGGGCCGCCGCATGGCCAAACAGCTCTGCAAATGACAGTCGCGCCACCAACACAGCTCCTGCCGCGCGGGCGCCGGTTGGACCCCGTACGGGATCGGCGGATCCGCCACGCACGAGCACCGGCCATGATGCGTACGGGGATGGATTTGACGTGGGACTTTGAGCGACGGTCGAAATAGCCGGGGCGGGGGAACGGGGGTTAGGTCTGTCTGGTGGCGGGCATCACGTGGGAGGCGTCGGCGCAAGTCGCGAGGGCGACGAGCGGACGGCCGACACGAGGACTGGGTGCCGGAGGAAGACGATGAAGCTGGGTCACAAGCACGACGACGACAAGGCGAATTCCTCGCCCGAGGCTGAGCGCGCCCGGTCGGAGGGGGAGCGCGACTACGACCTGGCCGCGGCCGCGAGCACGCGTACGGGGGAGGACAAGCGCAACGACCTCTCCGCGCCGTCGCCCGACGCCGGCCCGGACAGTCCGGCCCAGCTCAAGGGCAAGGGCGTCTTCGCCGCGCTCAAGCGGACCTTCAAGCAGTTCTCCGAGGACAACGTCTCCGACTGGGCGGCCGCGCTGACCTACTACGGCGTGCTCTCGATCTTCCCGGGCGCGCTGGTGCTGGTGTCGATCCTCGGCATGCTCAGCGACGACGGCCAGCAGACGGTGCAGGACACGGTCAACGAGATCGCCAACAACCAGCAGATCGAGGAGCTGGTCAACACGGTTCTCAGCCAGGTGCAGGACACCGGCGCGGCCGGGTTCGCCGCGATCGTCGGTCTGCTGCTGGCGTTCTGGTCGGCCTCCGGATACGTGGCCGCCTTCATGCGTGCCTCCAACGCCGTCTACGACGTGCCGGAGGGCCGCCCGATCTGGAAGACGCTGCCCATCCGGGTGGGTGTCACCGCGGTCATCGGCATCATGCTGATCCTCTCGGCGGTGATCGTCGTCTTCACCGGCGACCTCGCCCAGGTGGTCGGCGAAAAGATCGGTCTCGGCGAGGCCGCCGTGACGGTTTGGAACATCGCCAAGTGGCCGGTCCTGATCCTGCTGGTCAGCCTGATGTTCGCGATCCTCTACTGGGCCTCGCCGAACGCCAAGACCGGCGGTTTCCGGTGGGTCAGCCCGGGTGGCATCTTCGCCGTGGTGCTGTGGCTGGTCGCGTCCGGCGCGTTCGCGATCTACCTGGCCAACTTCGCCAACTACAGCAAGACGTACGGGACCCTGGGTGGTGTCATCGCCTTCCTGGTGTGGCTCTGGATCTCGAACATCGCGATCCTGCTGGGGGCCGAGCTCGACGCCGAGCTGGAACGGGGGCGCGCGATCGCCGCCGGCCACGACCCGTCGGACGAGCCGTTCCTGGAGCTGCGCGACGACCGCAAGCTCAAGAAGGGCAGCGAACAAGGCCTCAGCACGAACTGACCCCGCTGGACGAAAGACCCCCGGCTGCCGCCTCGGCCGGGGGTCTTCGCATGTGCCGTCGAGCCGGTCCGGAATGGGGGAAGCAGACCTAGGTCAACGGTCGATAACAAACCCAACTTTTGCTCCAATAGACAAAAGTTGGCGATGATCTTCGAGAAGGTATGGACTCCCGAGGCACAACACGCCTACTGTGACCGTCACAACACCGAGGGATTACTCCGGTGTTAAGCGTCTCCGGAGGTCCTTCGTGCACGTGGCCGATGCTCCCCACCTGCGGGTCCTGCGCCTGCTGCGCGACGAGGGACCCGTGTCGCGCGCCGAACTGGGGGATCGACTCGAGCTGACCCGCCCGCGTCTGCTGGCCGAGGTCGAGCGGCTCGTCGCGGCGGGCCTGATTGCCGAGGCGGGCATGGCGGCCTCGCGCGGCGGGCGCCGGTCGACGCTGGTCGAGCTCGACCCCCGGCTCCGGTTCGCCGCTGTCGACCTGGGCGCCAGCTCGATCGACATCGAAGTCACCAACGGGCGGCTGGAGCCGGTCGCGACCTATCGTGAGGCCGCCGACATCCGCTCGGGGCCGAGGACCATACTGCATCGGGTCAACGAGCTGCTGCACAAGGCTCGCACTGACGGGGCCTACGACCGGCTCGACGCGGTCGGCATCGGCGTCCCGGGCCCGGTCAGCTTCCGTGACGGCGTACCGGTCTCGCCCCCGATCATGCCGGGCTGGGACAGATATCCCGTACGGGAACTGCTGGCTCGGGAACACGGGTGCCCGGCCGTGGTGGACAACGACGTGAACATCATGGCGATCGGCGAGCGGCACGGCGGGGTCGCGCACTCGGTCGACGACTTCCTCTTCGTCAAGATCGGCACGGGCATCGGCTGCGGCATCCACCTGGGCGGCACGGTCTATCGCGGGGTCGACGGCTGCGCGGGCGACATCGGGCACATCCAGGTCGACGCGAACGGCCCGGTCTGCTCGTGCGGCAACACCGGTTGTCTCGAGGCCCTGTTCAGCGGTTCGGCCCTGGCCCGCGACGCGGTCGCGGCCGCCCGTTCCGGCGAGTCCCCGGCGTTGGCCGAGCGGCTCGCCGCCGCCCTGAGCGTGGCCGAGAACCAGGGCGACGACGAGCAGTCCGAGCCCCCGGTCACGGTCACCGCCCGCGACGTCGCCGAGGGCGCCGCCGAGGGTGATGTCACCTGTATCCGCCTCATCCGCGAGGGCGGCCGCCGCGTCGGCGGTGTGCTGGCCACGCTGGTGTCCTTCGCCAACCCTTCGATGATCGTCATCGGCGGCGGCCTGGCCCAGCTCGGGCACGTGCTGCTGGCCGAGATCCGCAGTGTGGTGTACCGCCGGTCGCTGCCCCTGGCCACCGGCAACCTTCCCGTTGTCCTTTCGGAGCTGGGCAGCCGGGCCGGCGTCACCGGCGCCGCGGTGCTGGCCAGCGACACGGCATTCGAGCAGGCATCATGACCGTTCCCGATTCGCGTGAAGACCTCCGAACCGACGACCAGGTGCCGGCGACGCCGGACAGCACCGACGGCGACGACCCGAAAGACGTGGTCCTGCGCCTGACCGACGTGGTCAAGACCTTCCCCGGCGTGCGCGCCCTGGACGGCGTGCAGCTCGAGGTTCGCGCCGGCGAGGTGCACTGCCTGCTCGGGCAGAACGGCGCCGGCAAATCCACCCTGATCAAGACGCTGGCCGGCGTGCACCACGCCGACGGCGGCGAGATCACCTGGTTCGGTCGGCCGTTCGCCCCGGCCACGCCGCAGGCCGCCATGCGCGCCGGCATCGCGACCATCTATCAGGAGCTCGACCTCGTCGACGACCTGTCGGTGGCCGAGAACGCCTTCCTCGGTCACGAGGACACCCGGTTCGGCTTCACCCGCCGGCGCTCCACGGCCCAGAAGACCCGCGAGATCCTGTCCCGCCTCGGCCACCCCGAGATCCCACCCCGTACGGCGGTGCGCGACCTGCCCGCGGCCGGCAAACAGATCGTCAGCATGGCCCGTGCGCTCTCGCACGACGCCCGGCTGATCGTCATGGACGAGCCCAGCGCTGTGCTCGCTCATGATGAGGTGGAGAACCTGTTCCGCATCATCCAGGGGCTCACCGCCCACGGCATCGCGGTCATCTACATCTCCCACCGGCTCGAGGAGATCCGCGAGATCGGCGACCGGGTCACCGTGCTCAAGGACGGCCGCACCACCGCGGCCAACCTGCCCGCGCGCACCACGCCGACACGCGACCTGGTGAGCCGCATGACGGGGCGTTCCATCGAGTACGTCTTCCCGCCGCGCCGCCCCGCCGAGGCGCGCGAGCCGCTGCTGGTCGTCGAGGGGCTGAGTCGCAAGGGTGAGTTCGCCGACGCCAGCCTCACGGTCGCGCCGGGCGAGATCGTCGGGATCGCCGGCCTGGTCGGCTCCGGCCGTTCCGAGCTGCTCGAGACGATCTTCGGGGCGCGCCGCGCGGACTCCGGCACTGTCACACTGGACGGTCAGCGGATCACCGGTGTCGGCCGGGCCGTGCGCAAGGGCATGGGCATGGCCCCCGAGGAACGCAAGAGCCAGGCGTTGCTGCTCGACGAGCCGATCTTCAAGAACATGACGCTCGCCTCGTTCACCGGGTTCGCCAAGGGCGGGTTCACCGATGTGGCCGGCGAGCGCAAGGCCGCGGCCAAGACGGCCGACCTGCTCGAGTTGCGGCCGCGCGACGTCGAGCGCCCGGTGCGCACACTCTCGGGCGGCAACCAGCAGAAGGTCGTGGTCGGGCGCTGGCTGCTCGACGACACCAAGCTGCTGCTGCTCGACGAGCCCACCCGCGGCGTCGACGTCGGCGCCCGGGCCGAGCTCTACCAGGTCATTCAGGACCTGGCCAAACGCGGAGTCGGGGTGCTGCTCGTGTCGAGCGAGGTGCCCGAGGTGCTCGGCCTGGCCGATCGTGTGCTGGTCATGCGCGAGGGCCGGATCGTCCGCGAAGCGCCGGCGCCCGAGATCGACGAGGCCACTGTTCTCGACCTCGTCATGTCGGGGTCGCTCACGACTGAGTCCATTCTGGAAGGGGAGCCAGCATGACAACCCAGACGGCGCCCCCTGAGGCGCCCGTCAAGCAGGAACGCCGCAAGCTCGACGAGAACACCCTGCGCAATCTGGGTCTCGTCGGCGTGCTGATCCTTCTGATCGTCGTCGGGATCGTCACGAAACCCGACCTGTACAGCGATCCCACCTGGGTCAAGAACAACTTCCTGACGATCCTGCAGCAGGCGTCGGCGATCGGTGTGGTCACGGTCGGCATGACCTTCGTGATCATCGGGGGCGGCATCGACCTGTCGGTCGGCGCGATCGTCGCCATCGCCGGGGTCTGGTCCACCACGCTCGCGACCCAGAGCTACGGGGCCGGCGGCATGATCTTCACCGCGATCGTCGTCGGCACAGTTGTCGGCCTCGTCAACGGCGTCCTCATCGCGTACGGGAAATTGGTGTCCTTCATCGCGACGCTGGCGATGATGGTCGCGGCTCGGGGCCTGGCCGCGCAGATCTCCGGCAAGCAGACCCAGATCTCGACCAACAGCACGATCAACGACATCGCCAGCACCCGCCCGCTCGGCATCCCGTTGCTGGTGTGGATCCTGGCCGCCGTCGTCGTGGTGGGCTGGGTGCTGCTCAACCGCACCACGTTCGGGCGGCGCACCGTGGCCGTCGGCGGCAACCCCGAGGCGGCCCGGCTCGCCGGCATCAACGTCAAGCGGCACACCATGCTGCTGTTCGCGCTGTCCGGTCTCTGCTGCGGCATCGCCGCGATCATGCTCACCTCCCAGGCGACCAGCGCCCAGGCCGCCATGGCGAACCTCTACGAACTCGACGCGATCGCCGCGGCGATCATCGGCGGCACGCTGCTCAGCGGTGGCCGCGGCACCATCGTCGGCGCGCTCTTCGGCGTGCTGGTGTTCTCCACCATCACCAACCTGTTCGCCATCAACAACCTCTCCACCGAGGTCCAGAACATGGTCAAGGGCGGGATCATCGTGGCCGCCGTCCTGATCCAGCAGTTCCGGTACCAATCGCTCACCCACCTGTTCAAGCGCTGACCTCTTTCGCCCGGTTCCGCTCGGCCGGGTACCCCCTTGGGAGGAATCATGTCCGCTTTGTCCCGTAGGCGCATTCTGTTCGGCGGCGCGGCCGTCGGCGCCGGCGCCCTTCTCACCGCCTGCACCAGCAACGAACCCGACAACAACGCGCAGGTGAACACCAACACCGACACGAACGCCAACCCCAACGCCGCCCCCGGCGAAAAGGTCGTCATCGGGTTCTCCGCCCCGGCCGCCGACCACGGCTGGATCGCGGCCATCACCAACAACGCCAAGGCCCAGGCCGCCGCGTACACCGACGTGGAGTTCAAGGCCGTCGAGGCGGGCGCCGACGCGGCTGCCCAGCGCGCCGCCATCTCGACCCTGGTGGCCCAGAAGCCCACCGTGATCGTGATGCTGCCGCACGACGGCAAGGAGCTCGACTCGGCCGGCCTCGAGGCCATGAAGGCCGGCATCCCCGTGATCAACCTGGACCGGGCCTTCCCGTCGCAGGCCGCGTACCGGCTGCAGATCAAGGGCGACAACTACGGCATGGGCCTGGCCGCCGGCCACTACATCGGCGAGCAGCTCAAGGCCAAGAACGTCGCCAACCCGATCATCGGCGAGATCCCCGGCATCGACTCGCTCGAACTGACCCAGGAGCGCAGCGAGGGCTTCAAGGTCGCGCTGGCCGAGTACGGGTTCAAGGTCGCCAACCGGCGCCCGGCCGAGTTCACCGCCGACTCCGGCCAGGCCGCCGCGACCGCGCTGCTGCAGGCGCTGCCCAAGATGGACGCCCTGTGGAACCACGACGACGACCAGGGCATCGGCGTGCTGGCCGCGATCAAGCAGGCCAACCGCAGCGAGTTCTTCATGGTCGGCGGGGCCGGCTCGAAGGCGGCCATCGACCAGATCAAGGCCGACAACTCGGTGCTCAAGGCGACCGTGACGTACAGCCCGTCGATGGCCTCCTCGGCCATCTCGCTGGCCCGGCTCATCGGGCAGGGCAAGGGCATGAGCGACCTGGTCGAGCTGCAGGTGCCCAAGGAGATCACGCTCGCCTCCGAGACGATCACCAAGGACAACGCGGACCAGTACGCGAAGCTCGGCTTCTGACGAGCCGCCTGGCGATAAGGAGAATCGATGTCGGAACAGCTGCGGGTCGGCATGGTCGGCTACGCGTTCATGGGAGCCGCGCACTCAACGGCGTGGCGCACCGTCAACCATGCGTTCGACCTGCCGCTGTCGGCACGGATGACCGCGGTCAGCGGCCGCTCCCCGGAGGGGGTGGCGGCCGCCGCCGCGAAGCTCGGGTGGGACGAGCACACCACGGACTGGCGGTCGTTGATCGAACGGGACGACATCGACCTGATCGACATCTGCACCCCGGGCGACACCCACGCCGAGATCGCGCTGGCCGCGCTGGCCGCGGGCAAACACGTGCTGTGCGAGAAACCCCTGGCCAACACGGTGGCCGAGGCGCGCGAGATGGCCGACGCGGCGGCCCAGGCGGCCACGTCCGGCGTATGGGCCATGTGCGGCTTCAACTACCGCCGGGTGCCCGCCGTGGCGCTCATGCGGCAGATGGTGGCCGGCGGGCGCATCGGCACGATCCGGCACGTCCGCGCCCAGTACCTGCAGGACTGGATCGTCGACCCGTCGTTCCCGCTGGTGTGGCGCCTGCGCAAGGAACTCGCCGGCTCGGGGGCGCTGGGTGACATCGGCGCCCACATCATCGACATGACCCAGTTCGTCACCGGGCAGTCGATCGCCTCGGTGTCGGCGCTGACCGAGACGTTCATCAAGCAGCGGCCGCTCACCGCCGAGTCGGCCGGGTTGTCCGCCGCGGCCGCCGACGGCAGCGGACTGGGTGACGTGACCGTCGACGACGCCGCCTTGTTCCTGGCCAGGCTCGACGGGGGAGCTGTGGCCACGTACGAGGCAACGCGGTTCGCCACCGGTCGCAAGAACGCGCTGCGGGTCGAGGTGAACGGCTCCCTCGGCTCGCTCGCGTTCGACTTCGAACGGCAGAACGAACTCGAGTTCTACGACGCCGCGCTGCCCTCGGCCGAGCAGGGCTTCAGCCGGATCCTGGTCACCGAGGCCGACCACCCGTACATCGCGGCGTGGTGGCCGCCCGGCCACGGCATCGGTTACGAGCACACGTTCACCCACGAGGTCCGTGACCTCATCGAGGCGATCGCGGCCGGGCAGCAGCCCACGCCGTCGTTCGCCGACGCGCTGCAGGTGCAGCTGGTGCTGGACGCGGTGAGCCGCTCGGCCGAGTCGGCACAGTGGACCACCGTGGAATCGGCCCTGCAGCGGGCCTGACAGACGTCCGTCGCGGGCCGGCGAGGGACGGCGCGGTTGCGCCCCGCGCCGGTCCGGCCCGCGACGGAACTTCTCACGGCCTCTGATATCCACACACTTCGAACAACCAGTGGTCGTAATAACCCCGTACGGCGTCACGATCGCGATGATCGAGGGCCAGCCACTCGCGGGCCGCGTCGGCCGCGTACCCGGTGTCGCCGATCAGGCCCCACAGCAGGTACATACTGGTCGCGAACTCCTCGGTCTCGAGATGCCCTTCCAGCGCCGCCAGGATCGCGGCGGGATCGTCGGCCGCTTCGTGCATGAGCGCGCGAATCTCGTCCAAATAGGCCGGCGCCCGGCGCTGATCTTCCACACGTCGACAATGACACGACCGCACGCACCCCGGCGGGTGATCTTCGTCAGCCGTTCACCAGGCGGGTCAGGTTGCTCAGGCTGGTGACCAGCGCCGTCGTGTACCCGAGGATCCGCCCCGCCCACTTCATCACGGCCGACGCGATCTGCGCCGCCACCACCGGGATCGTCACGATCAGCAACGCCTCGGCGGCCCACACGATCACCCGCGCCACCAGGTCGGCGATCAGATCCCGTACGAGGTCACGGGTGAACATGACCAGATTGCCGGCCGCCTGTGTGGACACCGCCATCGTCGACGCCAGCGAGGACAGCCCGCCCAGCGCGTCGACGTTGTTGGCCATCAGGCTCTGATAGGTCGCCGCGGCCGGCCCCGTCCAGTCGGGCAGGTCACCGGCCAGCGCACCCTGCAGATCGGAAGACATCGCGGCCAGCTCACCGGCCATGTTCTCCCAGGTGGCGGCGTGCGCGGCGACCCGTTCGGGCATGCCCGCCAGCTTGTCGAGGACCTCACGCAGCGGCTCGAAATACTCCATCGCCCAGCCCAGCCCGTTCGCCAGCAACGTGCTGAACGGGTCGAGCACGGCCGACGCCGCCTCGAGCGCGAACGCCCCACCGGCCAGCGCCTGATCGACCCAGCTGCCCCCGGCGATCGTCTGGTGCAACCCCTGGAAACTGTCGACGAGCGAGGCGCCCGACGTGCCCGGCCCGGTCGACGCGACGGCGATCAGATTCGTCATCCCAGCCCACCCGCCCGGCGCAGCCGATCAGCGGCCGCGTCGTCGGCGACCTCGTAATCCTGACTGGTGCGGACAAGCGCCTCCGACGCCAGGCGCAGATTCTCCTCCACGTACGCGTAAAGCTCGTCCTGTTTCGCGTGCCGCGCCTCGAGGATGCCCGCCATCCAGCCGCAAAGGAGCCCGTACGCCGCATCGTCGCGCACAATGGCCGAACTGGCCGCCTTCACGGCCGCGAACCGTTGCTGAATGCCGTCGATCCTGGTGGCGTGGGCCCGGATCTGCTGCGCGTCGACCTGAAAGCCGTCACTCATCGCGCGCACCCCGTTGTTCCGCGATCATCCGCCCGGCCAGGGAATCGGGCCCCAACGTCTCGTCGATGATCTCTTTCGTGAGCCGCGCTGCCTTGTTGCGCGCGATGCCGAGCGCCCCCATCACGGCCCGCGAAACAGCCTCGGGCGGCACTCGCTGAATCCGCTCGGTGAACCGGACATCAAGCAACACTCCACCGGAGTCGATGGTGACCTCCACCAGCCCGTTCCCGTCGGCGGCGCTGATCCGGGCCTGCCCGAGCCGCTCACTCATGACCTGCGCGGCGGCGGCGGCCCGATCGACACGCCCCTTCCAGTCCCGCAGATACTCACGAGAACTGTCCGGATCCAGTAGTGGCTCGGTCACCCTTTCTTCTTACCGCGCGGAGTCAATGACCGATCGAAGGATGTCAGCGACTTCGCGGAGAAATGCGGCGGCTCCTGCGTCGCTGGGGTCATCGAGTCCCCAGTTGGCGTCGTCCTCGACCAGGCGCAGCAGCGTCCCAGGCGGCAGCTCGTCGGCGAGAACCGACTCCAGAGCATCGAGCTCTTGTCTGAGGAATCGGGTCGTGGCCTGAGCCGTGTGCTCGAACTCGGCGCGCACTCCCTGCATGCCGCCGGCATCCATCACGTAGCTCTGCAACAGGTCGCGCACCTTCTGCAGAGCGGAGCGAGCCTCCAACTCCGCCATGCGGGCCCGCAGCGGTTCGGGAAGTCGCGGCTGGTTCACGGCCCTACAGTAATCCGGACGGGTAAGCCGAGTCGATGAACAGCAGGGGCGGGTCTGATCCAGGCCGCAGCTTGATCCTGACCACTACCAGGCTCGTCGCGCCGTATTCAGCCTCTCGTGGCCCGGCGCCGTGCATGCCCTTGTTATAGAAGCCCTCGCCGACGCGATGGCGGGCGTCGAAGCCGCCCTTGTGCCGCAAGGTCAGCGCCAAATCGTTCCGGATGTTCTCCCAGTTCTCGCGCACGTATCTGTTGATCTCGCGATTCATGGTGGTGTGATCGGTCCATCGGTAGGACCTCGTCTCGGGGTGATCCCACGGATCGTCGCCGTAGATCCGGCCTTCGATCGTCCGGCCGGTCGGCGCACGGCGCAGGGTGACGTCCGGGCCGTGATGCAGGAGGGTATGGGCTCCGTCATCCGTGAATTCGCTGTCGTTACGTGCGATGTTGACGATGGGGGGCTCTGCGCCGAGTTGGTCATATCGACTCATCGCCGCGCTGAATTCGACATCGTCATCGGAAGTCGCGGACAGTCCAGTCCCGCTTGCCGGGTCAGTGCCGGCGGTATTCCGGTGCCGGTGCGCTCGTCCTTGTTCGGCCACCCGTCCCAGGACCGCTTGATTCCCGGCCAGTCCGGACTCGCCGCCTTCGTTGTTACCCGATCGGCCAGGCGATTTGTCGTCGCCGTCCCTATCGTCCTCGCCGTCCGGGCTGTCCTGTTGGCGTTCGGGCTCAGGAGTGTCGTCGCCGTGCCCACGAGGGCGTGCAGTCATAGCTGTGCACGTCCCTTGCCTCCAGCGTTCACCCCTCCTTCCTACTGTGCCGGGTCAATGAACCTCGGACGCCCGCCTCCAATGATCACCTCCGCTGAACAACTTCTCTTTCGTTGTGGATCTCGTGTCGTGCGACCCGACTATCCGGGGAAGCGCAGGAGGAAGGGTGATCACGCGGGGTGGATTCCGGCTGGCATCACGGTGACTTGCGGCAATCGGCCGTTCGGCGAGAAAAGGGTCACGCGCGTGTCAATGGCGGTTCGAAGATCGTATTCGTAGGCTGTTGCGGGGATGTCGGGGTGCGGTGGTGAGAGGGCTGAGAACACTGACCGCGGAATGTGCGCAGACATGACCGTCGCGGATGTTCCGCTTGATCGGGTTGTCTCGGTAGTGGGCGTGGGTGTGGATGATCTCGCGCGGGCGGTGGCCGGCGATCATGATGGTCTCGCGCCGATTGTGGGCCGTGTGTCCGGCGGATGCGCCACGCCGGGGGAGTTCGCTGCGGCGGCGGTCGATGAACTCGAGCGGGCAGCTGTGGAATTGCTGCCGGCCTGGCTTCCCGAAGCAAGCGCGGCACGACCCGACGTGGGCGGCCTCGCCGCGGCCCGGCTGCTCGCTGCCGAGATGGCGAACAAGAGCCGCTTCTCCCGGACGTTCCTGACTGATCTCGCCGTGCTCGCGCTGACCGGCCGCCGGTCGTCCACGCCGCCGCCGTTGCGGATCCGGGCGCGGGAACTGGCCCGCCTGGTCGCCGAAGCCTTCGGACGCCGTCGCACGGTGTTGCTGGTTGACGTGACGCTCGGTCAGGCCACGGAGGGTCTCATCACTGACCGCCGCGATTCGGTGGTCGCCGGTGCCGAGTGGCTGGTGCACAACGGAGGCCCGGCTGTGTGGCTGCTCGGTGCCGCCGGCGATCGTGTCCCCGTGGCGCGACCCGCAATCGCCACGTCCGCCCGTGGCAGCGCCGATCGCGGCTGGCAAAGTTCCGCTGACGCGCAGTGCCAGTCGGATGGCGGGAGCGTGGCCGAGCCGGGCCGGTGGGGCGCGGGCAGCGACGTGGGCGTGGCTGGGCCGGGTGGGTCGGGCGCCGGGAGCGTCGCGGGCGTGGCTGGGCCGGGTGCTGGGAGCGGTGCTGATCGGGGGCGGCCGCATCCGGCGAGTGCGGCGGAGGCTGCCCTTGAGGCCGCGCTGGCCGTGGAACCGTGGGCGGCCGGGCGGCGCTGGAACCAGGACTATCGCACGAACGAGCTCACCCCGCCCGTACGGCTGGATCTGCTCTGGCCGCAGGAACGGTGCGTGGTCGAGATCGACGGACCCGAGCATTGCCACCCCGTACGGTTCGAAGCGGACCGCCGCCGGGATGTGCAGCTTCAGCTGGACGGTTATGCCGTTCTTCGCTTCACCAACGCCCGTATCACCCATGACCTCGGCGCCGTGGTGCATCAGATCGGCACGTACGTGCGTGCCCGGCGCCGTGACCACGCGGAAGGATCCCACCATGGCCGGCGATGACCTGACCCCCTCCGAGGCCGCGATCCTCGTGGTGCTGATGGTGGAGGCCCGCGAGGTGCTCAACACCGAGCTGCGGGACAGGTACGGGCTCGACGTGCGCAAGCCGACCCGCGTCAAGCTGGAGCGGCTGCACTACGTCGCCAGCCGCAAGAGCGGGCGCACCACCGCGCTGCAGCTCGACGACAAGGGCTGGGTCCGGATGCAGAGCGACCTGAACTTCAAAGGGGGCGGCGCGCTCGGCGCGGCGCTCACCGCGTTGCACACCCAGCTCCGGGAAAGGATCGTCGAACGCAGCGGCGCCGCCAACCTCACCGAGCTTTTCGCCCGTACGGAGATGCGCGCCCCCTCCGATCTCAACGCGCGCGTCCTCAGCGCCGTCCAGGCCCTGGCCGCGAAGAGCGGTGACTGGGTGAGCCTGCGGCGGCTGCGCCCGTTCTTCGCCGACGTGCCGCGCGAGCAGCTCGACGAGGCGTTGCGGCAGCTCAGCGACAGCGGCGCCGTCACGATCGTCCCCGAGTCGAACCAGAGGACCCTCACCGCGGCCGACCACGAGGCTGCCCTGCGGCTCGGCGGGCAGGACAACCATCTGCTGGCGGTCGGGGTGTGATGGACGACGAGCAGCGGGCGGCGCTCAAGGCGTTGCGCTTCAACTGGGCGCCGGTTCCCGACGACATCTGGCGGCCGCTGCCGTTCCACGTCGACGGCCTGCACGTGCCGGTGCTGCGCGAGATCTCGGACGGGTTCGCCGAGGCCGCGCAGAGCCGCGACGCCAGCCCGGTCGGCCTGGTCGTGCAGGGGCAGCGGGGTTCCGGCAAGACGCATCTGCTCGGCTGGGTGCGGCAACAGGTGCAGGCCCGCGACGGCTACTTCTTCCTGGTCAGCCTGCTCGACGCGGGAAGTTTCTGGGACAGCGTGCTGGCCGCGATGCTCGACGGGCTGGCCCGTCCCGTGCCCGGTGCCGGCCAGACCCAGCTCACCCTGTTGCTCCGCCGGTTGTCGGCGATGGTCGGCGCGCCGCGCAAAGCCCGCCGGGCGGTCATGGGGGAGACCGATCTGACCCGTGCCGACCTCGACGCGTTCATCGAGGGGCTCGGCGCGTTCGACCGGCAGGTGGCGCGGTCGAGCCAGGAGACGGCCCGGGCCTTGGCGCTGGCCGCCTCCGATGACGTTGCCCACCGTGACCTGGCCGAGAACTACTTCATCTCGGGCGAGGAGAACGTGCCGGGGGAGCGGCACGCCTGGGGGATGCGCCGGGCGCCACGTCAGGCGCAGCTGATCGTCCAGGACCTGTCGTGGCTGCTCGCGCTCACCGGCCCGTCGGTGATCGCCATCGACCAGATCGACACGCTGATCGCCCAGGTCGCCGTGCAGAGCGACCCGGCGCTGGCGGCGAGCGCCGTCGTCGACCCGGAGCAGGCGTTGATGCTCGCCCGGATGGCCGACGGCTTGATGACGTTGCGTCAGATCACCCGCCGTACGCTCACCGTGCTGGCCTGCATCCCGAACTCGTGGACGATCATCTCGACGGCGGCGGCCGACACGGTGGCCGACCGGTTCCGTCTGACGCCGCATCTGCAGCGCATCAACGACGACGACCTCGCGTGGGCGATCGTGGAGAAACGGTTCGGGTCGCGTTACCAGGAGATCGGGTTCACCCCGCCGTTTCCCACGTGGCCGGTGGCGCCGCAGGCGTTCGCGCGTGCCGGGCGGTACACCCCGCGGCAGCTGCTCAAAGAGATCGACCAGCACGTCCGGGCGTGCATAGACGACGACACCGTACGGCTTCTGGAACGGCTCGGCGATCCGGCGTCCCCGGCGGGACAACCATTACGCCGTACGGTCGTGGCCGGCCCGCGCGACGTCGATGGTCGCTCCGGTGTGGTCGGGCGCTCGGATGGGCGCGCCCTCTCCGGTGTGGTCGGGCGCTCCGATGCGCGCGGTCACTCCGATGTGCCCGGTCACTCCGATGTGGACGGCGGATCCGAAGTCGATGGCGGATCTGAAGTCGGTGGCGGCTCCGGCTTCGATGCCCGGTTCGACGAGCTGCGGAAGGCAGCCGACGTCGTCGCGCCGCTGGCTCGGGACACCGAGGACAAGCTGATGCCGTCGCTGCTGGCCGCCGGGCTCACCGCCTGGATCCTCGAACGGGGCGACGCCGGCGACGCTTTCAACGTGGACCCGCCGCCGAGCAACGATCCACCGTTGCACGCGCGGCTGCGGCTCACCCTCAACGAGCAGACCGAGGACCAGGCGCACTGGAGCTTCCGCGCGATCAGCGACCAGCATCACCCCACCGCGGCCCTCGCCCGCGTCCGTAAGGCGTCGGTGGCGGCGGCCGTGGATGCCGGCACGCCGAAGCGCCGGCTCTTCCTCCTGCGTAACGGAGCGTGGTCGGCGGGGGAGCAGACGCGGGCGGCCCTGCGAAAGCTGGAGGAGCAGGGCGGCGGGACGCTGCCGCTCAGCGAGGACGACCTGCGCACCCTCTCGGCGCTGCGGGTGATGTTGAGCGAGACCACGATGGACCTGCAGGGCTGGCTGACCGAACGCCGCCCGGCGCACGGGTTGTCCTTCCTGGCACACGCCTTGGGCGCCGCTGCGGGGGCGGGTGTTCCCGGCTCAGAGGTGGGCGTTCCCGCTTCGGGGGTGAGCGTTTCGGCCTCAGAGGTGGGCGTTCCCGCTTCGGGGGTGAGCGTCCCGGCCTCAGAGGTGGGCGTTCCCGCTTCGGGGGTGAGCGTCCCGGCCTCAGAGATGAGCGTCTTCGCATCGCACCAATCAGTGGCCGCATCGCACAGATCAGAGGCGAACGGCCTCCAGCCGAACAAGCCGGATATTTCTGACTTGGGTGGTGGTGGATCGGCGTCCGCGAGGGCAGAACCCGTGATCACCGGGTCGACCACCGCCGGGCCCGCCTTCACCGTCGGTTACGGGCATGAGGACGGTCACCCCGTACGGCTGGAACTTGAGGCGCTGCGAAAGCACGCGACCATCTTCGCCGGTTCCGGCTCGGGCAAGACGGTGCTGATCCGCCGCATCGTCGAGGAGTGCGCCCTGCAGGGCGTCTCGGCGATCGTGCTCGACCCCAACAACGACCTGGCCCGTCTCGGCGAGCCCTGGCCCGAACCGCCCGCGGCCTGGCGACCCGGCGACGAGGCGAAGGCCGCTGACTACCTTTCCCGTGCGGACGTGGTCGTCTGGACGCCGAGACGCGCAGCCGGCCGCCCCCTCACCTTCCAGCCGTTGCCCGACTTCCGCGGCGTACGGGATGATCCGGACGAGTTCGCCGAGGCGGTGGAGGCGGCCGTGGCGTCGCTCGCCCCACGGGCCGGGGTGACCGGCAAGACCACGAAGGCGCAGCTGGGGCTGGCCGTGTTGCGTACCGCGGTGGAGCATTACGGACGGCGCGGGGGAAGCCGCCTCAGGGGATTGATCGATACGCTGAGTGGCCTTCCCGACGGGTTGATCGACATCGACGGCGCCGACAAGATCGCGCTCGGGCTGGCTCAGACGCTGACCGCGGCCATGGTCAACGACCCGCTTTTCGGCGGCGAGGGCACCCCCATGGACCCTGGTCGCCTGCTCACCCCGGAGCCGGGCAAGCAGGCCCGGGTCTCGGTGATCAGCCTGGTCGGCCTGCCCTCGGACGAGGCCCGGCAAGGTTTCGTCAACCAGCTGCAGATGGCGCTGTTCGCCTGGATCAAGAGGAACCCGGCCGGCGACCGCCCGCTGCTGGGGCTGCTGATCATGGATGAGGCGCAGACGTTCGCGCCGTCCGGCTCCATGACCGCCTGCACGCAGAGCACGCTGGTGCTGGCCGCGCAGGCCCGCAAGTACGGCCTCGGCCTGATCTTCGCCACCCAGGCGCCGAAGAACCTGCACAACCGCATCCCCGGCAACGCCGCGACCCAGCTGTACGGCCTGATGAACAGCCCCATCCAGATCGAGGCGGCCCGCGACATGGCCAAGGCGAAGGGCGGCGACGTCCCGGACATCTCCCGCCTGACCACGGGCGAGTTCTACCTGGCCGCCGAGGGGGCAGCACCCCGCAAGATCCGTACGCCGTTGTCGCTGACCCACCACCCGCGCAGCCCGCTGACCGTGGAGGAGGTGGTCGAACGGGCCCGCCGCTGAAGCGATCAGGATTCACGAAGCGGGGGTTCGTAGGCGCTCACATCCGAGGTGGAGCGGCGGATTGCCGACCTGGTGAAGCGGGCCGCCGGTTAGCATCGGGGCGATGACTGATGAGAACGGCTGGCTCAGACTTCTCGGCGAGAACCCGGGCCACTCCCAGTGGTACATCGACCGTTTCCGGAAGCTGGCCGAGTCCGGCGCCGACCTCGACGGCGAGGCGCGGCTGGCCGACGCGATGGCGCCGCGCGGCTCCCGGATCCTGGACGCCGGCTGCGGCACCGGCCGAGTCGGGGGTTACCTCGCCGCGGCCGGCCACGACGTCGTCGGCGTCGACCTCGACCCGAAGCTGATCGAGGCGGCCCGCGCCGACCACCCGAAGGCCGAATGGCTGGTCGGCGACCTGAGCGAGCTCGACCTGCCCGGCGCCTTCGACCTGATCGTCTGCGCCGGCAACGTCATGACCTTCGTGGCCCCCAGCACCCGCGTCGAAATCCTCCGCCGAGCCGCACGCCACCTACGCGACGGCGCCCGTTTCGTCGCCGGTTTCGGCGCGGGCCGCGGCTACCCCTTCGACGACTTCCTGGCCGACGCGGCCACGGCCGCCCTGACCCCCGACCTCCTGCTGGGCACCTGGGACCTGCACCCCTTCACACGAGAGTCCGACTTCCTGGTCGCCGTCCTCCGCGCGGCGTAGCGGGGCTTCCTTACCCTCGGGCGGGTGGGCAGACCCACCGGACATCCGCACAAGCCGACCACCCCGCGGCCACGTGTCACCGACATCGCCGCGGGCCAGGCCTCCGTGGGCGAGGCCGCCCGGGCGGGCCGAGCGGGTGGCCAGGGCGCTCGAGGCCTGTTCCGGGAGGGCGACGGCATCGTCCGGAACGGCGCAAAGATCCTGATGAGCCGGGAGAACGTCCTCGCCATAGCGGAGAAGTACGGATTGGACATGCACGGGGTCCGGTTCTCGCTGGACAAGAACCGCCGCGGCTCGGGCCCGGGGCGGGAGTTCTATGGTGTGACGATGCCCGACGGTGAGATCAAGCTGGCTCGCGACGCCTTCATGAACGAGGAACAGTTGGCTCGCACGTTGGCGCACGAACGCTTCCACTTGGACGAATTGCGCAACGGTCATGAGTTCCCCTGGGACGAGGCGGGTCGCGCGGCTTATGAGAGCCGGGCCTACGCCTATGAGGAACGGTGGTGGCAGGCGCACAAACATCTGCTCGAGGCGGGGTCGGACTGATGGCGATGACGGAGTCGCAGCAGCGGTGGGAGGCGTGGTTCGATGCCTTCACCCGGATTCGCGATGCCTGGCCGGAGCGGGTAGAGCCGCCCTGCCCGGACGGCGACGGCGGGCGGCTGCACATCACGTACACAGGAAGCCCCGAGAGCCGGATCGGTTTCGCGACTCTGTGGTGCGATGCGGCGCACGACGGCATTTTCCTGTCACGCGTCGGCATTCCCGAGGACGCGGAGATGCTGTCGTTCGACGCGACACCCGAGGAGAGAGCGGCCGTCATCCCCGAGATCAGGTTGATCCCCCCGGACCCGTACGACGGTTAGTCGGCGTCGAAGTTTTGGTTATCGGTCGGTGGGGCGGCCGTCTCCTCATCCGGTGATCGAGAAACCTCGGGTGAGGAGCGGCCAATGTCGGATCCGACGGAAATGTTCGGTAGGGGTGTGCCGCAGGCTCGTCATCGGCGTCGACCCCGGCGGGTCGCGGTGGTGCTCCTCGCGGGGGTTGCGGTGATGGCCGTCGCCGGCTCGGCGGTGGCTGTGTCGCTGGTCGGCGGCAACGCGAAGGACACGCCGGCACCCGCGCTCGCAGGCGCCAGTGCCGCAGGTCCCAGCGCCGCGAGCCCGGATGTTCCGAATCCGGGCGCCGGGCCGAGCAGGAAGGTCACGGCCCTACCGTCTCCCGGGGCCACCCCGGTCAAGCCGGTCGCGGCGCCGCGGGCGGGCTGGGTCCCGGTTGATCGAGCCGCGTGGCAGAAGCAGGTCGCCACGTACCAGGCGCGCAAGGTCGACCCCGTGCCGGCCGGTGTCGGGGATCTGCCGGAGTTCCGGGCCGACTGCGAATTCAGCCACCGCCGCGCGGATGATCCGATTGTGTTTCCGGGGCTGCCGGGCGCCTCGCACATGCACTCGTTCCACGGCAACAAGGGACTCGACGCGGGAACCACGGCCGGCGACCTGATGAAGTTCACCGCGAGCACCTGCAAACCGGCGCAGGACCATTCGGCGTACTGGGTCCCGACTCTTTACGACAACGCGACCGGGGCGCCGGTCGAGACCACGGGTTTCCGCGTCTATTACCGTTCGCTGCGCCGGGACTCGTCGGACGTGATGCCGATGCCGAACGGCCTGCGCCTGATCGCCGGCGACGCCAAGAAGAAGGTGCCCACCCCGCGCGGCGCCCAAGGCCAGTTCTATTGCGCCTTCTACGGCCCCGGCGACCTCGACGGCGTCGCCCGCAGCACGAACGGCAACTGGCCCATCTGTGGCAAGCCCGCCACCCTGCATTTCATGCTGCAGTTCCCGGACTGCTGGGACGGCAAGCACCTCGACAGCCCCAGCCACAAGGACCACGTCGCGTACGGGGATGAGAAGCGCTGCCCGTCCACGCATCCGGTACGCATCCCGGCCATCACCTTCGACATCCAGTACGGGGTCAAGGGCACGCGCGCGGGTTATTACCTGTCCTCCGATCCGCAGGGCAAAAGCGCCTCCTCCATGCATGGCGACGCCTTTGTGATGTGGGACGCCGACGCCATGAACAAGCGGACCAAGAACTGCGTCCGGGAGCGCCGAACCTGCGACAACGACGGCTACTACAGCTGATCGGCGCCGCCGAGGCGGAAGCGGAGGTCGGCTTTGAGCACCTTGCCGACCTTCGAGCGGGGCAGTTCCTCCCAGATCTCGATCTGCTTGGGCGTCTTCACGCTGCCCAGGCGTTCCTTGACGAACGCGGCCACCTCGGCCTTGTCCACCGTCGCGCCCGGGCGGAGTTGCAGGACGGCCGTCACCCGTTCGCCCCACTTGTCGTCGGGCAGGCCGATCACCGCGCAGTCCTGCACGGCCGGGTGCTGCATCAGGGCCTGCTCCACCTCGGTCGAGTACACGTTGAAGCCTCCGGTGATGACCATGTCCTTGGCGCGGTCGACGATGAACAGGTAGTTCTCGTCGTCGAGGTAGCCGATGTCGCCGGTGTGGTGCCAGCCGTGGGCCGACGCGGCCGCGGTGGCGTCCGGGTCGCGGTGGTAGCCCCGCATCACCAGCGAACCCCGGCACACGATCTCGCCGGTGGCGCCCCGGGGCAGCAGCTCGCCGTCCGGGCCCATGATGGCGACGGTGACCAGCGGTGACGGGCGTCCGGCGGAGGAGAGCCGGGACACCGCCACGCTGCCGTCCGGCCCGTAATGGTCGGCCGGCGCCATGGTCGAGATCATCATCGGGGCCTCGGTCTGCCCGAACAGCTGCGCCATCGGGCCGATCCGGCGCAGCGCCTCCTCGAGCCGGGCCGCTGACATCGGCGCCGCCCCGTACCAGAAGCATCGCAGGGACGACAGGTCGGCGTCGTCCAGCGCCGGGTGCGCGAGAACCATGTAGATGAGCGTGGGCGGCAGGAAGGTGTGCGTCACCCGATGCTCGCCGATGAGCGCGACGAACTCGCCGACGTCGGGTTTGCGCATGATGACGATCTCGCCGCCCTTGGCCAGCACGGGGAAGCACAGCACCCCAGCGGCGTGGGTGAGCGGGGCCAGCGCCAGATAGACCGGCCTGTCCGGCCACGGGTAGCTCATCAGCGTGATCGCTGTCATCGCCTCCAGGTTGGCCCCGGTCAGCTCGACGCCCTTGGGCCGCCCGGTGGTGCCGCCGGTCCCGACGATCATGGCCAGGTCGTCCACGGCCGGCCGGTCGACGACGCCGCCGGCTTCCAGGCCGTCCACCTCGAGGCAGAGCAGCCCGTCGCTGATCCGGTCCACCAGCGGCGCGAACGCCTTCTGATAGAGCAGCACGGTGCAGCCGAACAGGTCGAGCAGCTCCTTGTTCTCGTACGCCTCGTTGCGCGGGTTGATCGGGCACCACACCGCGCCCGCCCGGCTGATCCCGAACACGCACGTGAACGCGGTCGGGTCGTTGCCGGAGAGCACCGCCACCCGGTCGCCGGGGGCGACGCCGTGCGACGCCAGCGCCGCCGCCACCCGCCGGCTGAGCTCCTGCACTTCCCCGTACGTGCGGGTCTGTCCCTCCGTGGTGAAGCAGGGCGCGTCCGGGTCGAGCGAGGCCCCCTTGTCGAGGTAGTCGACGAGCCGCATCCCTCAGCGCTCCACCGTGACCGTCGGCTCGCGCACCAGGCCGAAGCTCTCCAGCACCCCGAGCAGTTCCCGGTGCCCGAACGCCTGGCAGCCGGAGGCGAACCCGACCCGGCGCGGCGGCTGCTGCAGCAGGTGATAGGCCGCGTACGCCTGCATCAGGCCGGTCTGCTTGTAGTTGGAGTTGCCGTAGATGACGCAGTGCGCGCGGCCGAGCGGCCCGGAGGCGTGCACCGAGTCGACCGACTTGTTGAGCCGGGGGTTCTCGCGCGGCGGCATCACGTTCATGACCTGCGCGGCGGTGGCGGTCAGGGCCGCGTACCGCTCCTCGGGCCGCATGTCCTTGGTCGCTTCCACGGCCGCGGCGACGATCTGCGGCACGCCGTTCATCAGCGCCCGGTTGAACACGCCGCCGAGCACCTTGACGTTGGCGACCCGCGGATCGCGGCGGTACCAGACCGGGTGCGACGTGCCGCCCCACGGCAGCGCCAGCGCGAGCTCGTGCTGACCGGGCAGCACCAGCTGATACAGCCCGGCGTCGGGATCCCAGGCCTCGTACCGGTTCTGTTCGAGCCGGTGGGCGCCCGAGGTGGCCGCGTTGACCAGGATCGTCAGCGTGGACGCGATCGTCGGGCTGCCGCCCCAGAACACCGCGATGTCCAGCGTGTCCAGTCCCGGCTTCTCCAGGCACAGCTCGGCCGCGATCTCGCCGGTGGTGTACATCTGCGCGATGCCCGGCGCGAGCAGCAGACCGGCCGCGGCGAAGTCGGCGCCGTACTTCTCGTCGCAGGTGATCATCCAGTCCTGCTCACCGGTGGTGTCGAGGTAGTGCGTGCCCGCGGCCAGGCACGCCTCGGCGACCTCGGGCCCGTAGACGCTGAACGGCCCGACCGTGTTGCACACCACCGACGACCCGGCGAACAGCTCGGCCAGCGCCTTGGTGTCGTGGCCGACCTCGACCACCTCGTAGTCGGCGGTCTCGATGCCGGCCACGTTCTCGTGCATCGACTGCTTGAGCTTGGCCGCGTCGCGACCGGCGGCCACGAACGGGACGTTGTACTCGCGCAGGTATTCGCAGATCAGTCTGCCGGTGTAGCCGGAGGCGCCGTAGACGACGACGGGTTTGGCGGCCATGTCACATCCCCATTCCGCCGTCGACGGGCAGGCCCACGCCGTTGATGAACCGTGCCGCGTCGGAGGCCAGGAACACCACCGCGTCGGCCATGTCGCCGACCTCGCCCAGCCGCCCGCTCGGGGTCAGGTCGACAACCGCGCCGACCGCTTCCTCAGGGGAGCCGAACAGTCCGAGCCGCGCCACGTCGTTGGCCAGCCCCGCGCCCATGGCCGTCGGGACCAGACCGGGATAAATGCAATTGACCCGTACGCCGTAACCCAGCTTTCCGGATTCCATGGCGGCCACCCGGGTGAGGCGGTCGACGCCGGACTTGGTGGCCGAGTAGACGGCGATGCCGGGGAAGGCGATGGTCGCGGCGACCGAGGCGACGTTGACTACCACGCCGCTCCGCTGGGCGCGCATGGCCCGGAAGGCGTGCTTGATGCCGAGCGCCGTGCCGAGCAGGTTGACCTCGAGCTGTTTGCGGACGGCGGCCGGGTCGAGGTCGACGATCAGGCTGGTGATCTCGACGCCGGCGTTGTTGACGACGATGTCGAGCCCGCCCAGGATCCCGGTCGCCTGCTCGACGGCGGCCGCCCAGTTGTCGTCGTCGGTGACGTCGAGGTGCACGAACCCGTTCCCGTCGCCCAGCGATTCGGCGACCTTGGGGCCGAGCTCGTCCTGCAGGTCGGCGACGACGACGTGCGCTCCCGCGGCGACCAGGGCGCGGGCCATGCCTTCGCCCAGGCCTTGTGCGCCGCCGGTGACCAGCGCGCGCCGGCCGGTGAGATCGATCGGTGTCATGGGGGCCCCTTTTCCGCTCGCTTCCGAGAGACCTACATCACATGCCTGTCTTTGACAGTTGTCAAGAAAACTTTGGACGAGCGTCAAGCCGTAGGATGACCTCGTGCCCCCTGCGAGGTCCCGCCCGGCCGACAAGTTCGACCGCCGCCGCGACGAGCTGGCCGAGTCCGCGCTGCTGACCCTCGGCGAGCTGGGATATGCGCGCGCCAGCCTGCGCGAGATCGCCGGCAACTCCCCGTTCAGCCACGGGGTGGTCCACTACTACTTCTCCGACAAGACCGAGCTGGTCATCTACAGCGTCCGCCACTACAAGGCCCGCTGCGTGACCCGCTACGACGCCGTGGTCGCCGAGTCCACCACCCCCGGCGAGCTGGTCGAGGCCTTCGCGGCCAAGCTCGCCCAGACCATCCGCGACGAGGCCCCGATGCATCGCCTCTGGTACGACCTGCGCACCCAGAGCATGTTCGAGGAGTCCCTGCGCGAGGCGATCACCGAGATCGACGCCACCCTGGAAGCCATGATCTGGCGGGTGATCGACCGTTACGCCACCCTGGGTGACGCCCGGCCCGCGGTGACCCCGGCGGCCGCCTACGCCATGCTCGACGGCCTGTTCCACCAGGCGCTGCTGGCCTACACCATCACCGGTGAGGCTGTTCTCGACGGTCTGGCCGCTCAGGTCCGCGCGGTGCTTCCCCTGCTGGTGCGCTGAGCGTTTCCGGCGGCACGGCCGGCCTGCCGGACAAGGCGTGCACCAGGACGTTACGTCTGTCCAGGACGGGCTGGGGGATGCCGGTCGGTGGCGCCGCGCCGATCCGCGTGACCCGCACCGGACCGTGCGGGCTGAGATCGGCCACCGCCGCCTCGCACGCCTCGGTGTCCTGGCCGTGGCAGGCCTCCAGGAACTCGTCGAGGATCTCGGTGACCAGTTCCCACCTGTCCGGCGGCAGCGTCCACGTCGACATGTCCGTCAGGACGGTCAAAGCCTCCGTCGCATCCCACCGGGGCGGGGTCACGGTGTCGTCACCCAGACCAGCAGGATCCCGGCCGTCAGCACCGCCAGCACCCCGAGCGCCAGCCAGGTGCCGAACAGGCCCCGCCGCCATCGCCGATAGACGTCCATCAGACCCTCATCCCCTCACCGTCGAGGACCCAGGTGGCCAGGGTCTCGACGCTTGCGTGCACGGTGCGATCGGCGAGCGTGGCCGTGGTGAGGAAGAACCTCGCGGTCCCGAACTCGTGCTCCACCGACCGGACCAGCAGTCCCTGGTCGAGCGGTCCGGCCAGCCACTCGCGGATGGATCGGTCGTCGCCGACGTGTGCCGCGGCGAGCTCGGGCGCCACCAGGTCCGACTTGCTGACCGCCACGGCGAGCCGGAACTTGTGGGTGTCGATGTCGATCTGGTGCAGCGTCTGGACGGTCTCCTCGAGGACCTTGAGCGGCTCGCTGACCGCCCGCAGGGGTTCCAGCCGGCTGCGGCGGTCCTCGTCCAGCCCCTTCCAGAGCGCCGGCACCGACAGCGGGTCCAGCACGAACAGCAAGGTGCCCCCGCCGCGCAGATAGACCAGGTCACGGATGCCCTCGGCGCTCTGGAACGTCTCGCCGGCGGCGTCGAACATCTTGAGCACCACCCGGCTGCCGTTCCTCGAGAGCCGGAGGGAGACCGCGTGCTGGCTGGCCTTCGTGGTCTTGGTGACGCTGCCCCCGCGCGCCCGCAGGTCCGTCACGGTCCGCATCCAGGTGCGGCTGTAGTCGTCGACCGGCTCGGCCTGCCCCCGGGCCCGGTCCAGCAGGGAAACGGTGGCCAGGGCGACCGCGGCGAGCAGCTGGGTCTTGCCCGCCTGGGGCGAGCCGAAGACGGGAAGGATCAGTTCACGCGTACGCCCGGCGCCCTCCTCGAGCTCCTTCAGGCAGTGCGGGCACACCGCCTTCATCCGGTGGCTGCCCAGCATGAGCAGCGTGGGCATGTGGCGGCCGCAGCGGCAGGTCCGGTGGATCATCCCGTACTTGCCGGGGCGTACGTCGTGGTGGAGGACATCGCAGCCGGGGCACTTGTAGCTCGGGTACGGCACCCGTTCGTGGCACTGCTGGTTGGGGCAGGTGATCCGGCGGATGCGGCGTACGTAGAGCACGCCCGAGTCGGCGAGGCGCAGGGCGTACAGGAAGGCGATGGCGCCGGCCCAGAACAGGCCCAGCACGACCGCCTGCGCGGCCAGGGCCACCAGCAGCAGGAGCCCGGCCACCAGCGCGCCCAGGCCGATCGATACCAGCTGGGCGACACCGAGGACGGGGTTGCGCTTGTCCGCCGCGTCGTCCTCCGGCGGGTGGACGTGTCGTTTGAGGACGCGCCCGCCCTCGGCCTTGAAGCTCTCCTGTTGCCGGCGCAGCGCCACCGCGATGGTGTGCCGGACGTCGCGCCAGGCCTGGCCGAACAGGTACTGCACGTAGGCGGGTTCCCGGCGGCCGTCCCATTCGTACGCGGGCACCGGCGGCGACAGCTCCTGGGCGTCCTTGCCGATGCCGAGCGCCGCGGCAACCCCCCTCGTGTACGCCATGACGGACTTCCCCGCCTGGAGCACCGTTCCGAAACCGACGATGACGGGGAAGGCGACCACCCAGAAGCCGAGGCGCCAGTACTTGGCGGTGTCGCGGGGCGGCGGTGTGTACGTGTAGTAGGTGTAGTGACCCGGGTTGCGTCCGCTCGCTGCCATCAGAGACCCCGCCGTCCCGCTCCGGCGCTCTCGTCCGCGCCTCGTCCTGCCCCGAACAGACCGCGCATGCGGCCGAGGATCCCGGGTGGCTGCTGCCGCATCCAGCGGTCTATCCACGTGACGCTGGCGGGCCGGGCGTCCAGCGCGAGCACCTCGAGCAGCCGCTGCTGGGTGCGCCCGTTCCAGCGCCCGACGCTGCGCCGCAGCACGGCGTCCAGTTCGGCGACCGCGGCCCGGACCGGGGGCGCCGGGTTCATCCGGGCCACCGCGGCCAGCGTCAGCAACGCGGTCGCGGCGATCTCGAAGTCGATCGTCCGGCGGCTCAGCGACTTCGACAGCCCGGCGCAGTACGAGTGACGCACCCCCGGCAGGTCGACCAGCAGCCGGGCCCGGACCGAGGCGTAGAAGTCGTCGAAGCGGGCGGCCAGCACCGCCTCGATCAGGCGCTGCTCCGCGGCGTCGTGCTTCGCCGTCCACTTGCGGAACTCGGTGAGCGGGCCGCTGTGCTCCTTGCGTGCCTCGGCCAGACGGTCGATCCAGCCAGACAGCTCCGCCATGAGGTCGATCCGGGTCCGGGCGGGCCCGCCGAGGCGCGGGTAGAGGCCGGTCGGCCGCAAACCGAGACAGAACCGGGCGTACGCCTCGACGCCCTCCTCGTCCCCCTCGGCGAGAACGGTGTCCTCGATCCGCCGCGCCACGGCCGGGGCCTCCGTGCCCTCCTTGCCGAGCAGAGCCAGGATCCGGCGTGCTTGATCGAGCGTCCACGGCCGGTCGCCGAAGAGCAGGCCGAGCAACGCCTCGCCCGGCCCCTCGGCGGTGTCGAGCACAGCCGCCAGCCCGTCGACCGGGTCGCGCCGGCCGGCCCGGACCTCGGCCACCACGGCGGCCCGGCGCGTCCACGGCCCGGCCGAGCTCATCTGCGGGCCGAGCAGCTCGGCCAGCCCTTCCCCGAGAGCCCTCACGATGCGGTCGAGCTCGTCGGGTCCGACGGACTCCAGATACCGGGCGACGCCGGTGCGCAGCGGAGCGTTCCGGGCCAGCGCGTCGCGGAGCGGGCCGTCACCGGGGGCGTGCAGCACCGCCGGGCCGACGATCCGCTCGCCCGCCCGTTCCAGGGCCTCCTCGTCCAGGGACAGCCCGGCCGAGCCGGCCCACCCGGCCAGGGTCCCGATCACCGTGGCGGGCAGGCCCGGCAGGTCGGCCGCCAGCCACTGCTCGGCCCGGGCCCGCGCGCGGGCGGACGTCAGGCTCAGCTCCGGCGCGCTGGTCAGGCCGTCCGCGCGAACGGTCGCCGCGACGACGTCGACCGTCCTGACCTCGGCCGCCTCCAGCAGTTCGGCCGATCCGCAGCCGGTTGCGGCGGCGCCGAGATCGTGCAGGGCGCGCAGGCAGTCCTCGCCGTTCTCGGATGCGAGCAGCGCCAGCACGGCCCGCCCGACCTCCCGGACCGTGCCGGGTTCCAGCCGTTCCCCGTGCCGGGCCAGCCAGGCGGCCACCGCGGCCGGTTCGTCACGCGCGCTCTCCGGCCCGCTGGGCCAGGTCATCAGGGCGGCCGCGACGACCGGCAGCCAGTCGTCGAGGGACTGTTCGTCGCCGGCCGCTATCCGGGTGACGCGCGACCACGCCGCGTCCGACACGGCCGGTTCGAGCTCGGCCAGGATTCGGGCCAGCGGGTGCACGGCGACGTCGCTGACCCGGTCGGCGGCGAAGTCGAACAGGTGGTACGCGGTGAGCTCGTCGGCGCCGAGGTCGAGGCCGGCGTCCCCGGTCGAGCCGATCACGTCCATCCGGCTGTAGCGCGGGTCACCGTCGTACGTGGCGAACGACATCCGGGCGGCCGTGGGCGGGGGCAGCAGGTAGCTCAGCGTGGCGATCCACCGGGCCACCTCGTCGGAGTCGGCGCCCACGATGACCACCTTGCGCCGGTGGGTCCGTACGGTCTCGTCGGCCGCGGTCAGCAGCGCCGGCAGATGCCGTACGCCCGGATGCCCGCTGAGGAACGCGGCCACCTCGGCCCGGTCGATCGCGCCGGCCGGCGGCGGCCCCGCCAGCTCGGGCAACTCGGTTCCGTCGATCTCCTCGCAGGCCCAGAACGGCGCCCGCCACAGCTCGATCGGCAGCACCGGGCCCAGATCCGCCCCCGGGTCCCGGCTGACCAAAGTGTGCGCGAAATAGTTGCCCGGGCGCCGGGAGTAGTCCGTGCCGACGTAGACGACGTTCGACAACAGGGCGACGGGGCCTGGCCGGAAGCACAGGTTCACCGGCGCCCGGCGGATGTTCTCCGCGCTGGGCGTGAGCGTGAGCGCGCGGGGTGGCTGGTACGACGTGAGCGCCTCGGCGTCGCGCAGCACGTCCGGCCCGAGGCCCGGGCTCACGGCGTGGAACTGGAAGCCCGGCGCGCCGGACAGCCCCCGGCGGCAGGAGGTGTAGTACATCTGACCGAACGCCATGCCGGGCCTACGCCTTCTTCGTCGGGATGGTGCCGAACGTGCTGAGCAGCCAGAGGAACGGGTCCTGAACGCGGCGGGGCTGGACCCCGTACCCGGACACGCGCTGCGCGTCGTGCTCGTCCTTGACCGGGCCGGCGCCCAGCGCGGAGAGGCCGAAGAAGCGGTAGTGGTCGTAGTTCTGCTCGAGCACCGTCTGCATGCCGCCGCCCTGCCATTTGTCCAGCAACGCGCCGATCTCGTCGTGCACGGCGAGACTGTCGCCCTGGTCGAACCCGCCGGAGTCGCGTGGCGAGTTGGCCAGGAGCGCGCTGTCCTCGGGCAAAGTGCCGTCGAGCGCGTCCATCTTGGTGAAGGCGACCGCGATCGGCCGCTTGATCCGCTTGCCCTTGGGGGTGCCGAGCGCGTCGTGCAGCAGGTTCGTGATCCGGGACAGGACGTTCGCCGGGTCGTCCTGCGGCGCTCCCTGCTCGGGCAGCAGCGTGCCCGGGTCGGCCAGCGGCCGGGCGCCGCGCATCTGCAGCGGGTCTAGCAGCAGGACGATGCCGTCGGCGGCGCTCAGATAGCGGACGTGCCGTTCGACGCTCTCGGCCGAGCGCAGGTCCTCGCCGGCGGTGTCGAAGAACGAGAACAGGCTGCGATCGACGACCTCACGGCCGATGCGGCGCCGGCGTACCCGGGAGACGCTGAACACGAACGGCCGCCGTCCCCGGTCGCCCACGGCGGTACGGGTCTGCTGGTGCAGCCGTCCGTCCTGATAGAGCGTGTCCTCGTACTCGGTGCGGAAGTGCTCCATCGTGTGCTCGTCCGCGCCCAGCACGGCGAGGCCGAACTGGTTGCCGACCTGGTGCTGGAGCTCGTGCAGCAGGACGGTCATGTACACCGTCTTGCCGCTCTCCTTGGCCCCGACCAGGGCGATGAGCCGGGTGTCGGCCTCGCCGAAATGGGTCGGCAGCTGGCTGTGGCAGTGGCCGCAGATCCGCAGGTACGTCCGCACCCGGCAGTCCGGGTGCACGGCCGACCGCTTGCTGCCGTCGGCCTGGAAAGCGGGGTGGCGCGGGGTGTTGTCGCCGGTGTGCGCGGCCAGCAGCGAGTCGATGGAGGCCTCGCAGCGGCGGCCGTTGTCGCCGACCCGTCCGGCGCATCGGAACTCGACCTGTGACAGGCGCAGGGGGAGGTAGCAGTACGGGCAGTGCAGCCGGGCGGCCATGCTCCGGTCTCCTCTCACTTTCGGCGCTGAGCCAGGCTGATGCCGGGCGGCGGGGGCGGTTCGGCGAAGTCGCAGCGCACCGACGGCACGAGCGGGCCCGGCACGGCGGAGGTGACGTCGACGGCGCTGAGCCGGTCGGCAGGCAGCCAGCGCCCGGGGAGCCGGATCAGCACCTCCGGTTCGGGCCGTCCGTCGCCGCCCTTCTCACCGAGGGTGAGTTCCAGCTCCGGGATCTGGCAGGGCTGGTCGGTGCTGAGCAGCAGGGTCCGCCGCGGGCGGGGCATCCGGGTGCGCTCGAGCCACCAGAGCACCCGCGGTGACCGGCCGGGCAGCTCGGCTGCGACCGGAACCGACAGCAGCTCGGCGTGGCGTTCGCGGACCACCGTACGGACCGAGATCGAGACGGCGCCGAGCCCGAGCGGAAGCAGGACGCCGCCGCTGTCCCGCACTTCGCGGCGGCCGTAGGTGCGATTGCCGGCCGTCTCGTTCGTGGACCACTCGACCCGGGCCTCGTATGCGTCCTCGGGCCAGATCCAGGACACGTGGACGTCGGCGCCCCGGCGGCGCAGCCGCAGGCCGCTCACCGGCGCGGTCAGTTCCAGGGCGACGGTGTTCCCGATGACGGCGATGCCGGGACCACGGGTGACGGCCGTGAGGAAGAACCGGCCCTGCCCGGCGGGCGCGTTGGCCACGCAGCGGCCGGTGGTGTCCGGCCCGGCCGCGGTGGCGATGACCTCGCCGTGTCCGTCGGCCTCGGCGGCCGGGACGGTGTCGCCTTCGTTCCAGGCCGGCGCGGTCGTGGCGCGCCGGATCTCGACCCGCCCGCCCCGCGGCGCTGTCCAGCTGAGCGCGAGGTGCGGTGCGCGGTCGCCCGGCGCCACCTCGGCGCTCAGGTCGGGCACGGCGGCCGGCGGGTGGTCGGCGACGATGTGACCGGCGACGGCCTCCGACTCGAGCCGCTCGCCGTCCGGTCCGTGATAGTGGACGGTGACCCGATAGCTGTACGCCACGCCGAGTTCGGCCTCCGGATCGACGAACCCGGTGGCCGCGCCGGGCCGGGTGGCGACGGGCCGCGGCGGGCCGTCCCCGTCGAGCCGGGTACACGTGACCGTGACCTGGACGGCGGCCGGGTCGACGAGCCAGGAGCCGGTGACGGCATGTCCGTCGCCGGTGAGGGTCAGGCCGGTGACCGGCGGCAGCAGGACGACCGGGCCGGCTGCGGCCCCGCGCGACACGGCATCGCCCCGCACGGCGAAGACGGTGTAGACGACCGGCCGGGCCACCGGGGGAGCGGTGTCGGAGGCGCTGGTGGCGGTGGTCTCGATGACCGGATCCCCGTCCTCGGGCGACATCGCCGGGAGGCCGTCGCGACGCACGACGCGGTAGGAGACCTCGCCGGTCCGGGTCCTGCTCGGTTGCCAGCGCAGGGTGACCCGGCCGGGCCCCGGACCGGCCACCACCTCGGCCGGCTCCGGCGGCGGGAAGCGAGCCAGGTGCGCGACCAGGCCCGCATCGTCAGCCGCCAACCGGATGGCCTCGGCGAGCAACCAGGCGGCGTCCTCGGTCCGGCCCTCCCGCTCGGCCTCACCGGCTTTCCCGGCGAACTCGTCGACGGCGGCCGCCGCCCGGTCGACGCGGTCGCGGACCTCCTTGTCGACCGCCTTCTCGGGCGCGGTGGCGAGCTCGGCCTGGGCCGCGCGCAGACGCCCGGCCACCAGTTCGGCGGCGATGACGGCGTTGACGTCGTCCGGTGGGCCGGTTGTCCGGCCGGGTCCGGCGGCGGCGACGGTGACGGCGAGTTCGAGCGCCTCACCCCGGTCCAGCCCGAGCTCGTTCAGGGCGTCGGCGGCGAGCGTCGGTGGCAGGCCGTTGGCCAGCGCCGACCGTACGATCTCGGCCGCCTCCCACCGCACCAGGCGATCGAGGTCCCCGGTCGCGTACGCGGTCAGCATCGTGGTCAGGACCGTCTCGGTGGCCGTCTTGCGGGTGTCGTGCGGACGTTTCGCCTGTTCCTGCTTCGCCTGGTGGAGGAGTTCGGCGGTGAGCCGGCCGCCGTCGCCGCCGGTGAGCCGGAAGCCGTCCTTGATCCGGAACCCGCCGTCGAGCGCCTCGGCCGCGAAGACCACCTGCGGGGAAAGGCGCAGCCCGAGGACGCGGAGGTTGCGCGGCACCGCCCCGGCGGCCGGCACGGGGGCCTGGGAGGGGAGGTCCCACTCGGGATCGATCAGCTTGACGCCACCGTCGGCGAGCGCCTTACGGACCTCCTTCTCGGTGAGGATTCCGCCGCCGAGCCGGACGAAGTGGGCCAGCGCGCCGCGGGTCACGTACGGCACGCCCGCCGCCACCGTGGCGATCCACCCGGCCAGCCGCTCGGCCGCCTTGGCGCGGGCCTCGTCACGCCGGCGGGTGAACTCGGCCGGGCTGAGCGCTTCCGCCTTCCGCAGTTCCTGGTGCGCGGTGAGCAACGCGTTCGCCAGTGGTTTGTACACGCGGGTGTTGAGCAGCCGGTTCCAGTACCGGACGACCTCCTGGACGCGGTCGTCGAACCGTTCCGGGGTCTGGTGGGCGCCCGTGAGCCCGTACCGCGTGAACAAGTCCTGCGGCGGCTCGTTCCCGGCCTGCCGGGCCGGATCGAGCACCCTGACCTTGTATTCCTCTTCCCACTCGGCGCCCACGACAGGTTCCCGGTCAAGCGCCCACGGCGTACTTCGCCACGGCGGATCGGGCCTCGTCGAGGCTGTCCTGGCTGAGGCCGCTGATCGCCAGTTCCATGAGGAGCTCCTTGTCGGTGCGCCGTTCGACCGCGTGGACGCGCAGGGTTCCCATCTCGTCCATCGCGAAGGTCACCTCGACCGGGGAGTTCGCCGGCATCGGGGGCAGGTTCTCGATCCGGCCCTCGCCGATCTTGGCGTTGTCCGTGAGCCGCGCCGATTCGGCGGCCCCGGCCTGCTCCCAGATCTCCAGCGTGATGCCGACCATGCCCTCGTACGCGGTGCCGTAGGTCTGAGCGGGAGGCTCGGCCGGCAGGGGGCTGTTCGCCCGGAGCAGGTGGTCGACGATGAAACCGTCGGGATCGGCGTCCGTGTCGTCGCGAGCGAGCACCTTGACGCCGAAGGCCCGCGGCACCACCGCGGTCACCCGCTTGCCCGCCAGCTGTTTCATGCTGTCCACATCGATCCCCAGATCCGCGGCCGCCTCGGCGAGCACGGCCGGGGTGGCTTCCCCGTCGGCCGCCGAGCCGGGCAGGGCGATCCGCACCGACTCGATGAGCGCGAAGAGCGCGGCGCCCTTGGCGACGGCCAGGTCGGGATCGTGGAGCTTGGGCTCGAACCCGAAGCGGGACCGCAACATCCCGGCCACCGCCGGCATCCGGGTCGACCCGCCGACCAGCAGCACGTCGTCGAACCGCTCGACCCCCTTCTCGCGGGCCGTCGTGACCGTCCGGAGGGTGATGTCGTGGGTTCGTTCCAGCAGGTCGGCGGTGGCGTTCTCGAACTCCTGGCGGCTCAGTTCGAGCCGGCTGCTGGCGCCGTTCCACCGCATGTTCTGCCGGCGGCTCTCGAGGCTGCTCAGCGCGCGTTTGACGTCCTCGGCGGCCACCGCGAGCTCCTGCAGGAACTCGTCGCTGTCGCCCGCGTCGGAGTCGGGGTGATCCTTGAGGAAGCGCTGGAGCAGCAGGTCGGCGATCCGCTCGTCCCAGTCGGCGCCCCCGAGGTGGTGGTCGCCGTCGGTGCAGACGACCGTGACCTCCCGGTCGGAGATCTTGATGACGGTGGTGTCGAAGGTGCCGCCGCCGAGGTCGTAGACGAGGATCGTGCGCTCGCCGCCCGCCGCGCCGAACGCGTCGTAGTGCAGGGCCGCCGCGACCGGCTCGGGCACCACGTTCAGGACGTTGAGGCCGGCCACGTCCCCGGCGGCCCGGGTCGCCTCGCGTTCCTTCACCCCGAAGTAGGCGGGCACGGTGATCACGACGTCGCGGACCGGGACGTGGCCGATCTGCTGGGCGGCACGGGCGAGCTCCTGCAGGATGAACGCCGAGATCGACACCGGGGTCTGCACGACGCCGTGGAATTCCAGCTCGGCGTGGTCCTCGCCCATCCGGCGCTTGATCAGGGACACGACCAGATCGGGATAGATGCGCGCCGAGTTCTTGGCCTCCCGGCCGACGACCACGTTTTCCGGCGTTTCGAAGAAGACCACCGACGGCGTCGAATCCTCGCCGATCGCATTCTTGATCACCACTGGGCGGCCGGTGTCGTCGATCTGCGCGATACAGGAGTAGGTCGTTCCCAGGTCAATTCCGAAGATCGCCATAATGGTCAGCCCGCCGTTCCCGTGCTCAGCACGGCGGCCGGCTCCCGGAACAATCGCACCCGCATCGGCCGGCGGATCGCGCCGGTCTCCTGATCGACCAGCCCGGCGGTGAGCGTGCGGGCGACCGTCCCGCCGGCGGCCGGATCGGGGTTGTCGACGAAACCCACCACGACGTGCCGGCCCCGCTCGTACGGCTCACCCGGCTCGGCCGTGACGACGTCCACGCCGTACCGGGCGAGGGCCATCGCGACATCGTCGGCGAACCCGGCCCACAACTGCTGGTCGGCGTCCCGTCCGGGCTCGCCGGCCAGGCGCTCGGCCTGCTGGGCGAGGCCGTCGTAGAGCTTGGCGAGGTCGGTCAGCACGGGTTGGAGAACCGTACGCGCGAGACCCGCCCGCAGCACCTGGTTCTCCTCGTGGAGCCGGTCGATCACCGCCTCGCGACGGGCCGAGCGCTGATGGAAGGCCTGCAAGCCTTCGTCGATCGAGGCCAGCGCGCCGGCGATGGCGTCGCCGCCGGCGGACCGGTCATTGTCCGAATCGGACACTCGGCGCCCCTTTCGGATGGGGAGGAATGCGGATGTCCAGGTGGGCCCACGCTAACTTCGGCAACTTTTCGGAAGCCATCCGGAAAGCGGCGGTCAAACGCTGGCCGGACATGCCTGCCATTCCGGCTGGGGAGCCCGAACAATGGACCGGGCAATTGGCTCGGAGCGGATCGATCAATGGCGGATGATGTGTTGATCTACGTGGCTCACGCGGCCGGCGACGCCGCCCTGGCGGCCGGGCTGGGCGTGGAGCTGCAGGATCGTGGGCTCCGGGTTTTTCTGCGGGCCTGGGACGTGCAACCCGGGCAGACAACGGTGGACCGGCTGGACGAGACGATCGAGGAGTGCGGCGCGGCGGTCGTCCTGATCTCCGGCGACGGCGGCCGCATCCGGGAGTACCCGGCCCTGACCGAACTCGCCGACCTGGGGAAACTGACGGTCGTTCCGGTGGTCTTCGACGGGGCCGCGGTGCCGCCGTCGCTGAGCGGGCGCGAGCGGATCGACTTCACCCGGGCGGGCACCCGCGCGGATCACGACCTGCGGTACGACGCCCTGGCCAGAGCCTTGCGCGGCGAACCGGTGGCGCGGCGGAGCGTGGCCGCGCCGGAATTCGACCGGACCTCGGAAACACCCGTCGACATCCGCCTCGTGATCGGCTCGAACGAGACGGTTCTCGTGCCCCCGTACGGGGAAAGGGTGAGCGCGGCCCACGATGGGCTCACGGCGGTCGTGCAGCACGTGGCCGGCCGCGCCGAACGGGACCGGCTGCGCCGGAGCCGCGCCGAGCAGGCCATCCGCACCGTCGGCCGGGAACTCGGGCAGCGTTTCCTGCCCGGCCCGGTCGCCGACTCGCTGGTCGACCTGCTGGCCGGAGCGGCCACCCGCAACCAGGCGGTCCGGATCTGCCTCGAGACCGAGATCGAGGAGCTGCCCTGGGAGACGACGATCCTGCCCGGCGATGCCGTCCCGCTGGCCCTGCGGCCTCAGGTGCGGCTCTTCCGCGGATGGGATCTGGGCGCCACCGCGCAACCCGACATCCCGGGGCCGCTGAGCATCCTGGCCGTCGTGGCGAGTCCCGACGGCGGGCACCAGGACCTGCTCGACTACGAGCACGAGCTGAGCACCATCCTGCGCCGGGTCGACAACGCCCGGCGCGGCGGCGCCCACGTCCGCGTCCTGAACTGGGGGTCGGTCGGGGCCATCCGGGAGGCGCTGCACGAGGAGCGCTTCCACATCCTGCACATCTCGTGCCACGCCGCACCCGGCGTGCTGCTCATGGAGACCCCCGACGGCGGGCCCGACGAGGTCGACGCCGTCCGGCTCGCCCGCGAACTGGTGCTGCCGGATCGCGGCGTCCCGATGATCGTGCTCGCCGGATGCCACACCGCCGGCGCGGACGCGTTGCCCGGCCTGGCCCACACCCTGCTCGAACACGGCGTGCCGACGGTCGTGGCCATGACGGCCGCCGTCACCGACATCTACGCCACCGAACTGCTCTCCACGGTGTACGGCCGCCTTTCCCGGGCGGGGGAGCCGGCCGACCCGCTCGCGGTGCTGTCCGACGCGCGCCGGGAACTCGAGCACACGCGCGCGGCCCGGCCCGCCCGCGACCGCATCCGGCAGCTGCCGGAATGGCCCACGGCGACGATGTTCAGCCGCGTGCGGGAAACCGCCCTCTACGACCCGCGTACGCGGGGATCGGTGCCGGAGCGGGTGCCGCCCGCGCGGGTCGCCGCGGGGATCGCCCACCTCGACGACGGCGAGTTCGTCGGCCGCCGCGCCGACCTGCGCAGGCTGCTGGGCGTCCTGAGGGGCCGTGCCGCCGGCCACGGCGTGCTGATCCACGGCATCGGCGGCGTGGGCAAGAGCAGCCTCGCGGCGCAGGCCGCCCGGATGGCCGCGAGCAGCAGCGACACCGTCGTGGCGAGCCTGCACGGCCGCTGCACGACCGACGAGATCATGATGGCGATCGCGAACCGGCTGCGCGTGGCAGAGTTCCCGGACGCCGAGGGTTCGAAGCGGCTTCACCGGCGGCTGACCGACGCCGAGGACGGCTGGGATCTGCGGCTCGAAATGCTCCGGGACGAGGTCGTCGAACAGGGTGTGGACGTGCTGCTCGTCGTCGACGACCCGCTCGGCGACCCGGCGAGCACGGCTCCCGGCATCCACCCGGTTCTCGACGCCGACGTCCGCGACTTCCTGACCGCCTGGCTGCGGATCGGACGGGGCGCCCGGTTGCTCGTCACCGCCCGGCACGCCGATGTCCTGACCCACCCCAAGCTGATCACCCACCACCTCGGGCCGTTGAGCCGTGCGGAGACCGAGAAGCTGATGTGGCGGCTGCCTGCGGTCTACACCCTGGACGACGAGCAGCGCGCCCGCGCGTACCGGGACCTCGGTGGGCACCCGCGTTCCCTGGAATACCTGGACGCCGTGCTCAGCAGCGGCGCGGGCGGCCCGGAACGGCTTCCCGGTGGCGCCCGGGACGGATCCCGGCCGTTCGATCGGGTTGCCGACCGGTTGGAGCGTGGCCTGCGCCGGCGCGGGGTGTCCGACGTGCAGGGCTGGATGCGCACCGCGGCCGGCGACGTCGACGTGGCCACCGCGGAGGCGATCGCCGAGGCCTCGGCCGAGGTCCTGCTGGACGACATCCTGGAACAGCTCGGCGCCACCTTCCCCGAGGCCCGCGGCCTGCTGGTGGCGTCCTCGGTCCATCGTGTGCCGGTGACGCGGGCGGCCCTGCAGTGGGTGGTGACCGAGCCGGCCGCGGTGCTTCCGGAACGCGTGGACCGGCTTCGGAAGCACTACGACCGGCTCGCCCGAGCCTGCGCGGAGGACCCGGGCACCACTCTGGACGACCTCCCGATGTCGTCGGCGGAATACGCCCGGTTGAACCGGGACCTGGCCGCCCAGACCCTTCCCGCGGACGTTCCCTGGCTGGACGCCGCGTGCGCCGAACTGACCCGGCTCGGCCTGCTGACCCCGGCGCCCGCCGACGACGGCGAGCCGCGGTGGGTGGTCCACCGCTGGACGGCGTCGTCGCTGGCCGCGGCCGCACCGGAGGAGGTGCTCCGGGCTCATCGCCGGGCCGCCGACCACCGCCGTTGGTGGGCGCGGTTGAACAGCCGGGATCCGGCGTACGACTACAGCGACCTCGAGGAGGCGCATCACCACTGCGTCGCGGCCGGCGACGTCGATCAGGCGGTCGGGGTCGCGGCCGAGCTCTGTGTGGCCCTCGACGCCCGCAGCGAGCTGCGCCAGGAACAGCGGGTGTGCCTCGACACCGTGAGCCTGCTCCGCGACGAGCAGCCGGAGGCCTGGTTCTTCCGCCATCAGCTGGGCGTGATCTCGCTGCGCCTGGGCGACTACGCCGACGCCGAGTGGAATCTCGGACTGTGCCGCCGGCTGGCCGAGACCCACGGCGATCCCGTGGCCGAGGCGGCCGCCCTGCGGGAGCTCGGCGCGCTGGCCCAGCTGCGCGGGAACCCCGACACCGCCCGCGACCTGTACCTGTCGGCCACCCACCGGTGCCAGGAACCCGGCGTCAACGGGACGCCGGCGGCGTTGACCGTCCTGGCTTCCAGCTACCAGCAGATCGGCGCGCTGGCCCTGGCCCGCGGCGACCACGAGGCCTGGCGCTGGAGTGTCGGCGCGCTCCGCATCGCCGAGGAACTGGCGGGAACCAACGAGCTCGCGGAGGCCGATCGTGACCTGGCCCGGCTGGCCCGGGCCGTCGGCGACCAGCAGCGGGCCGACGAGCACGAACTGGCGGCCGGCGAATCCACTGCTCTCGGGCTGGACAGCGTGCGCCTGCTGGCCACCTCCGCCCTGCAGACCGGCGCGGTGCAGCTGATGCGCGGGGCGCCCGGCCTGGCGGCGCGGGACCTGTGGCACGCCTTCGAGGCGGCCCGCGACCTGGGCGACCTCCCGTTGCTGGCGCAGTGCGCCCAGAACTACGGCGACGTGCTGTTCGAGGTCGGCGACCACGAGTTCGCGCTGCACATGTACGAGATGCTGGCCGAGATGGCCGACGAGCTGGAGGATCCCGTCCGGTGCGCCATCGCCGAGCAGCAGATGGGCCGGGTCGTCGCCCAGCTCGGCGAGGGCGGCCTCGCGGAGGAGCACTTCGCGGAGGCCGACGCCATCGCCGACCGGCTATGTTCCCGGTCGCTGCGCGCCGCGACCAGCCTGTTCCGCGGCTCGGTGGCGGAGCGCGCGGGCCGCCTCGAGGACGCGCGCGAGCTGTTCGCCCGCGCGATGACCGCCGCCGAGGACACCGACGACGCCGTCTGGGTGGCGAGCGCGATCCAGCAGGGCGGCATCGACGCGCGCCGGGGCGATCCGTCCGGCGCCGCCCGCTGGTTCGACCTGGCGCTGCGCCGCGCCGCCGCTGCCGGCAACCAGCGGTCGAGAGTGGCCTGCTTGACCGCTCTCGGACTGCTCGCCAGGGAGGACGGCCGCGCTGACGACGCCGTCCACGCTCTCCTCGAGGCGGTGGAGGCGGCCAAGGCCGGTGGGGACGTCCGAGCGGCGGCCGGTGGCCTTCTGCACCTCGGCCGGCTCTACGGCGACCGGGGCGACCTGCGGATGGCCGAGGCCTGGTACAGCCGGGTGCTGTCCCTGCTGGACGAGCAGCAGGACGCCGATCTGGTGGCCGAGGCGCGCCGGCAGCGGGGTCGCTTCCGGCTCGAGCTCGATCACGAGAAGTACGACGAGGCGGTCGAGGACCTCGAGCGGGCCGCCGGGTTCTACCGGGCCCTCAACGCGCCCCCCGCGCTGGCGTGGTGCCTGCTGCACATCTGCCGCGGCCGCCTGATGACCGGCGACGACGAGGCCGCCGAGGTCGCCGGGATCGAGGCCGGCGAACTGGCCGGCGCCGTGCCCGACACCCCGTTGCGTGTCGTCGCGCTGCTCGCGGCCGGTGAGCAACGGCTCGACCAAGGTGATCTGGAGGCGGCCGTCGCCCTCTTCGACGAGGCACTGGCCGGCGCGACCCGGATCGAGACCCCACCGGCCGGGCTGACCGCCGACGCGTTGCGGATGCTGGCCCGGGCGTGCCGCGCGGCCGGCGACCCGGCCGGCGCCGTCACCCGCCTGCGGGCGGCGATCGGCATCGCGGAGGCGCAGCAGGACCGCCTGGCGATCATGCACGACAGCCGGGACCTCGGCCGCGCCTGCCGCCTCCTGGGCCGTGCGGAGGAGGCCCGCGAGCACTTGGAACGGTCGGCCGGCATCGCCGCGAGCGTCGACGATCAAGCAGCGCTGCTCGCCGCCGGAGGTGCGGGCGGGGCGGCGGCCACCGTGGCCGACGGGCAGTGGCGGGACACCTGGTGGCTGCGGCGGACCCGTCAGGTCAGGGGAGAGCGGCCGTTCGCCGACGGCACGCCGAAGTATCTGGGCCCGTCGGTCGACCAGGTGCTGCGGGAGATGAGCCCGCGCTGGTCGGCGGCGGCCGCGGTGCCGCTGGCCTGCCGTCCCTTCGGGCTCGGACGGGCCGCGCGGGCGGCGTGACCGATGGCGTGTTCGCGGTTCCGGCGGCTGTCGCGCTCAGGCCAGCCGGGTCACCGCGTCGCGGGCCTGCTTGACCCGCCGGTCGTCGAGCCCGCCGATCCGCACCTCGATACGAATCTTCTGGCCGGTCTTCAGCTCCCGGGCGTCGACCGTCAGCAGGCCGGCCTCGTCCATGGCGAAGGTGATGTCGATCGGTGATTTCTTGGGCAGCAACGGCAACCGCTCGATCAGGCCCTCGCCGATCTGCTTGTTGTACTCGACCAGGTGCGAGACCTCGGCCCCGGCCTGTTCCCAGATGGTGATGTGGATGCTGGTCTGATCGCTGACGGCGGTGAAGAACTGCTCAGTGATCTTGGGGGACGGCAGCGGGGTGTTCGCCTCCAGCAGGTGCCGGACCTCGATCTTGCCGTCCTCGGGATCGGTGTCCCGCGCGACGACCCCGACGCCGAAGGCTCGCGGAACGACGATCGTGACCTTCTTCGCGACGAGCCCGCCCACGGTTTTCTCCGGTACGCCCAGCGCCTCGGCGGTGGCCTTCACGCCCACCGTCTCGTCGCTGTCGGCGAGCCGGACCCGGATCGTCTTGTGCAGGGCGAACATCGCGGCGCCCTTGGCCACCGCGAGGTGCGGATCGTGCACGAGCGGCTCGAGCCCCAGCGCGTCCCGCAGCTTCCTCGCCACGGCAGGCATGCTGGTCGAACCGCCCACCAGCAGCAGTGTGTCGGGCCGCCCGGCCCCCAGCTCCTCGGCCACCCGCAGCGTCCGAGTGGTGATCTCCAGCGTCCGGTTCAGCAGGTCGGCGGTGAGCTCCTCGAACGTCTCCCGGGTCAGGTCGACGTTGAGCTTGGCCCCGCCGTACTGGACCAGCTGCCGCTTGGCCGCCCGGCTCGACAACGACTTCTTGAGATCCTCGGCGATCAGGCCCAGCCCCTGCAGGAACGTCTCGCTGTCGGCGGCGCCGGCGTCCGGGTGGGCCGCCACGAAGCACTCGCTCAGATACGTCACGATCCGGTCGTCCCAGTCGGCGCCCCCGAGCTGGTGGTCGCCGTCGGTGCAGACCACCGTGACGTCCCCGCCGTGCAACCGGATCACCGTGGTGTCGAACGTTCCGCCGCCGAGGTCGTACACGAGAATGGTGCGGTCCTCGGCGCCGGACAGAGCCCCGTAGTGCAGGGCCGCCGCCACCGGCTCCGGGACGACGCCGACCACGGTGAGCCCGGCGATCTCCCCGGCCAGCTGAGTGGCGTGCCGCTCGCTCAGCCCGAAGTACGCCGGCACGGTGATCACGGCGTCGGTCACCTCGGCGCCGGTCGCCTTGCGGGCCGACCGGGCCAGGTCCCGCAGGATGAACGCCGAGACGCTCTCCGGGGTGTACGAGACGCCGTCGAAGTCGAACTCGATGTCCTGGCTGCCCATCCGCCGCTTGATCAGGGACACGACCCGCTCGGCGTCGCTCTTCGCGGCGTCCTTGGCCTGTTCCCCCACGATGACGTTGTGCGGCGTCTCGAAATACACGACCGACGGCGTCAGCTCCTGCCCCTCGTCGTTGCGCACGATGACCGGATCACCGTCGTCGCCGACGTACGAGATGCAGGAATAGGTCGTCCCGAGATCAATACCGAAGGTGGTCATGACGCTCCTCGCCGTTCCGGCTGAGGCCATCGTGCAATCGCCGCTCCGCTCCCCGCGACCTTCGCGAGGGCGCAAATTTCGCCGGTTCGGGCCTTACATTCCAGCTTGCCCCGTCGACCGCGGCCCCGGAGGGTTTCTGGGCGTCACGTCGTCCGAGGTGGAGGGCTCATCTGCGCGGCGGGTAGCGTGCGTCTTCATGCAGTTCGCCTCGAAGCTGGAACGCCGCGTGGTGAGCGCCGCTGAGCAGGCGCTTGAGCGGCAGCGGCACGTGAGCCCGCTCGACGTGCTGACCGGCCTGGGCTGGTTGCCGCCCGGCCTGGTGACCGACTGGCGGCAGGGCCGCGTGCCGCATCTCGAAGGGGTCGCGGCCGTGTCCGCCGCCCGGCTGGCCGACGCGCTGGAGATCTTCCACCGCTGGGTGAAGGAGCGCGGTCTGCGGCCCAGCGAGGTCGGCTACGTGGCCGCCACCCGCGACCGGCGGCCGCTGCGTTTCACCGCGTCGGGTGACGAGGCGCTGGAACAGGCGTACCGGGTGCATTGGCTGGCGGCCGACCTGACCGAGAAGCAGCAGGAACGGATCACGACCCGGCAGAGCAAGCCGCCCGACCTGGTGGTGCTGCTGGCCACGCGGCCGTTCACCTGTGCCGGCTGCGGCGAGACCGAGGCCGACATGCTGATGATGGAGGACGGCGAGCCGATCTGCCTGGCCTGCGCCGACCTCGACCATTTGGTGTTCCTGCCGGCCGGGGACGCCGCCCTGACCCGCCGCGCCAAGCAGGCCGGCCGGTTGTCGGCGGTGGTGGTGCGGTTCAACCGGTCCCGTAAACGCAACGAGCGCCAAGGCTTGCTGGTCGAGCCGGCCGCGCTCGAGCTGGCCGAGCAGCAGTGCCTGTCCGACGAGGACGCCCGGGCCCGGCGTCGCGAACGTGACCGCGTCCGGCGCGAGGCCGGTGACGTGGTGTTCCAGCAGAAACTGGCCGACGAGATCGTGGCGCTGTTCCCCGGCTGCCCACCGGAGCGTGCGGCCGCGATCAGCATGCACGCCGGCGCCCGGGGGAGCGGCCGGGTGGGTCGCAGCGCCGCCGGGCAGGCGCTCGATGCCGACGCCGTGACCCGCGCGGTGGTCGCCTCGGTGCGGCACGAGGACACCCCCTACGACGAGATGTTGATGGCCGGTGTGCCGCGGGACCAGGCCCGCGAGCAGATCCGCGAAACCATCGACCGGGTCCTGGCCGGTTGGCGCCGCCGCTGAGGTTCCGTTCTTGGTGACCGATGCGCAACACTTGGTGACCGTGACGTTCCTCAATGTGGTCGACCCGGCGTTCGACTTCACGGCGCCGGAGGTGTTCGCGGCTCAGGAGGCCGGCTGGTACGCCGATTGCCCGCTCGGCCCGCTCGTGCTGCGGTACGCCGAGACGCACGAACTGCTCCGCGACCGCCGGCTCGACCATGGCGGCGACAGCTACCTGAGCGGCAACGGCATCACGTCCGGGCCCATTCACGACTGGTGGGTCCCGATGATCGTCAACCGGGACGGCGCCGAGCACCGCCGGCTGCGCACGCTGGTCAGCCGTTCCTTCACACCCCGTACGATCGACGCGTTGCGGCCGTTCATCCGGTCCACGGCCGAGGCGCTGGCCGACGAGGTCGCCGACGCCGATTTCGTAACCGCCTTCGCCGACCGGCTGCCGCTGGCCGTGCTGAGCGAGCTGCTGGGGGTGCCCGCCGCCGACCACGATCTTTTCAGCGCCTGGGCCGGCGACATCGGCATGATCTTCGCGCTGGCGGCCGGCGGCGACACGGCGGCTCGCGTCGAACGGGCGGTCACGGGCCTGGACGCGTACGTGGGAACTTTGATCGAAGAAAAGGCGAAACGTCCGGCCGACGACCTCATTTCGAGAATGGTCGCGGCGGGGGAGTCCGACAACGCGATCACCCGCGCAGAATTGCGCAACCTGCTGGTCACCCTGGTTTTCGGCGCGCATGACAACACCCGTCACCAGCTCTCGAACATGATGGTGACGTTCGCCGAACACCCCGGGCAATGGACTCTGCTGCGCGACCGCCCGGAATTGACCGGCAATGCCGTCAACGAGTCGATGCGCTGGCGACCCTCGGCGGCGAGCGTGTTCCGGCGGGCCGCCCAGGATTTCGAGTTCCAGGGCTTGCCGATAACAGCCGGCACCTTCGTGACCATGGCGGTCGTGACCGCTCAACGGGACCCGCGCGCCTATCCCGGCGGCCACGTTTTCGACATCACCGCCGTACGGGAACCCCCGCTGCTCCAATTCGGCGCAGGCCCCCACTACTGCCTCGGCGCCGCGCTCGCCCAGGCCGAACTGGCCGAATCCCTGCCCGTCCTGACACGCCGTTTCGGCCCCCCGCTCATCACCGGCGAGGTGACGTGGCGCCCGGCCATAGGCACCCACGGCCCGAACGAACTCCCCTTACTATTCCCGGCGTGGACCTGAACGGCATCGCAACCCGGCTCGGCGTGCCCCTCCGGGAAATCGAACGCGTGCACCACCTGGCCGGCGACCTTCCGTCGGCCCCGCTGTGCGCGAAAGCCGACGCCCCGCGAATCCTCGGCCAATTGGCCGTACGCCCGGAGGACGCCACCGACATCATGGCCGGCTGGCCTTCGGTGTCGTGGACTCCCGAGCTGACCTGGCTGCTCGACCGCTCGATCGCCCTGGTCCGCGCCGACCTCGGCGGCTACGGCTGGCTGGCCCCCGGTCCCGAGCTCCCGCGCTATTTCGTCTACGTCTATCTGGCCCTGCTCGACGACGTCCGGCAGTACCACCGGGACCACGGCATCCCCGATTCCGTGTCGTGGGCGACGCTCGCCGACCTGGGCCGCAACCTGGCCGTCAACCGTCGCATGAACGGCGAGGGGTGGCCCGTCATGCAAAGCTGGCTGACCCTGCACGCGCGCGGCGGCCTCTACGAACTGGGCCGCCTGCAATTCCAGCGCGGCGACACCGCCCTCAGCCTGCACATCCCCGAATCCGGCCCCCTGACCCCGCAGGCGATCGACGCGTCGCTGGACGAGGCCCGCGAGTTCTTCCCACGCCATTTCCCGGCGGAGTCGTACAAGACTTTCTCCTGCGGTTCCTGGCTGCTCGACCCGCAACTGCGGGAATACCTGCCCGCCGAATCCAACATCATCAGATTCCAGCAGCGTTTCACCCTTTCCCCGTACGAGGAACCGGAAGGTCTCGACCCCGACGTCGAGGTGCTGAGGTTCGCCTTCCGGACGCTCTCCGCGCCGTTGGCCCAGCTTCCTCGCCGTACGGTCCTGCAGCGCGCCGTCATCGACCACCTGAAGGCCGGCCGGTCCTGGCACTGGCGCCACGGCACTTTCCCACTGTGACCGCCTGGCCTGGTCCGTTCGCGCGCCGCTCGGGCTGACAAGGGGAAAATCGTCAGCGAACGCGGGACGCTGGAGTCCGGTCGATTCGCAGGCGAAAGGAGATGGTGATCATGGCAATGCCGCCCGTTGTGGAGGAAGCGACCTGGCGTGAAGAGCTTGAGGCGTTACGCGTACGGGAAAAGGCCGCCACCAAGGAGCTCGACGCGATCGCCGCGCAGAGGCGCCGGCTTCCGATGGTGCGTATGCCCGACTACGTTCTGGTCGGGGCCGGGGGGCCGGTTCGGCTGGTCGACATTTTCGAGGGCCGGTCGCAGCTGATCGTCTACAACCACATGTGGCAACCGGGCGCCGAGTGGCAGTGCGGCGGCTGCACCAGCTTCACCTCGGTGTTCACCCGGCTCGGTTTTCTCGACAACTACGACGCGCGCTTTGTGATCGTGACTCAGGGCGCCATCGACGAGGCCTTGGCGTACGCGAAGCGTGTCGGCAACAAGATGACCTGGTATTCCACCGCCGGCAGCCCGTTCGGGGCAGATGTCGATGCTCCGCCCGGCGGCGGTTTCGCGCTCAACGTCTTCCTGCGCGACGGCGAGACCGTCTATCGCACCTGGCACACCTCGGGCCGCGGCGTCGAGCAGCTCACCTATACGTTCCCGCTGGTCGACGTGCTGCCGTACGGGCGGCAGGAGGATTGGCAGGACTCGCCGGAGGGCTGGCCGCAGAAACCGGCGTACAGCGGCTGGCTCGACTCGCCCGATGTGGCCCGCCTGTACGGCGAGGATCTCACGGGGGACCGGCCGGAGCGCTGAGCTGGGTTCGGATGAGACGCGCGACGATGCCGTCGAGGTTGGCCGGCACTTCCCGACCGGCGCCGAGGTACCGGCGTACGGCGGCGTAGGGCAGGTCGACCACGACGAGCAGGATCTCGGCGGTCGGGAGCCCGGTCGCGGCCTTGAGGTCATCCACCAGGCGGCGGACGTCCTGGTCCCAGCGTGCCTGGTCGGCTTCTCGCCACGCCCGGCTCTCGGCGGGCCAGGCAGCAGGTTCGAGGGATCCGGGGCCGGCCAGCAGCACCCGCGCGTCGGTGGGGTTGGCGCGGCACCAGGACACCGTGCGGCGCCCCAGCGCGACCGCCGCGGCCACCGGCTCACCGGCGAACAGGGGATACAGCTCTTCGTGGAAGCCCCGCACGGCCCGGTTCCACACGGCGGCGAGCAGGGCCGCGCGGTTGGGGAAGCGGTGATAGACGGAGCCGCTGGAGACCCCCGCTTCCCGGATCACGCCGGCCATCGTGAGGGTGTCCCCGCTCCCCGAGGTGAGCAGCCGTGCGGCCGCGTCGAGGATCGCCGAGGTGTCGTGGACGAGGCGGGGCACGGGTTGAAGATACCCAACCCGCCATCTAGAGTCCTCTCTCTAGAGAGTTCCCTCTAGATCGTGTCGGGAGACCCATGCGAAGCCTCGTCCTCACCGGCCCCCGTCGCCTGGAATGGCAGGACCGGCCCGCACCTCGCCTGTCGGCGCCGGCGGACGCGCTGGTGCGCCCGATCGCCTCGGCTTCCTGCGATCTCGACCGCTGGATCGTGGCGTCGCCGGCCCCCTTCGAACCCCCGTTCGCCCTCGGCCACGAAGCGGTCGGCGAGGTCGTCGCCCTCGCCGACGGCAACACCGCGCTGACGGTCGGCCAGCGGGTGGTCATCCCCTGGCACATCAGCTGCGGCGCCTGCGAGAACTGCCGGCGCGACCTCCCCGGCGCCTGCGCCTCGGTGCCCCGTCTCGCCTCGTACGGGACGAACGTCGGTGGGCACTGGGGAGGGTTGTTCGACGACCTCGTACGGGTTCCGTGGGCCGGGCACAACCTGACACCGCTGCCGCCCGCGGTCGACCCGTTCCTGGCCGCCTCGGCCGCCGACAACCTCACCGACGCCTTCCAGGCCGTACGGCCGGCACTCGCGGCCCACCCCGACGCCGACGTGCTCGTCGTAGGCGGAACTGCCAGCCTCGGGTTGCTGACAGTCGCCAGCGCCATCGCCCTCGGGGCCCCGAAGGTCACCTATCTCGACACCGACGAGGCACGACGCGCGACGGCCGCTGCCCTGGGCGCCGTCGTCCCCGCCGTCAGCGCGTATCCCGACCGGCTCGACGGCGCCTTCGACCTGGTCGTGGACGCCTCGGCCGACCCGGCGGGCTTCCGGTGCGCGCTCCTGTCCACCCGCCCCGGCGGCACGTGCGTCATCCGGTCCGTCTACTTCACCGAGCTGCGCCTGCCGTACTTCGCCCTGTACGGGACAGGCATCACCATCGTGACCGGGCCGCCCCACGCGAGCCCGTACGTGCCCGACGTGCTCCGCCTGATCGGCAACGGAACCCTGAACCCGGCGCCGATGCTGACCGGCCCGTACGGCTACGACGACGCCATCGACATCCTGCTCGAACCGCCGCCGGCCAAGCCGGTCTTCACCCGGTAGGCCAGGCGGCGGCGAGGCCCGCCTCTCGGATGTCAAAAGTGTGCCATGCCTCCACTCCGTCGCTGCTGAGTGGCAGAACCCTGACATCAACTTCTCTTGAGAATCCTTGCTCTTGCTGGGGAATCGCATCTTGATCGGTTCTCCGGCTACAGAGTTGGAACATCCAAGAAATGTCAGAGTAATGACTCAGGGTCAATCTGATCTCACCTGCAGCAGCCGACTGAACCTGGCCGGCGGCAAGGGGCGGGGAGTTCGGGACGCAGTGCCACGACCCCGCGTCACGCCCCCTTCACCAGGAACGGAGTTCCCACATATGTCCACCACCAGCAAGCGGTTGCGCACGCTCACGGCCATGGGCGCCATCGGGACGACCGTGGCCCTCGTGCTCGCCGGTTGCGGCGCCCGAGCCGGCGACGAAGCGGCCGGCAGCGGGACGTCCGCGGCGCCCAGTTGCGTCGACACCTCCGGCAACACCATCAAGCTCGGCTTCCTCAACTCCCTTACCGGTGGCATGGCGATCTCTGAGAAGACCGTCTCCAACGTGCTGCACATGGCCGCCGACGAGATCAACGCCGGCGGCGGCATCCTCGGCAAGAAGATCGCGTACATCCAGGAGGACGGCGCCACGGACTGGCCCACCTTCGCGGAGAAGACCGAGAAGCTGCTGACCCAGGACTGCGTCGCTGCGATCTTCGGTGGCTGGACCTCGTCCTCTCGCAAGGCCGTCAAGCCGGTCGTCGAGAAGCACAACGGCCTCTTCTTCTACCCGGTGCAGTACGAGGGGCTCGAGTCGTCGCCGAACATCTACTACACCGGGGCGACCACGAACCAGCAGATCATCCCGGCGATGGACTTCCTCGCCTCCAAGGGGGTGAAGAAGCTGTTCCTCGCCGGCAGCGACTACGTCTTCCCGCGCACCGCGAACGCGATCATCAAGCTGTACGCGGCCAAGCTGGGCATCCAGATCGTTGGGGAGGAGTACGTGCCCCTCGACAAGGACGACTGGACCAGCCAGGTGGCGAAGATCGTGGCCGCGAAGCCCGACTTCATCTTCAACACCATCAACGGCTCGTCGAACGTCGGCTTCATCAAGGCGTACTACGACGCCGGCCTCAACGCCAAGACGACGCCGATCATCTCGGTGTCGATCGCCGAGGAGGAAGCGCCGGCGATGGGCCACGAGGTCACCGGCCACTACGCGTCCTGGAACTACTTCCAGTCGCTCAAGACGCCCACCAACCCGAAGTTCATCGAGAGCTGGAAGGCCTACCCCGGCAGCAGCGGCGTCACCTCCGACCCGATGGAGGCCGCCTACATCTCGCTGTACCTGTACAAGGCCCTCGTCGAGGCGGCCGGCTCGTTCGACGTCGACGCGGTGAACGAGGCGGCGAAGAAGAACACCATCACGTTCGACGCGCCGGAGGGCAAGGTCACGCTCGACGGGAAGAACCACCACATCTCCAAGCCCGGCCACATCGGTCAGATCAACTCCAAGAACCAGTTCGACATCGCCTGGGCCTCCGACGGCTTCATCAAGCCCGACCCGTACCTCGAGGGCTACGACTGGTTCCCGGCCGACATCCGCAAGCAGCTCGTGGACGCAGCGGGCTGATTCCCCTTCACCCGGATGCGGGGTTGCGTGTCGCCCGGCAGGCAACCCCGCGCCCACCGTCACTGTCTTTTCGAACCAGAGAGCGAGTGCATGTGGACGCATTGATCGCACCGCTGCTGAACGGCAGCGCACAAGGTGCGTTGCTCCTGCTCGCCGCGCTGGGCCTCTCGCTCACCTTCGGCCAGATGGGCGTGATCAATATGGCTCACGGCGAGTTCCTCATGATCGGCGCCTTCGCCGCCTACCTGGTCCAGCAGGTCATCTCCGCCAGCAATCTGTCGATCCCGGTCGCGCTGCCGGTCGCGTTCGTCGTCGCCGGCCTGTTCGGCCTTCTGCTGGAGGTCACCATCATCCAATGGATGTACCGCCGGCCCCTCGACACCCTGCTCGTCACGGTGGGTGTCGGCTTGATCCTGCAGCAGGCGGCACTGCACATCTTCCCGTCCCAGGGTGTCCCGGTGGAGAAACCCGGCTGGCTCGACGGGCAGCTGAACATCCTCGGCTACCAATGGCCCCTTCGGCAGCTGTTCACCATCGTGCTCGCGGCCGTCTGCGTCGCCGCGCTGGCAGCCTGGCTCAAGTACTCCTCGTTCGGCCGCCGCATCCGGGCGACCGTGCACAACCGGGACCTCGCTGAGACGTCGGGCATCCCCACCCGTACGGTCGACCGCCTCACCTTCTTTGTGGGGTCAGGTCTGGCCGGGGTCGCCGGCGTGGCCGCGTCGCTCATCGGCGGCACGAACTCCCAGATGGGCGCGCAGTACATCATCCCCGCCTTCCTCGTCGTCGCCGCCGGCGGCATCGGCCAGCTCAAGGGCACGATCCTTGCCGGATGGGCGGTGGGCGTCGCGCTCTCGTTCTTCGCCTACTGGACAACCGGCAGCTTGGCGCAGGTGCTCGCCTTCATCCTCGTGATCGTCTTCCTGCAGCTGCGCCCGCAGGGCTTGTTCACGGTGCGAACCAGGAGTCTGGTATGACCAAGCTGAAGCCATGGCTTTCCCTCAGCGGCATCGGGGTGTTCGCCGTCCTGCTCCTCGCGGTCGCTCCCCTCATGCTCACCGATCACTGGCTCAACAACCTCGGCAAGTACTGCTGCTGGGCCATCGCCGCCGTCGGCATCGGCCTGGCATGGGGCCGGGGCGGGATGCTCGTGATGGGGCAGGGGGTGTTCTTCGCCCTCGGCGCCTACGCGATGGCCATGCACCTCACGCTGGAGACCGCTGGTGACCGCATACCGGGGTTCATGGTGCTCTACGACCCGCTCGCGCCGCTTCCGGTGTTCTGGGAACCGTTCCGCAGCGCGGGTTTCACCCTGCTGGCCATCGTTGTGCTACCCGTGGTCCTGGCCGGTGTCCTCGGGTACGCGCTGTTCAAGCGCCGCGTGAAGGGCGCGTACTTCGCGATCCTGTCGCAGGCGCTCGCCGTCGCGCTGGCCACCCTGATCAGCTCCACGATCCGCGAGACGGGCGGCGACACCGGGCTCAGCGACTTCAAGTACTTCTTCGGCTTCGTGCTGAACGACCCGGCGAACAAGCAACTGGTGTTCCTCATCGCGGCCACGCTTCTCATCGTGTGCCTGCTCGCGGTGTGGCAGCTCTACCGCAGCCGTTTCGGTGAGCTCCTCGTCGCCACCCGGGACGCCGAGGAACGCGTACGTTTCCTCGGCTACGACCCGGCCAACGTCAAGCTCGTCGCCTTCGTCGTCGCCGCGCTGATGGCAAGCATCGCCGGAGCGATGTTCGTGCCCATCGTCGGCATCATCACCCCGGCCGAGATCGGCGCCGCCGCCTCGATCCTCATGATCGCGGGTGTTGCCCTCGGCGGCCGCGCATCGCTCTTCGGCCCCGCGCTCGGCGCGATGGCGGTCGGATGGGGACAGTCGAGCCTCGGCTCGACCTGGCCCGACGGCTGGACCTACATCCTCGGTCTGCTGTTCATCGTCGTCATCCTCTTCCTGCCGAACGGGTTGTCGTCGCTGCCGGCCAGGTTCGCCGCGATGCGCCGGAGCCCGGAGCGTCAAACCGTCCCGGCGGTCGCCGCCGCCGAGCTCGAAGAGGTGAGGGCATGACCGGCGACTCGCTCGTTGTCACGGATCTGCACGTCGAGTTCTCGGGTTTCGTCGCGGTCGGCGGGGTCTCGTTCGACGCGCACGCCGGCGAGGTCCGGTTCCTCATCGGCCCGAACGGCGCCGGCAAGACGACCTGCATCGACGCCATCACCGGGCTGACGAAGGCCACCGGGTCGGCCAGGCTCGGCGAGACCGAGCTGCTCGGCCGGCAAGTGCACAAGATCGTACGGCTCGGGGTCGGCCGCACGTTCCAGACCGCGAGCGTCTTCGACGAGCTCACCGTGCTGCAGAACCTCGACATCGCCGCCGGACGCCACCGCCCCGCGTTCTCGCTGCTGCGGGCCCGGCGGGGCATCGACCCGTCGATCGAGCGCGCGCTGGAGGAGACCGGCCTCACCGGCGAGCTGGCCACGCCGGCCGGCATCCTGTCGCACGGCCAGAAGCAGTGGCTGGAGATCGCGATGCTGCTCGTGCAGGACGCGAAGGTGCTGCTGCTCGACGAGCCCGTCGCCGGCATGAGCCAGGACGAGCGCACCGCGACCGGCGAGCTTCTGCAGCGCATCGCGGCGAAGCGGATCGTGCTCGTGGTCGAGCACGACATGGACTTCATGCGCCGCTTCGCCACACGCGTGACGGTGCTGCATCAGGGCAAGGTGCTCTCGCAGGGCACGGTGGCCGAGGTTCAGGCCGATCCCAAGGTGCAGGAGGTCTACCTCGGCACCGCAGGCGCCGCCACCACGGCCGCCATGTCGGTCGTGCCCACAGTGCTGGACGGCCCGCTCGCAAGCTCGCCGGGCGTGGTGGCCGCGACGCTGCACGGGGAGGAGGACTGACATGCTGGAACTCACCGACATCGAGGCCGGCTACGGGCGTACGCGGGTCCTGCACGGCGTGACAGTGCCGTCCGGCAAGGTGGTGGCCGTGCTCGGCCACAACGGCGCCGGCAAATCGACCCTGCTGCGTCTCGCGATCGGCCTCATCAAACCGTCGAAGGGCCGCGTGGTGCTCGACGGCGAGGACATCACGTCGCTCGCCCCCAACCGGCGCGTCGCGCGGGGCATGGCGTACGTGCCGCAGGGTCAGCAATCGTTCGGCCAGCTCACCACCTTGGAGAACCTGCAGCTCGTCGCCGACGGGCGCCGGGGCGGCAAGGCCCTCATCGACGCGCAGATGGCTCGCTTCCCCGCGCTGAAGCAGTTCGCCGCCCGGAAGGCGGGCCTGCTCTCCGGCGGGCAGCGCCAGCAACTCGCGATCGCCCGCGCCCTCATCACCGAGCCGAAGCTGCTCATCCTCGACGAGCCGACCGAGGGCATCCAGCCCACGATCGTCGCCGAGATCGAGCAGACCATCATGCAGCTGGCCGAGGAAGGCATCAATGTGCTGCTCGTCGAGCAGCACATCGGCTTCGCCCTCGAGGCAGCCGAGCGCTACGTCGTGCTCTCCTCTGGCCACGTCACACAGACCGGAGAGGGTGGCAAGGCAGCCACCTCCACCGTGCGAGCCGCCATGGCGATCTGAGCCGACATGACCCACGCGCGCAATGCCGTCGTAACACCGGACAGCGACGATCCCCCCACGCAAGGTGCCTTAGGGGATGCCACTGTGTCGACGGACAACGCGCGCGCGGCCGCAGAGGACAGCCTGGAGGACTACGCCTTCCGTTATGTGCCGCGCACCTTCCGCCGCTGGAGCGCGGCCTCCGTCGGCGCGACCGCCCTCGGGTCCATCGCGTTCCTCGCCGACTTCTCGATCGGCGCGAGCATCGGCCTCGACCACGGCACCGCCAACGCCGTGCTCGGGATCGTGTTCGCGTCGGTCGTCATTGTCATCGTGGGCGTGCCCGTCGCCTACTACGCCGCCCGCTACAACCTCGACCTCGACCTCATCGCCCGTGGCTCCGGGTTCGGCTACTACGGCTCCATCCTCACGACCTTGGTCTTCGCGGGCTTCACCTGCATCTTCTTCGCCCTCGAGGGCGCCATCATGGCGCAGGGGCTGCAATTGGCGACGGGGATGCCGCTGTGGCTCGGCTACCTCATCTCGACCGTCGTCGTGATCCCGATAGTCATCTACGGCATGCGTGCGCTGGAGCGCCTGCAGTTCTGGACCACGCCCCTGTGGCTCGTCCTCGCCCTGCTGCCGCTGCTGTGGATCGTCGTCTCCGACCCCGAGGCGGTACGCGCCTTCACGTCGTTCGCCGGCACCTCCGACGGCTCGATCGGCTTCGGCGCCGTGGTCTCGAGCGCGGCGGTGTGCTTCGCCCTCACCCCGCAGCTGGCCGAGCAGATCGACTACATCCGCGCCATGCCCCCGCGTACGCCGTCGAACGCCCGCTCGTGGTGGACGTCGTACGTGTTCGCCGGCCCGGGATGGGTCATCTTCAGCGGCACCAAGCAGGTGATCGGGGTATTTCTCGCCGTCTACCTCCTCGTGAAGGTCGAACCCGATCTCGGGCGCCAGGCCACCGAACCGGCGAAGCAGTTCGTCGTGATGTACCAGACCCTGCTCCCCGACTGGCTCGCGATCGTTCTCGCCCTGGTGCTCATCGTGGTCGCACAGGTGAAAATCAACGTCACGAACGCGTACTCGGGCTCGCTCGCGTGGTCGAACGTCTTTACCCGGGTGGCGAAGCACTACCCGGGGCGTACGATCTTCGTCCTCTTCAACCTCGTGATCGCGTACGCGCTCATGATGCTGGACGTCTTCACCCTCATCTCCTTCGTGCTGAGCCTCTACGCCAACGTCGTCATGGCATGGCTCGTGACGATCGCCACCGATATCGCGATCAACAAGTGGGTGCTGCGCATCTCGCCCCGCTTCCCCGAGTTCCGCCGCGGCATGCTGCACGACTGGAACCCGGTCGGGCTCGTGTCCGTCGGGCTCGCCTCGGTGCTGTCGCTGCTCGCGTTCGCCGGGGTGTTCGGCGCCACCGTCAAGCCGTTCTCGGTGCTCATCGCGATCGGCGTCGCGGTCGTTGCCACGCCGGTCACGGCACTCGCCACACGCGGGCGTTACTACTTGCGCCGCCGCTCCGACGGCATCGACTCGCCCCGGTTCGACGACAACGGCAACCCCTCCGGCGAACGGCTCCGCTGCCACGTCACCGGGTACACCTTCGAGCGGCCGGATATGCTGGCGTCGGCCGAGAAAGGGCCGCACGGGGAAGTGCAGTACGTCTCGTCGCTGGCGCTCACGCTCGACGATTCCGATCAGTACGTGCTCCCACCGGAAGTCAACGGGCCCCCGCACCGCGCGACCGCCCGCCGAGCATCCCAGAGACGGGGGGAGACGTGATGGAGGAGCCGGTCGACACCGCGACCGCAATTCTCGCGAGCGCGGCGGTGCTGCTGCGTGAGCGTTCGTTCGACGACATCTCCTATCGTGCCCTCGCCGACGAGGTCGGCATCTCGGAACGCACGATCTACCGCCAGTACCCCACGCGCGCGCACCTGCTCGCCGCGCTCTCGAACTGGATCGAGCAGACCCGCTTCCCGCTGCCGCCGTTCGTGACCGTGTCCGATTTCTGCGCCGCCGTGCACGAGCGCTTCCGTGCCTTCGACGCGTCGCCCGCTTACGCGTTCGTCGGCGCGCGGGCGTCCGCGATCTCGCCGACGCTCGGCACCGAGCCGGCCTACATCACGCGGGCGATCGAGGCGATGCTCGACGTGGCGGCGCCGACGCTCAACCGGCGGGACCGGCGGCGGGTCGCGGCATCCCTGCGGTACTTCGCGTCGGCGATGTTCTGGGCTCGGTTGCGTACGTCCTTCGACCTGGACGCCGACGAGATCTGCGACGCGTTCGACCGTGCCGTGGGCACCGTGCTCGCGAGGCTGCCCGACGCGACGTGGGCGAAGCCGTGACCGGGCCGGCGCTGAGCGGCACGCAGAAGGCGATCCTCGCCGCCTACACCGAGCTGATCGAGGAACTCGGCAGCGACGACGTGTCGTACCGGGTCATCGCGCGCCGGGCCGGCATCGCCGAGCGCACGGTGTTCCGCAACTACCCCACGCGAGTCGACCTGCTGCTGGCGACCGCGGCCTGGATCGAGGCGACCCTGTTCACCCGCGAGGAGTCGCACTCGATCTTCGACATCCCCCTCGCGATCCGAGGCGCGATGCAGCGGTACGACGCGCGGCCGGAACTCGCACACGTCGTCGCCGAAACAGCGATGCGCGGCGTGAACGGCGCGGCGCCGTCGCCGGGCCGGGAGCAGCTCGAACGCCTCCTGGACGCCGAGGTGCCGTCCCTCGACGCGGCGCAACGCAGGACGGTCGTCGCGGCGCTGTCACACCTCGACTCCGCCGGCACCTGGGTGACGTTCCGCCGCGAGTTCGGCATGGACCAGCGAGACATCGCCGACGCTGCCGCATGGGCGGCGGAGTCGGTGCTCGACAGCATCCGCGACCGCGTCACCCCGTAGCGGGCTCGTCGCTCTTCTGCCACGTGCGGGGAACGCCACCAGGACCGGCTGTCACCTCGACGGCCGGGAATCGAGGGCGCCGGCGAGCAGCACCTCGCACATCCGTTCGGCGAGCCAGGCCTGGAAGGATTCCTCGGTCCAGCCGCAGTGCAGCACGAGCGCACCGTAGTGGGCCGGGTCGTTGTAGAACCACAGTTCGTCGATTGCCCGTTCCGGTTCGGCGCCCTGCCTGAGTGTCGCGCCGAGGGTGACGAGCCGTTCGACGATCATCCGGGCACCCGCTCGGCGGTTGGACAGCAGCGTCCCCCAGATCTCCGTCAATTCAGGTGTTTCGTCGGCGGCCCGCCGCACCACCTCGAAGACACGCGCGGCCCGGCCGCCGATGAGCGTGCACACCTTGGCGTATCCGTGAAGGACCGCGCCGGGGGCCTGCGCCTCCCACACAGGCCGGAACCAGGGCCGTTGGGCGACCGGCACCGGTTCGTCGTCGCCGGCCAGGGCCTCATCGAGCACTTGGCGCAGCAGGGCAGCCTTGGATCCGAAAGCGGCGAAAACGGTGGGCCGGGCCACTCCGGCCGCGGCAGCTACCTGCGCCAGTGAGGTCGGGCCGTAACCGTTCGCAACAAACAGATCGGTTGCGGCTCGCACGACGGCCTGCCGAGTACGGCGTGCGCTCTCCTGTCGTACCGCAGAGCGGTACGGCCGTGCCGGCTTCCGGTCGTCGCCCTCATCCATGACGGCGCGATGCTACCAAGCGTTCAGCCCGCCACACGCGAAGTCCAGTTTCGCCGTACGACGCTGCCTTCGTCCCGGAAACCGTAGTCATGCCGCCGGACGGCCGGCTTCCCCGCTGGGATCTTTCAGCACCCCTTGACGCCGCGGTCGAATTCACCATACTGCGAGTATATTCAACAAACAGCGAGCTACTCAATACTCGTCCGGAAGCCCGGCACAAGGGAGCGTTCGACCATGACCACCGACCCCTACCTGCGACGCGTGGACGAGGGCCCGGCCTTCTGGTTCCTGGGTAACCTCGTCACGATCAAGGCTTCCGGAGCCGAAACCGGTGGCCGGCTGACCGTGGCGGAGTTCGTCAACCCGCCCGGCTTCGCGCCACCGTTGCACCGCCACCAGGTGGAGGACGAAATGTTCTACGTCCTCTCGGGCAGTGCCCGGTTCCAGTGTGCGGACGAGGAACTCCACGCCGGACCGGGCGACTTCGTCCTGCTGCCGTTCGGGGTGGCACACACCTTCCTGGTGGGCGCCAACGAACCCCTGCGGGCACTGCAGATCACCACGCCCGCCGGATTCGAGAACTTCGCCGCCGAAGCCGGATGCCCCGCCACCGAACGGCGACTGCCCGGCCCGGCACTCATCGATCCCGCGGCCCTCGGCCACGCCGCGAGCCGGCACGGCATCGAAGTACTGGGCCCGCCACCGCAGTCCTGATTCCCGTCCATGACTTCGTGGAGAACAGCCTGCTTCGCGTACCGGAGACGACACTGCCGAACCGCTGCGGCGGCACTGCTGGTCACCAGTCCCGCTCCCGCTTGCAGTGCCAAGCCGGGCGGCCCAGCGCTCGGGCGCTACCGACGGCCCGACAGCCGGCTCAGTCGAGCCGGGCGCGGTCGAAACGGTCGATCAGGCTCGGCTTGCGGGCATGACGCTCCCGCAGCCGGGTCATCTGCTCGGCGAACTCGAAGATCTCACCCTCCCGTACCGCCAGCGCCTGAAGATCCAAAAGCAGGGTCACCGCCGCGTCGTAGTCCTTCGGACGTTTCGTCGCGATCAACTTGTCCACCTGGTCCCAAGTGCGGACCGGGTTCCGTGCCAGCGCGTCCAGACGCTGCTCGCGAGCCGCGGCGGCCGCTTCCTCACGACGCAGACGCTCGGCCGCCTCTCGCTCCCGCTTCTGCCGCTGCCGTGCAGCCCAGCGTTCCTCAGCGGCAGCAAGCAGGTCCCCGGCAGTCCGCACCTCTCCGGCACGCGGCTCCTCCGTCACACCGTGAAACCGCCGCAGCAACTCCGACCGCAGCAACCCGGCATCGCCACGCAGCACCCGCACCAGCATCTCGTCCTTGGCCACCACCGGCAGACCCGCCACCCAGCGGCGCAACTCGGCGGCGGAGGGCTTCTTCTCGGCCAGCGGCAGGCTCCCCGCTGCCGCCGCCTCCAGCAAGTCCGGATCCAGGCGAAGGAAATCGGCCAGGGCCCGCAACGGCCCGCTCAGCGTCGCCAGCCCGGCCGGAACCGGCGGCTCCGGCGCGTCATCATCCAGCTCCCGGTTCTGCACGCACAGGAGCCAGGCCAGATACAGCAGCCGCCGATCACCGCCGGCCAACTCCGCCCGAGCCGGAACGATCGCCGCGAGCCGTCCTTCCTCGTCCCACCATTCCTCGTCACCGTCCTCGTCCTCACTGCGAAGATCGAGGATCACATGGGTACGGGTCGCCCAGCAGCCGGCCGAATCCCCGACGCAGAACGCCTCCGCCGTCTCCGGAGCGAGCACCGCCTTGGGAAACCGCAGCATGATCCGCCGCGTGCCCCAGTTCGCCAGGTACAGGTGCGCGTCGAAGTACCGCTCCATCCACTTGGCCGGATCGGCTTTGAGATCGCCCCACTGATAGTCGTTGACGAAACCCGACGACGTGATCCGGCCCCGGGACGACACCGCCCGCAACTCGCCCTGCTGCTTCGCCGTCAAGGCCTGATCAAGCGCCACGAACTCGTAGTACTGGTACTCGCTCACTGCGCCCCCGCCCACCACCGGTACGCCTCGATCCACTGCGCGCCATCAGGCACGGGATCCGGCAACGGAAGGTCCAGAATCCCGATCGCTTGCCGCAGCCGGCCACGATGGCAGTTCGGCACGATCCCCGACGAACGCATATCCACCTTCCGGACCACCACCGGCACCCCGAGAACGTCGGTGCCGAACGGCACCGCCAAATTGTCCTCGATCATGGCGAAGAGGCCACTGAGCCGCTCATTCTCGTCATAGCAATCCACGACCGGCTCTCCAGCCAAGGCATCGAGCTCGGTATCGCTGAGCGAAGACACCCGCGCAGAATAGAGAACCGCCTCCGGCACTTCACCAGCAGCCGACGACAGCGAACCACCGGGTTGTGGTTCGAGCGAATGGATCCTCGCCGTCCCCATCGCCAGTCTGTAGCGGAGTCGACCCCAGCGCGGCGGCATCGAAGCGGACCAGGCTTTCAGAGCACCGCGGAGGGCTCGGCCGTCCTCCCGCACAGCGCCGGGCAGGCTCACCCGTGCAAGTGACCGCCCGTACACCGTGTCCGGGGGCGGCCGGATGACGGCGGTATCGTGGCCGCATGCCGGAACCACGGACCTCGTTCGGACTGGATGATTTCGGGGTCGACGACCGCCTTCGGCTGTTCAGCTACGTCAATGCGGACAACCGGCTCGCGTACCTGTGGCTCCTGCGTGCCTTCGACGCCGCCCGGTCCAGTTACCACGTCGTCCTGCACACGTCGGACGTGCAGGCGGCTCTGACCGGTCTCGCCGGGAGCCACCAGGACTGCCCCGACCCTGCCGGGCTCGACCTGCCCCGGCTGCTGGACGCCCTCGTCGACTGGGGTGTGCTGGACCGCGGTCAGGACGGCACCCGGGCCGCCACACTCGCCGAATACCGCAACCGGCATTCGGTCTACCAGTTCACCGAGGCCGGCTACCGCACCCACCGCGCTGTCGAATCCGTTCTCGCCGCCGGGCTGGACGACAGCACATTGTCCCGGCTGGTCTTCGCCGACCTGCTCGCCGATCTCAAGGCTCTCGCCACGGCGAACTCCGACGGCGACGCCGAGGAGGTCTATCGCAAGCTCAACCGCCTCGATCGGGCCCTGGCCGACGTCGCGGAACGCGCCGCCCGCTTCTATCACATGCTCGGCGATCTGAGCCGGACCCATGACGTACGCCCCGAGGTCTTCCTCACCCACAAGGATGCGCTCCTGGCCCACCTGCGGGACTTCCACGACGAGTTGCAGCGGTACACGCCGCGCCTGCGCGAGGCCGTGTACGAGGTCGAGGCGACCGGTCTGGAGCGGATGATCGAGGCGGCGGCCGAGGCTGACGAGCGGCTCTTCGCGACGCCGGCCGAGCGGATCGAGGACTGGCGCCGCCGCTGGGCCGGGCTGCGGTCATGGCTGGCACCGGAGTCCGACCGGCCCAGTGAGGCCGACCGGTTGTCCGGCGCGACGATGGCTGCGATCGGGGACGTGCTCGCCCTGCTGCGCCGGGTCACCGAGGCCCGCCGGGGTGGGGTGAGCAGGGAGTCGCAGTTGCGGCATCTGGCGGCCTGGTTCACCGGAGCCGGTTCCGACGAGGCCGCGCACGCCGTCTTCGATGTGGTGTTCGGGTTGGGCGCGCCACGGCACGTCGGGGTGGCGTACGCCGATCCGGACGCGATCCCGGGGCGGCTGTCCTGGTGGGAGGCGCCGGCGGTGGAGCTGTCCCGGACGCTGGTGCAGAGCGGCCGGATGCCGGGGCAGGGCAACGGCCGGATCGCCCGGATCGAACGTTCGGAGTCCTCCCGCCGGGCGTTGCGGGAGCGGCAGGTCGCCGAGGAACGCCGCCAGGCGGACGCAGCCACCAGCCTCATCGACGCGGAAACGCTTACCGAAGCACAGGCCGGTGCGCTGCGCCGGCTTCTCGACATCGCGTTGGCGACCCGGCAAACGGGCCGGCGGGAAGGTTCCCTCGCGGCCGCCGCTTTCGGGGTACGCCTGACGCTCACTCCCTGCCCCGGCCGGTTCACCACGGTGCCCACCGAATCGGGCAGGTTACACATCGACGGCTTCGAGCTGTCCGTGACCACGGCCGCGCACACCGCTGCGCGCCGCACAGAAACGATGGCCGGGTGAGATTCGCCGCCGACGTCTCCGATCTGGAACTCGCCGACTACCAGCGCGCGGTCCGGCTCCTGCTGCGGCATCCGCTGATCACCGCGACCTGGCCGGACGAGAAGGCGCTGGCGCGGATCCGCCGGTTCGCAGCCGTTCTGCGCGGTGACCTGTCCGAGGCATTCGGCTACCGGCTGGAGTTGCACGGGGCCACCGCGCGGCTGGTCCGCACCGCTGACCGGTTGGAGACGGACCGGCCGGCGGTCTCGCGGACCGGTCGCCCGTTCGACCGGCAGCGTTACGCCTATCTGTCGTTGTGCCTGGCGACGCTGGGCCGTGCCGGTATCCAGATCACGCTGAGCGAGCTGGCCGAGGCGGTGGCCGCCGACGCCGGCCGGATCACCGGCCTGGGGCTGGACCCGGACTCCGGCGCGGACCGGCGGGCGTTCGTCGACGCGGTCGCGTGGCTGGAGGAGCGGGGTGTGCTGCGGCTTGCCGACGGATCCAGTTCGGCGTGGGCGAGCGATCCCGGCTCGGGTGAGGCGCTGTACGACGTCGCGCGCGACGCGGTGCTGGCACTGTTCCGGCCGCCCCGGGTGCTTCAGCACATCGAGTCGGTGACCGCTCTGCTGGACCGCTCGCTGAGCAGCAGCGGCAACGCCGAACGCCGGGCCGCCGCCCAGGCCGCCCGGCGTACGGTGCTGGAACGACCGATCGTCTACTACGACGACGTCTCCACCGAGATCGGCAACCATCTGCGCGGGCAGGCGCTGCCCGCTGACCTGTACCGGCTGACCGGGCTGCGCCTGGAACGGCGGGCCGAGGGTGTGCTGCTGGTCGACACGACCGGCTGGTCGGCGGAGCGGTTTCCGGGCACCGGCTCGGTGGCGCAGGCAGCGGTGCTGCTGGCGGTGGCTGTCGCGGAACGGGTGTCGGATCCGGACGGCCGCAAGACGCGCCGCATTCCGGTGCCGGACCCGGCGGAGGCCCAGGAGAAGCTGATCGGCCAGGTCGACGCCGGGTTGCCGGCGGGCGTGCCGTTGGAGTTCGACACCGATGAGACGACGGCGGACTTGCCGCCGGAGGTCGAGAACGCGGAGCGGCGACTGCCACTGATCACCGACAGCTTCCTGCGGGAGGCGACGGCGGAGATCCTGCGGCGGTACGGGTCGGCATTCGGCGCCGCCTGGCACGCCGATCCGGACCGGTTGCGTACCGAGGCGATCGAGTTGCTCGTCCGGTTCGGCGCGGTGCTAGCCGTTCCCGGCGGTGTCCTGGCCCGCCCGTTGATCGGCCGCTATCGCAGCACGGTCGCCCAGGTCAAACAACGAACCCTCTTCTAGAAGAGAGGCCTCTGCCTTGGCCCGTTTCGCCCCTACTCGCGCCGGGATCATCAATCTCTGGGACTACCGCGACGAGGAGTTCCTGTTCGTCGACGGCTGGCTCGTGCTGCGTGGCCCGAACGGCTCCGGCAAGACGAAAGCACTCGAAGTGCTGTTCCCGTTCGTGCTGGACGGGCGGATCGAGCCTCGCCGGCTGAATCCGTTCGCCGGCGAGGACCGGACGATGAAGTCGAACCTGCTCTACCGGGGACAGGAGACGGCCTACGCGTACGTGTGGATGGAGTTCGGTGACGGCGACCGGTTCGTGACGGCCGGGATCGGGTTGCGCGCCCACCGGCACAACGACCGGGTGACCCGCTGGCACTTCGTCGCTGACGGCCGGGTCGGGGCGGACCTGTCACTGCTGGACGCCGAGGACCGGCCGGTGTCCCGGCGGGACCTGATCGACCGGCTCGGCGCGGAGGCGGTACGCGACTCGGCCGAGGACTACCGGCACCTGGTCGACGCGAAGCTGTTCGGGCTGGGCCCGGCCCGTTACGAGCAACTGCTCGACCTGGTGCTGACGTTGCGCAAGCCGCAGCTGGCCAAGGACCTGAACCCGGTGGAGCTGTCCCGCACCCTGCAACGCGGCCTGCGCCCGGTGGAGGACCACCTGCTGGTGGAGGCGGCGCGCTCGTTCGACGACATGGAAGCGGTGGCCCGTACCCTCGAAGGCTTGATCGCGGCTGATGCCGCGACGACCTCCTTCCTGGCCGTCTACGCCACCTACCTGCGAACCCACGCGAGAGCCGCGGCCGACGCGCTCACCGCACGCCGGGACAACGCGGACGTACGCCGAAACGCGCTGGCCGCCGCACGTGACGAGGCCGAGGCGGCTCACGGGCAGGCTGCGGAGGCGGAGCAGCGGCTGCGTGCGGTCGAGGGTGAGCCCGCCCGGCTACGCGCGCACCTGGACCGGTTGAAGAGCTCGGCCGCGTACCGCTCGCACGAACAACTGGCCGACCTGGAACGGCATGTGCACGACCTGGCGGACGCCGCCCGCCGCGCCGACGGGCACGTCGAGGTGGAGCGCGACGCCGCCGGCAGACGACGAGCGGAGGCGGAGCGGGCCGCTGCCGCCCTGCACGCTGCGCGCGCCGGAGTCGGCCGGGTGACGGCCGGACTGGCGTCGGAGGCGGAGACAGCGGGTGTCGAATGGCGAACCGGGGATGCGGACGCCGACGGGCTGACGACACGGTTGGCATCCCGGTCGGCGGCCCGCCGAGCCGACGTACGGGCGGTCCGGGAGCTGGCGGACCAGCTGGTGGAGGCGGAACGCGAGCACGTGCGGGCAGCGGAGGCCGATCGTGCGGCCCGCGCCGCGGCGGAGGACGCCACCGAGGCGGAGGAACAGGCCGGCGACGCCCTCGAGGTGGCCTGCGAGCAGACCGCCGAGGCAGTGCGGATCTGGGGGACTGACCACGCCGAGCTGTTCACGACGCTGAACGTCCCCGATCTGCCGGACACCCTCGCCGAGGCGGTGACCAGCCCTTCGCTGCGGGACCTCTACCACGACCGGATGGCCGCTCCGGTCGGCGCGATCCGGGACGAGGTGGCCACGCTCGGTGCCCGGTCCGACCGGCTGGCCATCGAACGCCGGAAGGTACTGGACGAGCGGGCGTTGATCGCTGCCGAGCATGACGACTCGCCGCCGCCGTCACCGACCCGTCCGGCCTCTCGGGAGAACCGGCCCGGAGCGCCGTTGTGGCGTCTCGTCCGGTTCGCCGACGGGACATCGGAGGCGGAGGCCGCCGGAATCGAGGCCGCCCTGCACGCGGCCGGCCTGCTCGACGCCTGGGTGCACCCGGAGGCCGACGACGACGAACAGGACACCTACCTGCGCGCCGGCGAGCAGTCCGGCGGAACGCTGGCCGATGTGCTCGTACCCGAGGATCAGGAGTTCGTGGCGGCTGAGCGGATCGCGGCCGTGCTCCGTGGCATCGCGCTCGGCGACATCACCGGCCCGTCCGGGGTGACCGGAGACGGCCGATGGGCGCAGGGCTCCAGCGTCGGCTGGTTCGCGAAGGGTCACTGTGAATACATCGGGGCGACCGCCCGTGCTGCGCGCCGGGCCGCGCGCATCACCGACTGCGACCGGCGGATCGCCGCCCTCGACCAGGAGATCGACGAGGTCGAGACCGGCTGCGAGTCCCGCCGGGAGACGCTGGGCTCGGTGGACCGGGCGGGTGCGGCGCTGCCCGCACGCACCGCGATCACCCAGGCTGAACGCGATCTGGACCGGGCCGCGACTCTTCTGCGGGTACGCCGTGAGGCGGCACTCGACGCCGCGGGCCGGCTCGACGCGGCCGTGGCCGGCCAGGCCGCCGCCACCGCCGGGCTGCGCCGGGCCGGCGCCGAGCGGTCGCTACCGGTGGAACGCCTCGATTCGACCGCCGGCGCGCTCGACCGCTTCGACCGGCTCGGGATGGAGCTGCGGCACGCCCATGACAGCGCGGACGCCGCCGATCTGCTGGCCGGAGAGGCCACCGAGCGGCATGCCGAGGCCGAGGAACGGTCCGAGGCAGCCGGGCAGGCAGCCCGTGCGGCGCACGCCCGGCACACCGAGAAGGACGAGGAGCTGCGCACCCTGTCGGCGGCCATCGGCGCGGAGGCGACCCGGGTGCTGGCCGAGGTGGCCGAGACCGAGGGCGCGGTCAACGGTGCGGAGCAGGCCCTCGAACAGGCCAGGGCAGCGCACAGTGCGGCCTTGCAGAGCCGGGCCGGCGCAGTGGCCCGGGTCGAGGTAGGGGAGCGGACCGTGGCCGAGGCGATCGCCGAGGCACGGCGTGAAGCGCTGCGGCTCCGCCCGTACGCCCAGACTGATCTTCTGGGTTTGATGCGCTGCCCGCCGCACCTGCGGTGGCCCGCCGCCGACACGACGGACGACGACCTCGATCCGGCGATCGTGGCGCTGCACGAGGCGATCTTGACTGCCACCCGCGAGCTGAGCCCGACCGAGACCTCACTGAAGCAAAGCGCGACCCGGCTGACCAGCGCCCTCACCGATCTGCAGGCTCAGCTTCCGGCCGCAGGACTCGACCACCGGCCGGAATGGGACACCGACGAGGGCGTCATCGTCGTGCGGGTCGCCGACGAACAGGGCCTGACGCCGGTCGCACACTTCGCCGAACGGATCGCAGGGGAACGCCGCGACCAGGAGCAACTGCTCACCGACGCCGAGCAACGGGTCTTCGAGGACGCGTTGCTGGGCCAGCTGGCCGGGCAGATCCACCGTCGTACGATCGAGGCCCGCGACCTGGTCGACGCGATGGACCAGCAGATGCGTGCCCGGCGGATGTCGTCCGGCCTGACCGTCGGTGTGGGCTGGCGGCTCTCCGACGACCTCGACCCGGAGCAGCGCGAGGTCTGCAAACTGCTGGAACGCGACCCGGCACGACTCGGGCCGGGTCAGCTGACCACCCTGCGTCGTCACTTCGCGGCCCGGATCAAGTCCGCCCGCGCTCAGGCCCCGGAGAAGCCCTATCGAGAGCTGCTGGCCGAGGTGCTGGACTACCGGCTGTGGCGGGTCTTCGCGTTCACGCTGCACCGCCCCGGCGGCGTCAGTGAGCCGCTCACCCGGGCCCGGCACAGTCAGCTCTCCGGCGGTGAGCAGTCGGTGTCGCTGCACCTGCCATTGTTCGCCGCCGCCAACGCGCTGTTCGGGTCGGCCCGCCCGGACGCTCCCCGGTTGCTCGGGCTGGACGAGGCGTTCGCCGGTGTCGACGACAACGGGCGCGGTGAGCTGATGTCCCTTGCCAAACAGTTCGACCTGGACCTGTTCATGACCGGCTACGACCTGTGGGCCACCCACCCGGCGGTGACCGGGTGTGCGCACTACGACCTGTCACACTCCACGGTCGAACACGCCGTGTCGACGGTCCTGTTGGTGTGGGACGGCGCTGTGAACGTGGCCGACTTCGACGGGACACTCGCCGCGGCCCTCGGCTCACCGTCGACCCGTACCGTCGGGTCGCATGCCTGATCTCACCGCGGATCCGGGGTGGCGGCGTCTGCTCGCCGCCGCCCGCCGCAGCCTGGAACGCACCGGCGGCAGCCTCGCCGGAACCGTCTCCCTGGCCGCGCCGGACGAAGCGGAACGACACGTCGTCATCGGGGTGACCGGGGTGCACCGGCCGGTCGGCGTCAGCCGGGTCACCGTCCGACTGGCTGAGATCGACGCGTTCCTGCGGGACGCTCACGGCGCCGGCCTGCTGGATGTGGTGGGCCCGTTGCGTGACCGCCCCGGCGAACGCGCTGTCCTCACCGAGGCACGGGACTCCGTGCTCGCGCTGGCAGCGACGAGTCGACACGACGGCGAGCCCTGGTTCGCCGACTGGCTCGCCGGCCTGCGCCGCGACGGAACGCTCACCCGGATAGTCCGCGCCGGACTGGCGTTCTCGCAGGTGCTGGCGGTGCTGGACGCGCTCCCGGGCGCCGGCGAGCCGATGCCGGTGTTCGCCGAACGCGTCCTGGGCGACACCAAGGCCCTGGCCGACGGCCCCATCCGAGGCCTGATCCAGCGGGCGCTGGCGACCTGGCACGCAACCGAGAACCCGGAGGGCGCCGAACAGGAACGGGCGCTGTGGGAGCTGGCCGGCGTGGTGCCCGACGACCTCGCCAGCCAGGTGCTGGTCCTGAACCTGCCGGCCGCGGGCGGTCTGGTCGGCGACTGGCTGTCCGCAGCCGCGGCCGTGCACGTGCCGTTCCGCGTCACCCTGCACCAGTTACGGCTCGCACCGCTGGCGTTGCTGGCCCCGGAGGTTTTCGTGTGCGAGAACCCGGCGGTCCTGCGAGCCGCCGCCGGTCGAGGCACCGCCCCGCTCATCTGCACCGAAGGAGTGCCGTCTGCCGCGGTCCACGCCCTGCTGAGCTGCCGGGCGCCGGGGACAGTGATCCGCTGGCGCAACGACTTCGACTGGACCGGCGTACGGCTGACCGCCGCAGCCCTGGCCCGCTATCCCGGCGCGGTGCCGTGGCGTATGTCCAGCGCCGACTACCGGACCGCCGACCGGACAGGTCTGCGCCTGAACGGCACGGCCACGGCCACTCCGTGGGATCCGGCGCTCGCCGAGGCCATGACCGACGCCGGCCGCTCGGTGATGGAGGAACGCCTCATCGGCATGCTGCTGGCCGACCTCACGACCTGACCGGCGCCTCCCCGGGCTGCCCGCCCGAGGTGCTGGCCGACACGGCCGGCGACATGGAACCGGACGCGCGGGAGTCGGCCCGGCTGGCGATCACAGAGACCCGCCGGCTGGTCCGGTTGGCCGAGGACCTGATGGAAGTGTCCCGGTTCGACGCGGGCACCGCCGCCCTGCGTGTCGAGGAACTCGACGTCACGGACGCGGTACGCGAATCCCTGCGCGCCCGGGGCTGGCTGGACCGGGTCGAGGTGACCGCGCCGGAGCGCATTCACCTGCACGCCGACCGCCGCCGCCTCGACGTGGTGGTCGCCAACCTGGTCGGCAACGCGCTGCGGCACGGTGAGCCACCGGTGCGGGTGCAGATCGCGGCGGACGTGGAGCGGGTGTACGTCGAGGTGGTCGACAACGGTCCGGGCCGGACAGCGTCGGTCCTCCCGTACGTCTTCGAACGTTTCTGGAAGGCCGGACCGGCCCGCACCCGCAGCCCGGGAAGCGGACTGGGGCTGGCGATCGCGCTGGAGAACGCGCGTCTGCACGGCGGCGACCTCACCGCCTCGAACGCGGGCGGCGGCGCCCGGTTCGTGCTGTGGCTGCCCCGGGACGCAGCGGAGACGGAGATCGGGCGATGAACCGGACGCGATGGGCTGCCGCGGTGGCGCTGCTGCTGCTGCTCGCCGGTTGCGGTGTGCGACCCTCCGGCGCGACCGACGCCGGTGCGGCGCCGACCGGCATCGCCCCCGGCCCCACGCTGTACTTCATCGACGCCCGCGGCGACCTGCGGCCGCAGCAGCGGGCATCCGGCCGGCTCGGAACGGTCGGTGAGGCGGTGACGTTGCTGCTCTACGGGCCGGGCGGGTCGGGGATGCGTACCGGAATCACCTCGGACGGGGTCACCCGGGTGGAGACTACGATCACGGACACCACCATCGAGCTGCGGATGCCGGTGACCTCCGAGGACGTCACGGCGTTCGGCGTCGACCAGGTCGTCTGCACCGCGCTCGCCGTGCATGTGCAGGGCGGCGGCTCGGCCCGGACCACGGTGCGGTTGTACTTCACCCAACCGGCGCCTGGTTCCGAGGAAACGCGTACCTGTCCGCTGATCAACCCAGGCCGGTGAGGTCGATGGTCGGCGGTGCGGGCGCCGGCAGCACGATCCAGAGCAGGGCGAGTGCGATCATCAGGCCGGCGAAGGCGATCGCTCCCGACCGCCCCCGTGCCCAGGCGGCGCGGAACCGGACCGGGTCCTCGACGAGGCGCTTCGACAGCGCGGCGAGCAGGATCGAGATCGCGTACGCGGCCGCCGTCCGGCCACCGCTCGCGGTCGCGTCCAGCAGCACGATGACCGGCCAATGCCACAGGTACAGGCCGTACGAGACGGATCCCAGCCACCGCAGCGGTTCCCAGCTCAGGAAGTGGGCGACCATCGTCCGGGAGCCGCGGGCACACAGGCCGATCAGCGTGGCCGCGGCCAGCGAGTGGGTGAACAGCCACGGCCACTGCACGCCGTCGATCAGTGCCCACGCCGCGCCGAGGACGAGCACCAGCGCGGCCAGGATCGAGCCCGTCCAGCGGTCCGGGATCGCGTCCAGCGCGCGGCGTACCCCGGCAGTGGCCGCGAGCGCGCCCAGCAGAAGCGAGAACGCACGTGTGTCGGTGCCGATGTGGACGCGCGTCGGGTCGCCGGGGCCGATCCGTCACCGAGCGTCGTACGCACCATGTCGGCGTCGGCGGTGGCCCATACGACCACGGTCACCGTGCCGAGCATCACCGCGAGCGCCGGCGCCAGGCGGCGGACCCGGCGTCCCCAGCCTTCCGGCCTGCGCCCGGCCTGACCGCCGGTCACGTCCGCGGCCTTGGCCGGCAGTCCCGGCATGCGCAGATCCATGCGTACGAGATCAGGGCGGGGCGCCCACCGACAACGCCCCGGCCTGCAACGTCATCAGCGTGAGCGGCACCCAGGCGATGTCTCGCTTGATCGCGTCGCTAAATCGCCCGCGTGGCGCTGACCCGGAGGAAGTCGAGCTTCTCGGCGTCCGTACCCTGCTGCGACGTCGAGTAGACGACAATTTTGACGTCGGAGTCCGGGACGACGAGGACATCGCAGTCGAGCACGACGTCCCCCACCAACGGGTTGTGCACGGTCTTGACCATGCTCTGATGGGCGGCCGCGCGCCCCTGATCCCATAGCGTGGCGAACCGAGGGCTGCGGGTTCGCAGGTCGGCGGTGAAGGCCTGGAACCGGGAATCGTGGTGATAGTCGGCCGCGGAGCGGCGGAGGTCCCACACCAGGGCGCGTTCGAACGTCTCTGGGGCGCCCTGTGCGGTGGCGACTTTGCCGATGCTGTTGTCGATGAACGTCTGAACGAGGAGGTTCTGGTTCGGGTCGGCCGCCACGGAGGGGGCTTGGAACAGGGCCTGCCACAGCGGCGTCGAGGCGAGCTGGGTCCAGTCGGCGGCGAACACTGCCAGTGGCAGGTCTGGCATGCGGGCGAGCATCCGCTGCACCCCGGCCGGGATGTGGTGCGAGACCGTTCCCGAGGCTGGTGGGGTCAGTCCCGCCGCCCGGTGCAGCAGCGCCGTGTCGGTGCGGCTCAGTTGCAGGGCCCGGGCGAGCGAGGCGACTACCTGCCGCGACGGGGTGCGCACGCGTCCCTGCTCAAGACGCATGATGTAGTCGACGCTGACGCCGGCCAGCTGCGCGAGCTCCTCGCGCCGCAGGCCGGCTGCGCGCCGCCGACCGAAGGACTCCAGTCCGACATCGGCGGGGGTGAGGCGCTCCCGCGCGCTGCGCAGCATCTCGCCGAAAGAGAGCGGTTCGGAACTCATTGCACCGAGTCTGCCGGTGGCGGGCAGGTTCTGGGGTCGGTTGGGTAGCACGATCCTTCCCTGGCTACCCCTGCCGGCCGGCCGCAAGCTCGAGGCATGACTGCAACACCCAACGGCTACGTGACCGTCATCTGGCAGACCCGGGCCAAACCCGGCAAGGAAGCCGAGTTGAAAGCGTTCATCACGGCCGCCGTCACCCCGTCCCGTAACGACCCCGGCAACATCGACTACGAGGCTCATGAAGTCGAAGGCCGGCCCGGCGCCTTCGTCATCTACGAACGCTGGGAGAACCGCGAGTGCCTCGACGCGCATCTCAGCGCACCCCGGATGAACGAGCTCGTGCCGCAAATGCTGAAGCTCATCGACGGTTCCATCGAAGACGGAATCAGCCTGCTACGCCCCTTCCGGCCCGTCCGATGAGGAAACTCTCACGTCACTACCACCCTCATCGCCGGCGGTAACCGGGGCCTCGGTTTCGAGGTCGCATGCCGCCTCATCCAGGCGGGACAGAGCATCTGGATCGGCGCCAGGGAGGCCCAGCGTGGTCAGGCCGCCGCGGACCGTATCGGCGGCATGGTCGCTCGCGGCGCCGGGCAGCTCGTCAACGTGTTCCGGACGATCGCGTTCAGCGGGCCGGCCGGCCCGGAGCAGGTGCCGCTGCGCCGTGCGGGGCATGTGGCCAACCTCGCGCTCAGCGTCGCCCTCTCATGGGCCCTGCACGCCGAACTCGCCCCGCACGGCATCCAGGTCCAGGCTTGTGCCCGGGCGTCGTCGCGACCGAGTTCCATCAGCGACAGGGCCTGGATCTCAGAGCAGTCCCGCGGATGAGCGCCGCCGGCGTCGTCACCGCGAACCGTCGCGGTCTCGAACTCTGGGAGATCGTCACCGCGCCCGGTGTCGAGCAGAGCCTCCTGCTGCAGAGCGTGTTCGCTGGCGACCTCGCCGCGTTCGGCGGCCAGTCCCCGCAACTGGCGACCTGCTACAGTTCCCGACCGTCGAGCCTCAGGGCGCTGCGCCGTAGTCGCGCATTGCGGCTCGACGGTCGGCAGCAAGGCGACCATTCACATACGCTGCCCCGGACAGTTATCCAGAGGAGCGAACGTGGCTGTCACGACCAAGGAGCTTTGCAGTGTCCGGCGAGATGTCCTCGGCCACGTCGGCGGCAAGTGGAGCTCGCTCGTGCTGATCCTGCTGGAAACCGGGCCCCGAAGGTACTCCGAGATCCACCGCTCCTCGCAGATCAACCAGAGGATGCTCACGCTCAGCCTGCACCAGCTGGAACGGGACGGACTGGTGGCACGTAGCGCCGGCAATACCGACTACGAGCTCACGGAGGCTGGCCGGTCCCTCGTGGAGGTGATCAAATCGCTGATCTCCTGGACCGACCGGCACTACGACCACATCGTCGTCAGCCGCGACCGTCACGCCACCGCAACGAGCAACGCCTCGGCGATGTCGGCCGGGCGGGACAACAGCGCCATGTGAGCGCCCGGCACGATCACCGGCTCCTGCCCGAGCCGGCCGGCGAACTCCTCACCCGGCCGGGCCAGGGACTTGTCGTCCGCACCGAGCAGATAGGCGGCGGACAACCCGGCCTCGGTCACCGCAGGCACGTCGAGCGCTTCGGTCATGTAGGCGCCGGGCTGCGGCAGCACCAGGCCCGCAACCAGTTCCTGGAGCTCAGGCGGCTCCCCTGGCATCAACCCGGCCCGGATTGCGTCGACCGCAAGAGGGACCGTTCCATCGGGGGTGCCGGCGATCGACGCGCGAATGATCTCGCCGTAGGCGGCATTCTCATCTGCCATGCCGACGCCGCGGGCCGGGACGACCGCGCTGTAGTAGATGACCTTCGCGACGCGATCGGCCCGCCGGAGCGCGGCACCGGTGGCCGGATAACCGCCCCAACTGTGCGACACGAGCATGATGTCGTTCAGGTCGCGGCGGTCGATTTCGCTGACGACGAAGTCGACCGCGTCAGCCAGGCGAAGGCCCTTCACGGAATCGCCGTACGAAAGACCCGGCATCGTCAGGGCAACGACCTGGTGGCCGTCCTCGCGCAGTCGACGGGCCACAGGATGCCACGACCACGCGCCCAGCCAAGCGCCCGGAATGAGGACGAACGTTCGGGAATTTGTCACGGCCGCCAAGCTACTTCTCAAACGATATTTCGATCAACGGGTCGAATAGTGACTTCAGTCGCGAACAATTTTGTGTGTGCGAATGTCTTGCACAGAACGCCACACGACCGCTGGGGCGATCACGAAAGGGTTGGAAGCGCGGCAGCTGGCCGTCGAGCGGCCCCGAAGCGTGCACGCGCTCGTGGAGGCGGTGTCGGTGTCCTCGAGATAGCGGGCGCCGTCGACCGGGAAAACCGATCCTGTGCGCCGTGGGCGCGCACCCGTGCGAACAGTCGCGCCCACGGCACTGCACTCCCGCCTGCCGACAGGCCGCCTGGCGCGCCCACCCACAATCCCAGCCAGCCCACACCGCGGTAACGCCGAACACGGCCCACGGTCAGTCACCGTCTACCAGTGCTCGCAATGCGACACCTGTACCTCGGCCAGCAGTGGTGCCACGACTGTCACACCTCCTGCACCCGCCTCGACCTCGTCGGCCTCTGCCTCCACTGCGACGAACTGGTCGCGATCAGCGACCCGACCGGGCAATATCGACAGCTGCTCTCCGTCCCGTCGTGGACCCCGATCGTGCGCTCGCCGAAGCTCCCGGCCAGCGCCTCCCAGAACCGTGGCCGGCAGACGCCGAGCAGCTCGCCGGTGCGGTGCGCGCCGGGATCGGTCAGCGTGCCGAAGTAGCCGAAGATCACCGCGCGCAGGGCCCACCCACGGACGCGCCGGAGACCCCCGTGGTGCGAGGGCCTCCGGCGAGGCGGTTCCGTGCGGTGGATCAGGATCCGCGAAGGACCAGGTTGCCGTTGTCCGCGGCGCCGCTCTGCAAGCCGCTTGTTTCGCTGGCGCGTTTTGCGGCGCCGCATTCCCTGCGGCTTTATCCCGCCGGCGTTTCGTTCAAACCCAAGCCGCGCAGGACGTCATCGCGGTTCGCGTTTGCGCGCAGCGCGGTCAAGGAATTCAAGCGGCCCAGCAGAGTCGTGGAAGATGCGGGGCATTTCAAGTCCTGGATCGCCGACAAGGTCTTTTCAAAACGTTGGATGCGGCTTTCAAGGTCCGTTCCGCTCGGAAGGTTGGCATTCTTGAGCGCTACCTGCGCGTTCACTTGGGCTTGAGTGGGTGGGCAGCGGCCGGGAACATTTACCCCGGTGGGGCCCACGCGGTCGGCCGTCGCGTTCGGATCGCCCGGGCTGAAACCCAGCGCCGGCACCAAAGCGTCAATGGTGCCGGAGCCGGCTCCGGCGTTCCCCGCCGCTCCACCCGCGGCCGCGTCACCGGATCCTGTGCCGGCGGCTGCATCCGCTGGCGTTTCGTTCAAACCCAAACCACGCAGGACGTCATCGCGGTTCGCGTTTGCGCGCAGCGCGGTCAAGGAATTCAAGCGGCCCAGCAGAGTCGTGGAAGATGCGGGGCATTTCAAGTCCTGGATCGCCGACAAGGTCTTTTCAAAACGTTGGATGCGGCTTTCAAGGTCCGTTCCGCTCGGAAGGTTGGCATTCTTGAGCGCTACCTGCGCGTTCACTTGGGCTTGAGTGGGTGGGCAGCGGCCGGGAACATTTACCCCGGTGGGGCCCACGCGGTCGGCCGTCGCGTTCGGATCGCCCGGGCTGAAACCCAGCGCCGGCACCAAAGCGTCAATGTTACCGGCGCTGGCTCCGGCGTTGCCCTGTTCGGCGGCCTGGCTCATCCCCGTGCCGACCGCGAGAGCCGAGCCGAGCAGCACTGCGGCGGCACCTCCAATCACCAGCTTGCGCGTCCGGCTGCTGGCTCCGCGTCGATAGCTGCTGACTCCGCGTCGATACATGCACGGCCCCTCTTCGTCTCGGTACTGCTTGTGCCGAGACATACGAGCAACGATGTGCAGCAGTTCATGACGCTGAGCAAGCGTTCCTTAAAGTTTCTTAAATGCGACTTCCGGGGCGTGCAGCCGCCGGCGTCGTCGCGCCCACGTCCGCGGGCACCCGGCCGCGGGTCAGCAGCGAGCCCGCCACCATCACCGTAAACGCGAGCGGCAGCGTCCCACACGGCCGGCTGCGCGAGCAGCTCGATCTGCCAGCCGGACAGCGGCGGCCCGAACACCGCAACCATCACCGCGGCCTGGCTTGGTGGGCTGGACGTTGCACTATGCGAACCGCTCCGCGACGGTTGCCGGCGATCCGCTACTCGGGCATTTGACCGTTTATGCGACCCGGCCGCTCAGGGGGTTGTCGAGGGTCCAAGGCGGTGGTTAGTCGAGGTGGTCGCTTGGACTGGTCTGCAGCAGCCACGCGAGCGGCATCTTCGCACGTTCGGCGTAGACCGTTTCCGAAGACAGCTGGTACAACGTGACTGTCTGGGCGTCGTCGCGGTCGACAACCCAGTACTGGGGAATGGCTGCCGAAGAGTATTCGCTGCGCTTAGTGACTTCGTCCATCGCCTCCGAGCCCGGCGAGACGATCTCAATCACCAGGAGGAGTTCGGTGACTGCCAGCCAGACCCCGCGCGGTGGAGCCTTGCTCCATACGCTCAGGTCGGGGATTCGGCCGCCGTCCCGTCCCGGTCCCGGAACGCGGATGCCGGCGGCCTGCAGAACTTGCTCGGCCGGCCAGCCAGCCATGATCAACCAGGCGAAGATGCGGCTGGCGATCTGCGCGTGTTCCGAGTCCGCTGGCGGCATGACGGACAGGACTCCCTCGGGGCTGGTCTCGTATCGGTGGCCGTTGTGATCCGCGGCGTTCATCGCCGCTAGGTCGTCGAGCGTCACCATGGCGGGCATGTGCATGCCGACGGTCTCCGCGCTCATAGGCCCATCGTACGGGCTGTTCGGGCTCATGCGGCGACAGCGGGAAGGGTTACGGCGCCTGCGGGTGCACATCCGAGATGGGGCGAAGGCGGTCGCTGATTGCGAGCAACCGGTAGCCGACGCCGTCGTTACGAACTCGCTCGCTGAGCCCGCCGCCGGGTTGCTTTCATGGTCGTGACCGATTCGGCGCTGTTTCGCCCAGTTCGGCACGTAGTACCCAGGCGCTGTCGATGAGCCGGATCGCGTACATCAACTGAGCTCGCCACGACGCCCCGGCCGCAGCCAAGTCGTACAACTCTGACCGATACTCCTCGTCATAACGAGGGCGATACGCAGAAGGCAGGACCCGAGTCGCAAGGCCCGCAAGACACCGGGCTGACTGTGAGGTCCGGTTCATGGTCTTCGTCGATCCAGCGTTCAGTTCCGTAGCCTCACCCAACGCGTCGGCCCCTGGCTTCGTGCTGCCGAGCGGGTACCAGATATTCATCAATGCTGAAGCTGCCATCTCGATGCCTTGTGCCAGCACCTCGGTATCCCTGACAGCGAGATCGACGTAGCGGGGACACGCTTCAATGACATCGATGGCAGCTGTCGCGGCGGCCTCGCGAACAGAGTGGAGATTTCTGATCAGCCTCTCGGCGTCAGTGTCGGCGTTGGCCAGTAGGGAACTGAGGTCAGAATCTCCACCGAACCGGAACAGAAGGATCAAGGCGCATTTGTGAGCGCGGGCGAGGATGCCCGCGAGGTCTTTGGCGCGGTCGCAAGCCACAACGAAGTTGTCTGCAAAATCATCGCCGTCGAAATGGTCGGCCAGGTCGAGGACGGCGCTGCGGGCGGAATCCATTTCGCGCGTCAGGTGGACCACAAGTTGGGCAGCGTCGTTGCTCATTCAGTGCCGCCGTGGACCAAGCGAGCGGCCGGGCGCTGACATGACGCCGCAGTGCCGTGCGCGTGAGCTACCCATGCTGGATCACCGCTGCTCGCGCTCGGAGGCTCGCTCATACCCACTAACCTCGATGATTCGCCGGTGGCGGCTGCTGGTTCGGCCTGGCCGCTTTGATCGACTTTTGTTGATGGGTTTCGCGGTCTGGGCATGGTGGTGGGCCGTCTGTCGCGGCGGCGGGGCGTGGTCTCCTGGTGTGCTCCGGTCGTAGGTGTTGGGCTGACCGGGGTCAGCCGGGTGCGGGGATCGCCGCGATCCGGGTGAACGCGGCGGACAGTTGGGTGGCCCAGGGCCAGGTGGCCGGGACGCGGAGCCAGCGGCGGCGTTGACCGTGGGTCAGGCGGGCGGCGGTGTGCAGCAGCCGGTAGCGCAGCCGTTTCGGTTCGGCGCGGGCGAGGTCGCCGTCGAGGGCGTGGATCTGGAGCCAGGCGATCAGGTCGGCGGCGATCGCGGCGGCGGTGCACCAGGCTTGGTTGATGGCGAACTCGCGGGACGGGAGCCGGCGTAGGCCGGTATCTTTGGCGCAGCGGATGCGGTCCTCGACGCGGGCGTGGGCGCGGTGGCGGGCTTCGAGCCACTGCAACGCGCCGGCCTTGGTGTTCGTGACGAACGCGGTGTAGCGCCAGCCGTCACGCTCTTCGAACAAGCTCAGCTGGGCGCCGGGGTGGGGCCGTTCGCGGCGGACGATGACCCGCATCCCGTCTGGCCAGCCGGCCAGGGTGAGCAGACCGGTCAACTCGGCGACCTCGGCTTTCTCGCGCACGCCGCCGTCGGCGGCCAGCGCCGGTGTCCACGCCGTGGCGGGCAGTGCGGTGATCGCGGCGCGTTCGTTCTCGCCGATCGACCAGCCGATCGAGTACTCGACGGTGCGGCGGCGGGTGTTCTGGGCGGTGAGCCAGTCCAGCACGGCGTGCGTGCCGGCGGCGCTGTCACCACGGATGAGCAGATGCCGGCGATGACCGGCGGGGAGCTGCGCGATCGCGTCGGCCAGCACGGTGAGGTGGTCGGCGGCGGTGTTCGCCCCGGCGTTACCGGCCCGGAGCTGGATCGCGAGGAGCTCGTTGGTGTTGTCGCAGGTCACCAGGATCGGGTGGAAGCCGTAGGTGTGCTTGTAGGTGGCCGCGGCGTTTTCCTTGTCGGAGTGCGCGATCAGGATCGTGGAGTCCACGTCCAGCACGACGACTCCGGCGCCGATGTCCCGGCCGGCCGCGTGAGCCGGCGGCGGGCCGCCGAACAGCTGCCACATCCGGGCCCGGACCTTCGCCCGCGCGACCGCGATGCGGCGTAGCTGGGCCGGGCCGATCTCGTCGAGGGCCCGCCATACGGTGGTGTCCGACGCGACCGGCCCGAACACCTCCTGCTGGTGGCGCAGCACGTCGATGTCGCAGATCGCGTCACCACCGTCGGCGATCAGCACGGCCAGATCGACCAGGACCCGGCCCCGGTCATGGACCGGGAACACCCCAATCCGGGCGAGCGCGCCGGACAGGGCACCGGTCAGCCCGGCCCGGTCCGCGAGCATCCGCAGCAACGCCGTGCCGACGTGCGACACCACACCAGTTCCGTCCGCGGTGACCCGCAGATCCTTCGACCACGCCGTAGACTGCACGCCGGAAGTGCCTTCCTTGCAGAGATCCTTGTAGATGTCGCAATCACAAGTTTCCCCTGCCAGAGAGGCACTTCCGTCTATTTACACGCCGGTTGAACCCACGAGTTGATGATCACCGTGAATCACCCGGGCTAAAGGACGCGCCTGTGGCGGCCGGCGCGGACCGGCCGGCGTGACCATCGCACCGTGGGATCCGGGGGTCGCCCCCGGAATCGGTATGGCGGGCCGGACGTTGCACCATACAAACCACACCACCGCCACCGGCCACCCACTACCGGGACGTTTGACCAGCTCACACCGCACTCAGGCCGGAACATAAGTGGGTTGATGCGCCTAATACATCACTCGCGGCGGGCGCGACATGCTCGGCTGGCGCGCTAGCATTGCTATCAAACTCTGCTTTCAAGGGAGGATCTATGGCGGCTCTCAGCATCAGAGGTCTCGACGATGCGGTGAAGGAGAAGCTACGCCTTCGCGCCGCCCGCAACGGCCGCTCCATGGAGGCCGAGATCCGCGCCATCCTGACCACCGCCGTCACCGATGACGCTCCACGAACCGATCTGTTCAGTGCTCTCACGGAACGGTTCGCCCAGCTCGGCGGCGCTGACGTCGACCAGCCGGCACGTACCACCATGCCCCGGGCTGCGAGCCTGCCAGAGTGATGATCGTCCTGGACACCAACGTGGTCTCCGAACTCATGCGTCCCGAACCCGCTCCGCAGGTGCTCGCCTGGATGCAACGCAGTTCCGGTGACGGCTTGTACACGACCGCGGTCACCATCGCCGAAATCCGGTACGGCATCGTACGCATGCCGGAGGGCCGTCGGCGGCAATCGCTGCATCAGGCGGCCGGCGAGATCTTCGCGGCTTTCCCTCGCCAGGTTCTGCCTTTCGACCTCGCTTCCGCCAGTGCCTACGCCGACATCGTCGTGAGCCGGGAGCAACAGGGCAACCCGATCAGCGGGTTCGACGCTCAGATCGCCGCGATCTGCCGCTCGCAAGCGGCGTCTTTGGCTACTCGGAACACCAGAGACTTCGTCGATACCGGCATCAGCCTTCTTGACCCATGGCAGCCGGCCAACTGATCGGTACACGAATGTCTGACGAGGATCTGGCCGCCGCCGCGGCGGCATCAGCACCCGCCTTGCGGCAGGTGGTCGACCTGACCCGCTGGATCGGCCCCGGCCGGAAGCTGACCCAGACCGGCCAGTTGACCATGGCCGACGCACGGCACCTGGTTGGTCTTCTGGAGACTGGCGACGAGATCGACCCGGTGATCGGCGCCCGGATGTTCCGTACCCGTAGCAGCGCCGACCTTCCCCGGTTGGCGTTCGTGGTCGCGTGGGCCAAGGCGGCCGGGCTTCTCCGAGTCGTGCAGGGCCGATTGATGCCGGTCAAGAAGAATCAGCGCCTGTTGGAACGGCCTGCGGACCTGTGGACCGCCATGTTCACGGCCTTCGGCCAACTCGGCCCGGCACTCTGCCCGCCCGGCTGGTTCGCCTCGTTGCTCGGCGAGGACTTCAGCGACGGGATCGCCGTACTGTTCGCCAGCATCGCGGAAGGCGGTGGCGCCACGCGCATCGAGGAGGCGCAGGAACGGGTCTGGTCCGCCCTCTCCACCCGCTACTACCTGGACGAAGCCACCACGGAGCAACTGGGACACCTCCGCAAGGCCACCGACCGCGACCTGCATCGCGCTGCCCACGAGTTGGTCGCATTCGGTGCGCTGACCGAGGACAGCGAGACACTGCGCCTGTCCCCGACCGCTGAGCACGTCCTGCGCACGAGGTTCGCTGCCGTGCGGCCCGGTGATCAGATCGCTCAGATCAAGGTCACTCTGATGGACACCGACCCACCGGTGTGGCGACGTCTGCTGGTGCCCACGACATTGCGCCTGGACCGGCTCGACCGGATCATCCAGGCCGCGATGGGCTGGACCAACTCACACCTGCACATGTTCGTCCACCCCACCGGCCACTACGGCACGCCCGACCTCGATTTTCCGATGCACGACGAACGCAAGGCCACGTTCCGCAACCTGGCTGCCCGCGAGGGAGACACGTTCGGGTACGAGTACGACTTCGGCGACAGCTGGACACACGAGGTACGGCTGGAGAAACTGGTATCCGCCGAGCCGACCGGGCGATACCCGGCCTGCACCGACGGCGCTCGCGCCTGCCCACCGGAAGACTGCGGCGGCACCACCGGCTACCAGGAACTGATCGACGCGCTCGCCGACCCGCACCATCCCGAGCACGACGATCTACGACGATGGCTGGGCCTGGAGCAGGGCACCGACTTCGATCCCGCACGTTTCGACCCCGCTGACGCCAATCGGCGCATCGCCACGGTGATCATCGCCAGAAGGCCGGGCAGCTGATCGATACGGGACTGGCCTGAACGGAGAGCCGTGCTGGAGATCGAGCGATTCAACCTTGACGAGATCGCGTTCGCGCTGTCAGACCAGAGCCTCTACGACGAGCACCGGCATCTGATCGACCCGAAAACCGGAGAAATCGTTCTGTGGACCCGGGAAGGTGGTGTCGACGGCACGAACCCCGTCGATCTCGACGATCTGGATCTCCCCGTGATCCGGCCCTTGCCGTCGTACGTCTGGTACCAGGACATGGCGGACTTCATCGACCTCGTCAGTGACGATCGAGCGTCCCGGCGGCTTTCCCGCGCGATCAACGGCCGCGGCGCGTTCCGCCGGTTCAAGGACGAGTTGAACGAGGAATACCCGCACCTCTTGCAGCCCTGGTACGACTTCCGCGACACCCGGGCCGCCCGCCGGGCGGTCGAGTGGCTACTCGACGAATCGCTGATCGACGGCGTCGCCGCGGACCGCTTCTTCGCCGAGCATCCCGATCCCCCGGTGCCCTGACTTCATCGGCGCCTCGCTTCACGTTCACCGTTCAGGTCCCAGCTTCGCCGGCGCGCCGCAAGGCGGATAGCGTTCGCGGATGGATTCGCAGCTATTCCCGGTAGATGCTCCTGTTGATGTCGCCGGCGCGGCACGCCTGGCCAGCGGCTGCCCGATGGCCGAGCAGGCCAGCGCACTGGCCAGATGGGTAGGCCGTCCAGGCCGGACGGTGACGGCCGGCCGGGTGGTACGTCGTGCTGACGTCGCAGCCGCCGGAACCGCGGCGGGAGTGCCGGTGCCGGACAGGGTGCGGACAGCGGCGGACGTACCGGCCCTGCACCGGCCATGGAGCTTCGCCCTCGGCTCAGGGCTGTTGAAGATCAGCGGTTCGGTCGCTGCGGCCGGGCCGTTGCTGGACCAGTGGTCGTCGTCGACGGACGCCGAAGCCCTTGACGCGTGGTGGGCCGGGTTCCAAGCGGTGTGCGCGGCCGAGTCCGACACCCGGCGCGAAGGAAGCGTGCTCATCCTGGCGCTCGCGTTCCTGGAGGCGGTGACCATGCCGGACGGCGCAGACAAGGACAGCCTCTGGAACCGGGTGGTCGCCATCGTCGAGCGGCGCGAGGATGACAAGGACCCGCTGGGATGGGGGTACGTCCGTTCACTCACCCAGTATGCCGATCACGAGACCCGTGATCCGTTCGCCGGCCTGGTGGACCTGCTCCGGCAGCTCGGCGCGGTGACCGGCCACGACAGCGCTACCGTCGCGGTGACCGCGCTGGGCCGGTGGTCCCTGACCCAGGCTCAGGCCGACCGCCCGCGTAACGTCACTCTCGACATGCCTGCCGATGCGGTGGTCGAGGTACTGGCAGACCATGTGCGACGCGGCACCGACCCGTGGCCGACAGCCCGGCGATGGATCGAGTACCGGCGCCCGACCGACGCAGCCCGGGAACTGCTGACCGCCGCCGCCGACCTCTCGGCAGCGGCCCGGATCGGAGCCGGCGACGTGACCGACAGCCTGGGCTACCAGGCACTGGCCGTGTGGCAGGCGGTCGCGCACCTACCGAACCTCGGCGCGCACGCACGAGCGTCGGTGACCGCCATTGCAGACGACGAACCGCGCATCGCACCCGTCGACGCCAGGTGGTTGGCGGTCGAGTTCGCCGCAGCAGCCCTGGACGGGACCGGTTCGGACGAGGCGCTGACCGTGCTGTTCGACCGCCTCCCCGGCGAAAGCCTGGAAGCCCGCATGAACGTGGCGGCGGGCGTCGATCACCCGGACGCCGCCCGCGTCACCGCCGCGGTACAGCAGTTCCTGGACTCGGGCGCCATCCCGTCGATCGACCAGGTCTACCAGCTCAAGGTGGGACTGATGCGCTGGCGACCACCGATCTGGCGGCGGATCCTGGTGCCCTCCACCACCACGCTCGACGACCTGCATGCCGTCATCCAGATCCTGTTCGGCTGGGACGGCGACCACCTGCACCAGTTCGAGATCGGCGGCAAACGCTACAGCGACCCGTTCTTCGACCTGGGCGGCGACGAGAAAGACGAATCCGGCGTACGGCTACGGGAGGTGCTCGCCGGGGCGGCCAAGAAGATCCGCTACGAGTACGACTTCGGCGCGAGCTGGTGGCACGAGATCACCCTGGAACGGACCACGCAACGCGACCCCGGCCTCACATACCCGCTGTGCACCGGCTTCTCCGGCGACTCCCCGGTCGAGTACTGGTCCGAGGACGATCCACAAGAACCCGAACCGTTCGACCTCACCGAAACCAACCGGCACCTCGCCAACCTCAACAGCACCGACAACGACCGGTGACGGCATAGGACAGGGGCGGAGGGCCGATCCGCAACCGGGGACCGCCCTCCGCATGGTTCGCACAGTTCACCTGGTCCTTTGCGAACGTCCTGCTTATCGAAGGGGTGGGGCCGGACGTTGCACCATGCGAACCGCCCGATCATCGTCACCGGTGATCCGCTGTCGGGACGTTTGGCCAGCTCAACGGGCCGGATGGACCCGCGCGGCTCGAACAAGGGTGAGGTTCTCCAGGCCCTCTTCACCGCAACCGCCCCGCCGAACCGGCAAATACCGTTGCTCGATGCAGACGATGCACAGAACGTCGTGTGGCTGGACGAAAGCCTCGCGCGTCAAGCGCTGGGCCGCAAGTTTGCGACGCTCATCACCGAACCGGTCAGCCAGATCGTCAGGTTCCGACAGTTCGCCTGACGAGCACGCCAGCTGGACTCACCTGGCAGCCGAGGGACATCTGACGGCGGAAGACCTCACGCCAGACGGACGCGCCAGCGGAATGGGGGTGTTCGAATGTCTCGCACCGGCGGACACGCCCGTTCTCGTAATCGGCAAGCCGGTCCGCCACGGCGACCGAGTCGCCATCACATCGGCCGGCTGGATCGGTCTCCGAGGGACGACGACGTGCTCCGACCCGGAGATCGAGGCGCGGCTCGCCGCACGCACCCTGTTCTGGCGATGGATGCTAGCGGCCACCATCCTCGTGACCGTGGCGGCGTGCTGGGCCACCCCGGCCTTGACCGCCGTTCGCTGACCGATCCGGTCATGAACCGGCCCTACGTCGGCGACCGCCTCCCCACACCCGCTTCACGGGAACATCGATGATCACCACAACCCGAGTGGTTGCCATCGTTGAGTCTTTCCAGCGGACATCAACAACGCCGAACGCAGGCGGCGGCGACTCATGTTCGTCGTGCCCCGGCCCGTTCGCTGAACATCGCGGTGGCTTTGACCTGCAACCGACGCCCAGCACGGAGTCACACCAGGCTCAAGTCGTGAACGCCCGGCCATCGAGACCCCCGGCCGGAAATCCAGGCCACGGTTCGCAATCAAGATCAACGCGGGCCGGACGATGCACCATGCGAACCACCCGATCATCGTCACCGGCGATCCTCTGCCCGAGCGTTTGGCCAGTTCAAGGGGTATTCGGCCTGCCCGTTAGCCTGATTTGTGCCCGCCTTCAGCCGCCTCGGACGGCTGCGTTACCAGGCCGGGGGACCGAGATGGCGTCGTACTTCAGCGGCGAATCCGGGCACGCCGGTGCGCTGCAGAAGGACGAGGACCTCCGGCACGGTGTTCGGCGCTCGCCGGTAGGACGCGGCTTGGTGACGGAGCACGTCCATGGTCAAGCCGGGGTAGAGATCGAGTTGGTCGAGGAGGAAGCCGTCGGGGGGGATTGCCGCGATGTCGTAGGGCTTGAGGGCCGGCTCGGGAAGTCGCTGAGGTTGAAGGTGACGATGACTTCCGCCGCCCTGGAATACCGCCGCGCGAGATCGTCGAGTGGTCGTACCCCACCCGGGCCGCACCATTCAGGCGGGCGCCGGTAAACCGAGCCGCGATACGTCGAGGAGGTGCTCTGTACGGACAAGGGCCGCCGCTCCCTTCAGATGTGCCGATGCGCCAAGCGACCCGGACGAGATCTTGACCGACGCTGCCATCATCGGCGGGGCGTATTGATCCACCGCCTCCCGGATGCCGTCTGCGATGACGTCGGAGGCGGCCCCGAGGGTGCAGTCCACGACAATGGCCTGGGGGTCAAGGAACACGACGAAGTCGGCGACGCGGCGGCCGAGGGACCGGCCGAATCCGCGAAGCGCCCGCACGATCTCAAGCTCTCCCAAGGCGGCCGCGGCGTCAAGATCGCTCACCGTGAAGGTCTTGCCATGGGCCGTGGCCAGCTCATTGAGCAACGCCGGAATGCTGGTGGTCTGCCAGAAGCAGCCGCGCGCACCGCACTCGCAAAGCTGCCCGCCGTCATCGACGTGGAGATGCCCGACTTCACCCGCCAGCCGCGACCCGCCACGGTGGAGCTTGCCGCCGATGACCAAACCAGCTCCGGTCCCGTGCGTGAGAGAGATGTGCAGCACGGTGTGCAGGCCGGCCACGTCGCCGTAGACGGCCTCACCGAGCGCTGCCAGATTGGCGTCGTTCTCGCAGAAGACGGGGCGATCTAGGTATTCGCTCACGACATCCGCGGCGGGTCGTCCATCCCAGTCCCGGAACCGCCGCAGGTGTGACCCTCCGAACGAGTCGAGGCCGGGCGTCCGGGCGAACATGGATGGGCCGGGCAGCCCAAGAACGGCGAGTTCGACCTGCCGGTGCGTAACCCCGGCTTCGGCGACGGCGCGACCGAGCAACTCCAGAGCCGCCGCCGGTGCGGTGAAGTCCGCTGCGCCGTGCACCGCCGCCAGGACCTCGCCGTCAGGTCGTACCACGCCGGCGAGGAAGCCATGGGCCGCAGCCAAGACCACGGCGAGCAGGCCAGGCGACGCCGCGACGGACCAACCGCGGGCCGGCCGCCCTCTCGCCGAGCGACCTGAGGGATGCTCCACCACGACGCCTGCCGTTCGAAGGCTGTTCAACGCGTGCACGACACTGCTACGCGCCGCCGAAAGCTCGGCGCAGAGTTCGGCGACGGTGCGTTGCCGGCCGTCGGACAACGCCCGGAGGACGGCTTGTTCCGTGCCGGTGAGACCGCTGTCGAGGGCCGCGGCGGAGGTAATGGGCATAGCAATAATTTATAGCTGTTTGGTCATAACTCCGCCACCGGCGAAGGTGCCGTGCCGTCGTGCCTACTCGGTGCTAACGGCCGCCCGTATGGGATTTAGATATATGGCAGATTGATCATAAAGACATCGTGGGATCGAGATGTTTTCGTCTATTGATTGTTTCGGGGGTGTTGCGTAGCGTCCGTGGCACGGCGCCTGCTGATAAGGCGGCGCGCACCGATCGGAAGGACAACCAGTGTCGAAGCGAACACCCCTGGCCGCCGTCGCCGTCCTTTTCGCTGCGGTCTGGATCGCCCCTGGCACCGCAAACGCGAAGCCGTCCGGCCATGGCCGCGAGGGAGTGCAGAACGTCCTCCCGATCACGCAAATCCTGGCCTTCGGTCAAAAGGTCACGGCCGTCGCAGTCGAGTACTCGTCAGAGGTGAACGCGCGGACCCTTGACCGCGATACCTACACGGTCTCGGACAGCCTCTACAACTTCCGCTTCAACCCCGTCGGGGACATCACCGACCCGACGAAACGAGCCGATCGCACGATCACCGCGGTCTATACCAACGAAGCGCCGGCCCTGAACGCGGACAAGCGGTCCGATCGGGGCAACTTCGTCATCATCGAACTCGACGCGACGGATCCCGGCGGCAACACCATCATGGCGACGAGCAACTACGTCAAGGTCAACACTGACCTGCAGACGCGGGTCGTGCAGAACAAGGACGTCTACGCCCAGGCCCGGAAAGGGAAAGGCCGTGGCCATCGGCTGGCCGCGGCGTCCGACAAGGCGTATGGGCCCACCAAGCCCGCGATCAACCTGTTGGCCGACGACTTCGTCTACAAGAGATTCACCGCGACCTCGGGCACGATGATTCCCTACGCCTACCACCTGCCAAGGGGCTACGACGCCGCCAAGACGTACCCGGTCGTCGTCATCCTGCCAGGGCATGGCATGGGATTCAACGGCTCCAATGAAGGGGTGCAAGTAGCGGCGGACATCCCCGCGACCGCGTGGCTGCAGGAGAAGTGGACGGGCACCAAGGAAGACGTCATCGTCCTGGCTCCACAGAACCAGCGAGTCGGGACCGCTGCCGCTCAGGCAGAGGTCATGGTCGAGCTCCTGAACGCCTTCACGCGGGAATTCCCGGTGAACCAGGACCGGATCTACGCGTCCACGGTCTCGTACGGCTCCACGCTCGCCTGGGCCGCACTGGCCGCCTATCCGGACCTCTTCGATGGTGCACTGATCACCGGAGGCTTCGCTGCCAGCGCATCCCAGGCAACCGCTATCGCCGCGTCCGGCACGCCGGTCTGGATCACCCACGGCACCCATGACCACCTCCTCAACGTGGTCACGACCGGGCAGACGTCGTACAACCAGATCTGGAACGCCTACGTGGCGCTCGGAAAAACCCCTGTCCAGGCAAACGCCTTGGTCAAGTACACCGAGTACGCCGACTCCGCCTTCTACGAGCCGGACCGCCACCTCGCCGCCGCCCCCACTTATGAGGAAAAGACCATCCTGCAGTGGCTTCTCGCCCAATGACGGGCTCCGAATGGGACATGCGATCCGAATCTGGCCACAAGAATATAATGCAAAGGAGCATGCTCAGATGAGGAAGGCAATCGGAATACGCAGGCTCGGGCGTGCGATCTCGTCGCTGGCGCTCGTGTCGCTCGGCGTAAGTGCCATCGTCTCCGCGCCGGCTGCCGCCGCAGGCAAACCCGCGATTGTGCAAGGCGCGACTGTTAAGGCGGATCGCAATTCACCGACCGGATACACCGTCAGATTCGTCTACCACAATCCCCATGCCACGCAGGTCCGCCTGGCCGGGGACCTCTCGCTGCTCGATGTCAGCACCGGTAATACCCGGTATCAGCCGGAAGCGTGGCATCCCGGCCGCTACCACGCCGGAGGTACCGAGTTCCTCAGGGGCATGACCAAGGACGCGCGGGGCTACTGGTCGGTCTCCGTCCCCTTGCACGCCGGAGGTCTCAGCTACTGGTACCGGGTCTGGGACCCGACTCGAAGCTGGGTCAACAAGCGCATCTGGGATCCCGCCTCGACGAAACCGCGACCCCCGGGCGAGTCGTCATTCCGGGTCAGGAACAATGACGTTCTCGATGCCGTCTATGTGCCGTATGCGAAGAAACAGAACGACCCGGTGCTGAAGGAACGTGCCGGGTACGAGCTGCCGATCAGCAGACCATCGCGGCGGGGCACCGTCCAGTACGTCCCCTACACCACGATCCTGGGCGACAGTGGCCACTACCTCGGCGTCTACCTGCCGGCCAAATACGATGCCAACCGCGCGGAGCCGTACAAGGTCGCGTATCTCGCTCACGGCATCTTCGGTGACGAGACCGACTTCATGATTCCGGCGAACGTCCCGAACATCCTGGACAACATGACGGCCAAGGGCGAGATCGAGCCCACGGTGGTTGTCACCATGGGCAATCACTTCACGGGCACCGGCCTCGACTTCGCCTCGTACAACCAGACCAACGCCGCCGACAACCTGGTCCGGACGATTCTCCCCCTCATCGAGTCGAACTACAACGTCTCGACCGAGCGCGCAGGACGCGCCTATGCCGGGTTCTCGTACGGCGGAATGGCGGGCGGCGTGGTCATCAAGAACTACCCGACCACATTCGGGTTCTATGGACACTTCTCCGGCAACCCGTCCCTCACGTCGCAGGACTACGACAACATCGCCGACGCGGTCGGGGACGATGACCTGGTCGTGTTCCTCGGCAACGGTCTCTTCGAGGGCAACCTCAACGCCCAGAACGCCATCGCGGACAACTTCCGGGCCCGGGGTTTCGCCGCCACGACGACTCAGGTCCCCGGCGCGCACGACGGCATGACGGCGGGCCAGCTCTTCACCATCTTCGCCCGGGATCACTTGTGGTCGGGGTCGACTCCGAGTCGGTGAGCCGACCGGTGAATCGCCGTCACCTTCGGCGGTACCACGCGGCTGGTCCGCTGATCGGCGGCCTCCCTCCCTCCAACCGGTGGTGGTCCCTCACCGCCGGAAGTCCTGCGACCCCGGAGGCCTGACATGGCTCATGGACGCGAGGCCACGCGGCGTCAGCAAGACGACGCCCGAAGTCGGCGATCAACCCCGCATTGATCACGCTGTTCTGGCAGGCCCACCGCGGAGCAGCGAAAACTCGTCAGCGTCCAGGATGGCGAAGTCCGTCGCCGGGTCCGTGACCAGAGACCGAAGGGTCCACCGAACGCGTTCCTTCTCCATGTCGACGAGACGTCTGCCTCGCCACGGCTGCGGCGGCGCGGGCCGACGCCGGACCTGCGCCAGGTGGACAGGCGAAGGAACCGAGGGAGACTGAACTGACACGGTCCTTGTCTACCCTCAGCCGATCCACGCAGAACAACCGGGCCCACACCCATCGACTCCGCGACACGTCGGGTCTGACTCCAGCCCAGTACAAAGATCCATGACCACACGGATACAGGTCCACCCAGAGCCGCGGCAACCACGCTGCGGTTCGCATACAAGATCAAAGTGGGGCGGGCGGGACTCGAACCCGCGACCGAGGGATTATGAGTCCCCTGCTCTAACCCACTGAGCTACCGCCCCTTACCGGCGGCGATCCTAACCCGTGCCGCACAGCCACAGCCAGCGATCTCCCGCCCCGGGCCTGCGGGAAGCTGACGAATCAGGCGTGGACGTGGGTTCCCAGCCAGGAAAGCACAGCCCCGGCCGTACGCCATCCGCCGGCGAGGGCGCCCTGGATGGAGGGGCTGTCGCGGTGGTCGCCGGCCACGAAAAGGCCCTCGCCGAGGTCGACCGGCTTGCGCAGGTTGGACTGGGGGACCCGGGCCGACGGCAGCGCGTGGGGGATGCTGACGACTTCGAGTAGCTCCCAGTCGTCGGTTGGAACCCCGTACAGGCGGGACAATTCGACCCGTATCACCGTCTCGCTGGCCGAGGAGGGTGCCGAGACGCCGACCACGGAGGCCGCTATCAGTGACTTGCCGCTGGGTGCGTACTCGGGCGCGGCGTTGGACAGGACGATCGTGTTGGCGACGATTTCGCGCCGGTCGCCGTCGAGCAGGAGGATGGGCTCGTCGATGGGGGCGCGGTCGGAACCGAAGTAGAACGTGGTCAGGCCGTGCATGTCGGGGCGGGGCAGTTGGGGCAGCAGTTCGGACGCCGAGACCGGGTCGGTGGCCACGATCACGGCCCGGCAGCGCAGCTCGCCGCCCTCGGTGACCACCATGCCGGGGGCGATCGAGAGCGTACGGGCGCCGATGAGCAGCTGTGGGTAGGGCAGGGGACCGGCGATCGCCGCGGGCAGGGCCGCCATTCCGGCCGCCGGCACGCCCATCCGCCCGCGCGCGAAGGATCTGAGGATCATCGCGAACACGTGACTCGACGTGTCGAGCGAGCGGTCGCCGAAGACGCCGGAGAGGAACGGCCGCATCACCTCTTCGATCATGCGGTGGGACAGGCCGGCCTTGCGCAGCATCTCCTGCGTCGTCGTCTCGCGCGCCTCGAGCAGCCGGGAGGCGGGCAGCGTCGCGCACTTGGTGGCGAGCGCGGCGAACTTCAGTCGGTCACTGAGCGTGCCTACGCCTGAGGTCAGGGTCTGCGCGGCGGCGAGCGGCTCGCGTACGGGGTTCTCGAGCCGGTGCAGCTCACCGCCGCGGCGCACCAGCACCCCGGGCGTGAAGTACCGCAGGTCGAGCGCGTCGATGTCGACGAGCGCGGGCAGTCGCGGATACGCGGTGTTGATGACCTGGAATCCCCGGTCGAAGTGCCAGCCGTCCACGACGTCGGTGGTCACCCGCCCGCCGATCCGGTCGGAGGCCTCGACGAGCAGCCATTCCACCCCCGCGCGGTCGAGCCGTCGGGCGGCGGAGAGTCCGGCTAGACCGCCGCCGACGATGACGACGTCCACCTCCACGGGCTGCGACACGGGAACCTCACAAGGGGACGAAACAGGCAGCCCCAGAGTAACGGCGGTGGCTGGTCACGGCAGCGGAAAGGCGAAGACACCCCCAACCGTCACGGCAGGTGACGCACCTCGGGGAAGGCGGGACCGGGCCCGTCGAGCAGGCGCTCGTCGAAGAAAGTCAGGGGACATCCACGGCGCCCGCGGGTGAGGGAACCGCCCGGCAGCCGGGCGGTTCCCTTGCGGAGGGGGCGTCAGCAGGACAGGTTGGCGCCCGGGTCCACCCCGAGGATCTGCGTGAAGCGCTGGTAGGCGTCGATCCGGCTCTGCACCTGGGCCGGGTTGCCGCCGTCGCACTCCAGCGAGCCGTTGATGCTGCGGATCGTCTCGCCGAACCCGGCGCCGTTGACGATCGCGGCGTGTGGGGTCATGGAGCCCGGCCCGGTCTGCGTCATCCAGTACCACAGACCGGTCTGCCAGGCCACCGACGAGTCGGTCTTGACCAGGTCCGGGTTGTTGAGCAGGTCGATGCCGAGAGCGTCGCCCGCCGCCTTGTAGTTGAAGTTCCAGCTCAACTGGATGGGCCCGCGGCCGTGATACGCGTCCTGACCGGCAGGGCACCCGTACGGCTGGGACGCGTCGCAGTAGTGCGGCCAGTTCGCCTGGTTCAGCTCCTCGACGTGGACCAGCCCGCCCGACTCGTGGTTGATGTTGGCGAGGAAGGCGGCGGCTTCCCGCTTCCGTACGTCCTCGTCGCCGGCGCCGGTGAACTCGCCGAACTTGCCCATGGCGTCGAGCAGACCCGCGTACGAGTAGAACGGGATGCGATTCGGGAACATCTGCTGGAACTGGGCCTCGGACACCGGCAGGCTCGCGGCGGAGGCGCTGAAGCTCGGGAGCAGGGCGGCCAGTCCCGCTGTCACAGCGACGGCCGCGACCAGAAAACGATGCTTCATGGGGGAACTCCTTCGTTCTGAAGGTTCCCGGGCACGCCGGAGCGCGCCCGGGAACGGGGGCTCAGTTGAAGGGCGAGAGGGTGATGGTGATCGACGCCGGGTCGCCGCTGTGCACCAGCGACTCCTGGTTGGCGACGTCGTCGAAGGCGAACGCGTACGCCTTGCCGTCGGCCATGTTCTCGTGGATCAGCTTGCCGTACAGGTTGGCCGGGGTGTTGCGGTAGAACGTGGCCGGGTCGGTGCTGGGCTCGACGTCCTGCGTACCGAGCGTGCCGCGGAACAGCGCCGCGCACAGGCTGCGCGCGATCGGCCCGACGACCAGGTCGTTCGGGGCGCCCAGGTTGCCGTCGCAGCCCCACACGTTCGACGAGGTCGGCTTGGTGAAGCCGGCGACCTGCGCGCCGGTGGCGTCGGTGAAATTCATGACGTCGCCGCTCGTACGGCCGGTGAAGACCTTGTCGGGCTGCTCGGCGAACGGCTTGACCGTGAGGTCCTTGTTCGCGTACGCCGCCCACGCCTGGTCGATGTAGCCGCCCAGGTAGTCCGGGTCGAAACCGCCGGCGTCGGCGCCCTTGCCCGGGGCGAGCACCCGCAGCACGGTCCCGTCGCCGCGGGTCTGGATCAGCTTGGCGAACTCCGGGTCGGCCCGGAGCCCGTCGATCACGGCGGTGTGGCCGCCCGGCTTGAGCTCGCCGGTCTCGGCGGTACGCCCGTCCGAGCCGGTGACGCCGACCTTGTGCGGCACCGCGAACATGTCGACCTGCGAGCTGTTCAGCCACACCCCGGCGTCGTTGTAGGTGAACTCGCTCCAGTCGAACAGCACGTCGCGGCTCGGGTCACCACCCGCCCACGGCGCCGGCTGCACCAGGCCGCCGTCCTGCGAGATCCGGAAGTCGAGTTTGTCGCCGAACGCCATGTACATGCGCCCGGACAACCCCTTGGGCACCTGGATGGTCTTGCTGGCGCCGTCGGCCGGCCCGGCGATCGACACGTCAGGCGCGGGAACGGGCGGGTTGCCCCCGGCCGGCCACGCGGTGAACGTGCCGGCCTCGTTGACGTAGCCGAGCTTGCCGCCCGACTCGCCGAGCACGTACAGGTTCACGGCCTCGCCACGGCCGGAGTCGTTCGTCACGGTCAGGGGCAGCAGTTTGGGCCCCGCCGCGCTGGCGGACGGCACGACCGCCGCGACCCCGGCGACGGCAACAGCCGCCACCCCGAGCCCGAGCAGGGATTTGCGATTGACACGCATAGGCACTCCACAGTCCGGCCCCCGTCTGGCGCGGGCCCGGCGCCGCCGGAGGGGATCCCACACCGGCCGGAACGCTTCGGGGGCGGACACAGAAGGGGGCTGCGTCCCGGCCATCACGCTCCGTGTCGCCAGAGCGCTCTCAAACCACTTTCACCCGAGTGTCAAACCATGTCAATCGACCCTCATCGCTCCATAGCACACCGTCCGCAAGACGCAACCCGACCCCGTTTGCCCTGCTCAACCCGCCCCCACGAACAAACGGGAAAGAATACTGACGAAAGGGCAACACCCCCAACCCACAGCTATCGGCCACATAACAGAAGGTCACCACTCCACCGCACTCCGCCGCATCCCCATGACGATCCGCAACCCGACCCCGCACCGACCCCGGCCCCGACCCCGACCCCGCGCCGGCCCCGACCCCGCGCCGGCCCCGACCCGCGCCGGCCCCGACCCCGGACCGGACCGGACCCGGCCCCGCGCCGGACCCGGCCCCGCGCCGGACCCGGCCCCGCGCCGCGGGTGGCGGCGGAAAACCGAAGGGCCTGGTTGCGTCGTTCGCACAGCGCAGGCCAGGCTCCGCGACCAAGCCGGCAACGAGTCGAAACGCCTCGCGAGGACCCGCAATGAGCCGTCAGGGCCAGGAAATAGCAGTCTAGGTTCCTAGGATGCCAGGGCAGGGCAGCCAGGGCAGGGCAGCCAGGGCAGGGCAGCCAGGGCAGGGCAGCCAGGGCAGGGCAGCCAGGGCAGGGCAGCCAGGGCAGGGCAGCCAGGGCAGGGCAGCCAGGGCAGGGGAGGCAGGGCGGGGCAGGGGAGGGGGCCGGGATGCGGCGGGGTGGGCAGGCAGGGCAGGGGAGGGGGCGGGGATGCGGCGGGGATGCGGCGGGGATGCGGCGGGCCGGGGCGAGGCGCGGCGAGATGCGATGCCCTGAGGTGGGGCGCGGCGGAGCGGGGCGGGCCTTATGGCTGGTGGACCTAGAGGCAAGGTCTGCGGTCCCAGGGATGCCGAGGGTAGGTGCCGAGGCGCAGCGAGAAGGTGTTTTCGGGAACGAGTCCGCGCAGCGGACAAAGTTCCCACCCCCGCGCAGGCAGAAGTTCCTGCCGCAAGCACCGTAACGTGGGGTTTCAGGGGGCTCGGCCCCCTGAGCAGAAATGGCGAAAGGCCCCGGTTCGCGCTCTCCGCGAACAAGGGCCACCGCTAAACGCTCCCCCGATTGGACTCGAACCAATAACCTGCCGGTTAACAGCCGGCTGCTCTGCCAATTGAGCTACAGGGGATCGTGCTTCGGCTCTGGGGTTTCCCTCAGTGCCGGAGAACAGAGTACATGACGGTGCGCCCGGGGCGCGAAGGGGTTCCCCGGCGCGCTGCTGTGGGGTGGAAAGCCGTGCGGCAGGCATACGTAACGGGCAGCATGGGTATGCACGGTTCAGCGACGCACGCGCGTCATCGAACGGAAGGAGCCGCCATCATGCGCGGAAAGCTGATGTTCATCACCGGTCTCGCGGCGGGCTTCGTCCTGGGCAGCCGTGCCGGCCGGGAGAAGTACGAGGAGATCCGGTCCAACGCCAAGAAGGTGTGGGAGCACCCGTCGGTGCAGGAGGCCGCCGGTGTCGCCCAGGCGCAGGCCAACAAGCTCTACTCCGAGAGCAAGGACAAGCTCCAGTCGTCCAAGCTGGGCGAGAAGCTGCATGTCACCACCGACGACTCGGCTGACACGACGGAGCCGCTGGCCACGTCGGCCAGTAAGCCGTCGTCGACGGGCACCACGTACTGACACGCGGCATCACATAGGCTCTGAGGCCGCCCTCAACGTCGAGGGCGGCCTCAGCCGTGTTTCGCCGAACTCAGGACGATGACGAGAAGGCAGCGTCGAAGGCCGCCGTCGGGGCGTCGAAGGCCAGCCGGCGCACGAACTGCAGGGCTTCGGGCGCGCCGACCAGGCGGTCCATGCCGGCGTCCTCCCATTCGACCGAGATGGGTCCGTCGTAGCCGATGGCGTTGAGCGCGCGGAAGCAGTCTTCCCACGGCACGTCGCCGTGCCCGGTCGAGACGAAGTCCCAGCCGCGGCGCAGGTCGGCCCAGGGCAGGTGGGAGCTGAGCCGGCCGCGCCGCCCGTCACCCGTACGGACTTTGGCGTCTTTGCAGTCGACGTGGTAGATCCGGTCCTTGAATTCGAGGATGAAGTTGACCGGGTCGAGGTCCTGCCAGACGAAGTGGGACGGGTCCCAGTTCAGGCCGAACGCCTCCCGGTGGCCGATGGCCTCGAGGGTGCGGCGGGTGGTCCAGTAGTCGTACGCGATCTCACTGGGGTGGACCTCGTGGGCGAAGCGCACACCTACTTCGTCGTACACGTCGAGGATGGGGTTCCAGCGGTCGGCGAAGTCCTGGTAGCCGCGGTCGATCATCGAGGCGGGCACGGGCGGGAACATCGCGACGGTGTGCCAGATCGACGAGCCGGTGAAGCCGACGACCGTTTTGACGCCGAGGCGCGCGGCCGCCCGGGCGGTGTCCTTCATGCGTTCCGCAGCCCGATCCCGTACGCCGGAGGGGTCGCCGTCTCCCCAGATGTCGGCGGGCAGGATGTCTTTGTGCCGCTCGTCGATGGGGTGGTCGCAGACGGCCTGGCCGACCAGGTGGTTGCTGATCGCGAACACCTTCAGGTTGTACTTGGCGAGTTGCTCGCGTTTGCGGTCGATGTAGTCGGGTTCGGCGAGCGCCCGGTCGACCTCGAAGTGATCACCCCAGCAGGCGATCTCGAGTCCGTCGTAGCCCCACTCGGAGGCGAGCCGGCAGACTTCGTCGAAGGGTAGGTCGGCCCACTGGCCGGTGAAGAGCGTGATGGGTCGCGCCATGATTTCTCCCTCGGAGCGGAAACAGCACTGGGCGGGCGGCGAGGGAAAGCCGCCCTGTGGCACGACCGGACCCGGGCGCCACGGCCGGGGCGGGTTTGCGCCTCCCGCTTCCGGCCCGCCGGTCACGGCAGTGCCACGACCGACACTAGACGAGTTTCAGCGCGCGGGGCAGGGCTCATTTTCCGGCGCGAGCCCGAGGGCGGCGAGCTCGGCCAGCAGGTACGCCACGTCGCCGGCGATCTGCTCGACCGTGGGGGCCTTGCTCACCAGCGTGAGGTTCTCGGTGAGCGGGCCTTGGCGGCCGAACAGCTGCTGCAACCCGTCACGCCAGGCCACGGTCGTCGAGCCGGCCACCGCGGTCAGGCGGACCTCGACGATGGCCAGGCCGGAGTCGGTGACGGCTTCGATGCCGGCGGCCGGCTCGGGCCAGTTGCGGGCGACGTGCCCGAGGTCGAGGCAGACGCCGAGCCTGTCCTTGTCGATGCGGCTGAGCCCGGCCACCGTCTGCTCGGGGTCGTCGAGCACCAGGCCGGGGGCGGGCTGGAAGCCGACGCGTACGGCCCGGCCGTTCTGCCAGGCGAGGTCGGCCAGCCCGTGGGAGAGCCGGCGCAGGATGCCGAGGGCGGCTTTTTCCTCCGCCTCGGCCCAGCCGTCGCGCGGGCCGACGCCGATGGTGCTGACGGTGCCGCGGACCGCGTCGTCGTCGAGCAGGTCGAGCAGGATCCGGGCCAGGTCGAGCGTGTATTCGCGGCGGGCCGGTTCCGTCCAGGCGGGGGCCTCGCCGCCGCCCTCGTCGAAGGGCGCGCCGCTCAACGTGACGACCTCGAGCCTGCGGGCGTCGAGTTCGGCACGAAGCCGGGTGCGGGCGCGGCTCTCGACGGCGAGGGCGGCGGCGAGCGAGGGGGGAAGCCAGAGGCTCACGCCGAGGGCGTCGGCGCCGAGCCGGGCGCGTACAGCGCCGTAGGTGTCGAGCTGCGAGACGATCACCGGTAGATTCACCGGCGTCTCAGTTGGTGGCAGCTCGCAGGAAAGGTGCACGATCCGGCCGGAAGGGTGTCTCAGCCGCATCCTTGTCCTCCCCGAGCCAGAGAGCCGGCGCATCTGCACGTGCATCCGCACGTGCTTTCCGATCCAGTATGGACCATGCGGGGGCTTGTGCTCGACGCGCGCGTGGCGGGCTTGCGCGTTGCCATATCGCCTCCATCCGTGGAATCACCTGCCCTCGGATACGAGAGTCATGCGTCCACGGGATCAGCGCCGTACGCGCCGTGCGACGCGATGACCGGGGCGAACATGATCGACGGGGCCGGATTCAATAGGTGGCCCTCGATCGGTGGGGGCATGGTGACCAGCCAGTAGGACCGTCAAGACAGCAGCCGCGACGGTTCCCCGGAACCTCATCTCTGTGCACCATGTGAGAATTCGGGCGCGCACGAGACGATCTCTCGTGCGATCGCACTTGATCTCTATTCGTGCGGATGCTCCCCGAGCAGACGGGTGGCCAGAACGGCGGCCTGGGTGCGCCGCTCCAGCCCCAGCTTCGCGAGCATGCTGGAGACGTAGTTCTTCACCGTCTTCTCGGCCAGGAACATCCGGGCGGCGATCTCGCGGTTGGTCAGGCCCTCGGCCACGAACTCGAGGATCCGGCGCTCCTGGTCGGTCAGCGCGGCCAGCTCCCGCGGCTGCTCCACCCCGTTGCGAATGCGCTCCAGCACCCGCTGGGTCACCGCCGGGTCGAGCAGCGACTGCCCCTGGGCCACCCGCTTGACCGCGTCGACCAGGTCGGTGCCGCGAATCTGCTTCAGCACGTAACCCGACGCGCCGGCCATGATCGCGGCGAACAGCGCCTCGTCGTCCTCGTACGAGGTCAGGATCAGCCCCTTGATCGACGAGTCGACCGCCCGCACATCGCGGCACACGTCGATGCCGTTGCCGTCGGGCAGGCGCGCGTCGAGGATCGCGACGTCGGGCCGCAGCGCGGGGATGCGCCGGGCCGCCTCCTGAGCGGAGCCGGACTCGCCGACCACCTCGATCTCACCGCCGGACTGGAGCAGGTCGACAAGGCCGCGGCGGACCACCTCGTGGTCGTCGAGGAGGAAGACTCGGATCATGAGTCCTTCCTACCCCGTACGGAAGGCCTGGTCCAAGGGTCGAAAGTCCCGCCACCGTAATCTGGTGGCGTGGCGGAGCAGATGAAGCCCGAACTCGGGTTGGGTCCCCTGTCCCGGGTACGTCTCGACGAGCTCCTGCAGGAGATGCTCGACCGGGTCGGCGAGGTCATGACGAGCCGGGAAAGGTTGCGCGCGCTGCTCGACGCGGTCGTCGGCATCAGCACCGACCTCGACCTGCGCAGCACCCTGCAACGCATCGTCGAATCCGCGTGCGCGCTGGCCGGCGCCCGGTACGGCGCGCTCGGGGTGATCGGCGCCGATCGCACCCAGTTGTCCGACTTCATCACGTACGGGATCGACCCCGCGACCCACGCCGCCATCGGTGACCTGCCGCACGGCCGCGGCGTGCTCGGGCTGCTCATCACCGACCCGCACCCGGTGCGCCTGCCCGACATCACCAAACACCCCCACTCGTACGGGTTCCCCCCGCACCACCCCCCGATGCACAGCTTCCTGGGCGTCCCCGTCCGGATCCGCGACCACGTCTTCGGCAACCTCTACCTGGCCGAGAAGCAGGGCGCCCCCGAGTTCAGCGAGGACGACGAGGAGATCGTGGTGGCGCTGGCCGCCGCCGCGGGCGTGGCGATCGACAACGCGCGGCTGTTCACCCTCGCCCAGCGGCGGGAACGCTGGCTCGCCGCCACCGCCGAGATCACCGGGGTGCTGCTGGGCACGGTCCGCCGCACCGAGGCGCTGCAGCTCATCGCCCGGCGCGCCCGTGAGGTGTCGAACGCCGAGCTCGTGCTGGTGCTGCTGTTCGACGACTCGTCGTACACGATCGAGGTCGCCGACGGCGCCGACCCGGCCTGCACCCGGCTGACCGGTGGCCGGATCGCCGCGGGCGAGTTCGACCAGAGCCGCTACCAGGTGGTCGACGACCTGCGGGCCACCGCCGACTGGCCCGGCCCGGTGCCCGCCGGCCCGGCCGTGGTCGCCCCGCTCGCCGGCGCCGACTCCCCGCACGGCCTGCTCATCGTCACCCAGGCCCCCGGCCGGCCGGTCGCCGACGAGGACGCGGTGCTGCTGTCGACCTTCGCCGGCCAGGCCGCGCTCGTCCTGGAAAGGGCCCGCGCGCAGGAGGAGCGCGAGCTGCTGGCGGTGCTGGCCGACCGCGAGCGCATCGCCCGGGACCTGCACGACGTGGTGATCCAGCGGCTGTTCGCCACCGGCATGCAGCTGCAGGGGGCGGCCCTGCAGAACTCGCGCGACGAGACCGTCAAACGCATCAACTCCACCGTCGACGACCTCGACGAGACGATCCGCGACATCCGGCGGTCGATCTTCGAGCTGCGGGCGCCGGTCGGGCCGTCGCTGCGGGCGTCCCTGCGCGAGACGGTCGAGGCGGCGGCGCTCGGCTTCCGGCCCACCCTCGACACGAGCGGGCCGGTCGACAGCGCGATCCCCGACGACATCGTTCCCGAGCTGCTGGCCGTGCTGAGCGAGGCCCTGTCGAACGTGGCCCGGCACGCGGCGGCGACGAGCGTACGGGTGTCGGTCCGGGCCGCCGACGGCGAGGTGATCCTGCAGGTCTCCGACAACGGGGCCGGCCTGCCGCCCGGCGCGGCCCGTGGCGGCCTGGTCAACATGGCCGAGAGGGCCCACGACCTGGGCGGTTCGTTCGACGCGGGCCCCGGCCCGGACGGCGGGACGACGGTGACCTGGCGAGTGCCTGTCTCCTCGTGAGACGGGACTTTCGGCCCTGATCGGGCGGGGCCGTCGGCGGCACGCTTGAGGTGACCGGAAATTCGGAGGTTCACCATGACACCGCTCGAGCTGGCCGCCCAGGCCGCGTTGCACGCCCCGTCCGTCTTCAACACCCAGCCGTGGCGCTGGCAGATCGACGGCGACACGATGGAGCTGTACGCCGACGAGTCCCGCCGGCTCGAGACCACCGACCGCGACGGCCGGCTGCTTCTCCTCAGCCTCGGCGCCGCCCTGCACCACGCCCTGACCGCGCTGGCCGCCTCGGGCTGGTCCTACTCCGTCGAGCGGCTCCCCGGCAAGGGCGCCGGCCCGGTCGCCCGGATCCAGCTGGGGACCCCGGCGACGCCCGCACCCGACGTGCAGCGTCTGGCCGCCGCGATCCCGCAGCGCCGCACCGACCGCCGGGCCTTCGGCTCCCGCACGGTCACCGACGAGGAACTCACCAAGCTGCGCCGGCTGGTCGAGCAGAACGGCGCCTACCTGCACGTGGTGCCGTCCGACCAGGTGCCCGCGCTGGCGATCTCGGCCGAGCTGGCCGGCGACGCCGAACTCGGCGACCAGGACTACCGCGAGGAACTGCGCGAGTGGACACACCGCCCGGCAGGCGCGGGTGACGGCGTACCGGCGGACATCGCGGTGGAGCCCGGCCTGCGCCGGGTACCCGTACGCGATTTCGCGCCGGACGACACCCCCGGGCTCACCATCGGCGCCGAGCACGACCAGGGCGCGGCGTACGTCATCATCTTCGGCCGCGGCGACGACCGGCTCGAACTGCTCCGCGGCGGCGAGGCGCTCTCGGCCCTGCTGCTCTCGGCGACCGCCGACGGCCTGGCCACCGCCCCGATCAGCGACGCCATCGAGGTGGAATGGCCTCGGCTGCTGATCCGCGGGCTGCTGGCCGACCTGGGCGAGCCCTACATCATGGTGCGCCTGGGCTACACCGCCTCGGCCCAGCCCCTGCCGCCGCGCCCGCGCCGCGCAGCCGCCGAAGTGATCGTCCGCGGCTGAGCAGTGGACGGTTACGGCCAGGAGGACCTGCTGCGCGCGGCCGCGGCCGGAGTCCGCGCGCCCTCCATGCACAACACGCAGCCGTGGCAGTTCCGCCTGCGGGACGGCGCCGTCGAGATCCTCGCCGACCCGTCCCGCCGGCTTGCCGTGGCCGACCACACGGGCTGGGCCGCGCGGATCGCGGTCGGGGCGGCCACCTGCAACGCCCGACTGGCCCTCGCCGCCGACGGCCGGCCCGCCACAGTAACGCTGCGCCCCGACCGCACCGACCCCGCCCTGATGGCCCGGCTGACGCCGGGCCCGTCCCGCCCGCCCACGCAAGCCGAGAAGGCCCTGTACGACGCGATCCCGCTCCGTCACAGCCACCGCGCCCCGTTCTGGCCGGACCCGGTGCCGCCCGATGCCCGCCGCCGCATCATCGACGCCGCCTGCGCCGAGAACGCCTGGCTCGACCTGCTCGTCGGCATGGTCCCGCTGACCGGCTTCGCCGAGATCGCCCGCAGCGCCGACCGCGTCCTGCGCCGCGACACCCTCTACCGGTCCGAGATGGCCGGGTGGACCCACGCCGGCAACGCCCCCGACGGCGTGCCGGTCGCGGTCGGAGCCCCCGCACCGGAACCCCAGGACCTGTTGCCCCAGCGCGCCTTCAGCGACCGCCGCCGGGCTCCCGGCCACGACTACGAGCCCGAGCCGCTGGTCGCCGTCCTGGGGTCAGCAGGCGACGGCCCCGCCGACCAGCTGCTGGCCGGCCAGGCCCTGCAACGGGTCCTGCTGACCCTCACCGGCGACGGCCTGGCGGCTTCGCTGATCAGCCAGCCCATCGAGGTCCCGGCCGCCCGCGACCAGCTGAGGCGTTCGCTGGGCCGCTCGGGCTCTCCCCAGATGGCCCTGCGCATCGGCTACGGCCGCCCCGGCCCGGCCGCCCAGCGCCGCCCCGTCGAGGACGTCCTGACCGCCTGACCGCCCGCCGCCCCCGCATCACGGCCGGTTGATAGATGGACACTGATTGTTAGATTCCGGGGCATGGGTCGAGATGCTGAACGGTTGCCGCCGTGACCGGGCGACCGCGACATGGGGTTGTACGACACGGTCCGGCTGCTCGTCGACCTCCCGGGCGAGGGGCTGGCGGCCGGAGCAATCGGCGCCGTGGTTCATGTTTTCGAGCGGCCGAACCTGGCGTACGAGGTGGAGTTCACCGATGGCGAGGGCCGCACGATCGCCCAGGTCGCCCTGACCCCCGACCAGCTGCAGCTGGTGGAGCCGGCGCAGGGGGTCTGAGAGCCGTTGTTGGCCGGTATGGCCGCAGTGGCGACCGCGGGCCCTGAGCGCCGCGTTATTGGCCGGTTCGGCCGTCTATGCATTCGCGGATCAGGTCGGCGTGGCCGCAATGGCGGGCGTACTCCTCGATCATGTGGATGAGGACGTCACGGACGCTGACGTTGTCGTTCCAGGGCGCGCGGATCACCGCGCCCAGGTCGGGGCGGCCGTCGAGCCACGCGTCGGCTGCGGCGATCTGGGCGCGCCATTGGGTGAAGGCGTCCTCGACGACGGCCCGGTCGCCGGTTGCCTCGTTGAAGTCGACGTCGTTGTCCTCGGCCGTCCAGAAGAGGCGCGGGACGTCGCCGTGGCCCTGCAAGCAGCGGTGGAACCAGTTGTGCTCGACGCGCGCCATGTGGCGTACGAGGCCGAGCAGGCTCATCGTCGAGGGCGGCACCGACCGCCGGGCCAGTTGCTCGGGTGACAGGCCCTCGCATTTCAGGCCCAGGGTCAACCGGTAGTTCGTCAGGTATTCCCGGATGACGTCGAGCTCGTCCACCGGTGAGTTCTGGGTGCGGGGGTCCTCGCCCGCCGGGGCCCACATGCCGTTGTAGCCGACCACGTGCTGACTCGTCATGACGCCCATGGTGACAAAGGAAAGGCCCGGCCGGCGGCCGGGCCTTGAGGAGAGGGCTCAGATGAGCCAGCGGTTCTTCTGCACCAGCGGGAGCTTCGCCCAGAGGCGGCCGAGACCCCAGGTGTGGCCGGCGTAGGTGAGGGCGACCACGACGGCCACGACCGCGTAGATGAAGTGGTAGTCGACCACCGGGTTGCTGGAGCCGCTGGCCAGGGGCCATTCGGCCGCCCACATCAGGGCCATCAGGGCGGTGGTGCCGACAGCGGCCAGGCGCAGGCCGACCCCGGCGATCAGGGCGACGCCGATCGCGAGCATGCCGAGCATGAAGCTCCAGTTGGCCCAGCCGGCGCCGGCGATCGAGTGGAAGAAGCCCTGGAACGGGCCGACTTCGACGTTGGACAGGAAGCCCTTGGTGGGTGAGCCGCCGTTGATCCAGGCGCGTTCCCAGGGGGTCGAGTATCCGAGGCCGAAGGTCTTGTCGAGGAACGCCCACAGGAAGACGAAGCCGGTGGTGATCCGCAGCGCGGCCAGGGCCCGGGCGGCGGTCTTGGTGAGCATGGCGCCCGGGGCCTCAACGGTCTCGAGGTGTGCCGCAGCCCGGTGGATGGTGGTCATCGCTGCCTCCTTCATCGTTTTTCTCACCTCTGAGACTGCTCCGAAGGAGGCGGCGGCACCCGGGCCTTCGCGCCCGAATACGGCGGGACCAAAGTCCCTACTCGATCAAGGGACGTCCGGACGGTGACGGGGGTCACGCGGAGGCGATCAACCGAGTACCGTACGTAGGCGAACGGAGGCGCCGATGACGGAGCTCTACTCTCGACGGTCGTTCCTCGCCGGGGTGCTCACCTCGGGCACGCTCTCGGCCGGCGCAGGGTATGTGCTGACCCGGCGCGAGCCGGTCGTGCTGGTGCTCGCGACCGGCGCGGACACCACCGGCGGCCGCCAGCTCCTGGTGACGATGTGGAATCAGCTCAACCCGGACGCCCAGATCCGCACCGAGACCATCAACAGCTCCACCGGCGACCAGTACGAGAAGTTCCTCTCCAAAAAGGCCGACATCTTCAACCTCGACGTCATCCACATCCCGCGCTTCGCCGACGACAACCGGATCGTCCCGATCACCCCGCGCGAGGGGCACTCACTTCTGCCCGCGGTACGCCGGCTGTCGCAGCGCCCCGGCCACGACGACTTCTGGGCGATCCCGTTCAACACCGACGTCGGCATGCTGTACCGCCGGATCACCGACAAGTCGGTCGCCGACGTCGAACCGGAACTCGCCGACCTGATCACCAAGGCTCCCGGCCAGTTCGCCGGCCAGCTCAACACGGTCAGCCCGCAGACCGACGAGGCCTTCGTGGTCAACGTGCTGGAACACGCGCTGGCCCAGGACGACGCCATCCTGACCGAGGACGGGACCCTGTCGTTCAGCCTGGGCCAGTGGCGCGAGGCGCTCGGCCCGGTCGCCGCCGCGGTGCGGTCGGGGCGGGTGACCGACGAGGCCGGCGAGGGCGACACCACCCGTACCTTCCAGCGGTTCGGGCTGCGCTACATGCGCAACTGGCCTGTCTCCTACCCGGCCGTCGACCGCGCCGAGCGCACCAAGGTGTCCACCGCCGAGATCCGCCTGGGCGGGCTGCCCACCGGCATCATCGGCGGCCAGAGCCTGGCCGTCTCGGCCACCAGCGAGAACAAGGACATCGCCGAGCAGGCGATTCACTTCCTCACCGGCACGTCGTCGCAGCTGCTGCTGGCCAAGTACGGCTTCGCCCCGACCGAGCTAGACGCGTACATCGACCAACGGCTGGCCGAGTCGCTGCCGCACCTGAAATACATCCGGTACGCGGTGGAGTCGTCGCGCCCGCGGCCGATGCACCGCGGCTACGCCAGCTTCGCGCGGGTCTTCGCCCAGCACACCCACCGGTTGATCAAGGACGGCGAGCAGCTGACGCAGCGGTTCATCCAGGACATGCAGAAGGAGATCGGATGAGCGGCGTGGAGGTCGACGCCTGGCAGATCCCGATCCTGGTGACCGCGGCCGTGGTGCTTCTCGAGGCCGGCTTCAACCTGCTGCTGCGTGTCCGGGGCAGCGGGCCGCCTTCACAGCGCGTACGCACGATCGGCTTCGGCCTGCTGGTCGTACTCACCGTGATCATCTTTGTGGCGGCGCTGGGGCCCGACCGGGCCGACCAGTTGTCCAGTGTGGCGGCGGCGGTGACCGCGGTCGTGGCGCTGTGGCTCACCTACCGCTCCTACAACAGCTTCACCAAGAGCAACACCACGGAAGAACAGTCTGGCGGTACAGCAGCGCCGGGCCCCGAGAATCCAGGAGAATCCGAGCATGGGTGATTTGCGGCTGGTCGTGTGCGGCGGAGGCGCCGCCGGGGGAGTGCTGGAGCTGATCAAGGTGGCCGCCGAGCGCGGCTGGACGGTCGACGTCACCGCGACCCAGAACGCCCTCGACTTCCTGGATCCGTCGGAGGTCGCACGGGTCAGCGGCCGGCCGATCCGTACGACGTACAAGTTCGCGGCCGACGGCACCCGGATCTCGCCGCCGGCCGACGCGATGATCGTGGCCCCGGCCACCTTCAACACGATCAACAAGCTGGCCAACGGCATCGCCGACACGTACGCGCTGAGCTCGATGGCCGACGTCATCGGCCGGGGCGTGCCCACCGTGCTCGTGCCCGCGGTCAACGAGCCCCTGGCGGCCCGCCGCCCCTTCCGCCGCTCGCTCGACGAACTGCGCGCCGAGGGCGTCCGGGTGCTGTTCGGCCCGGTCGACGGCTGGGGCCCCGGCAGCACCGGGCCGTTCCCGTGGATCAAGGCGCTCGACCTGGTCGAGGACGTCTTCGGTTTGACAAGGATCGATAGCCGCGCTCCGATGAGGGCGTGAATCGACGCCTGCTGCCGGTTGTGGTGCTGACCATGGCCGCGATCCCCGCCCTGGCCGCGACCCGTGACGAGGTCGCCTCGATGACGCTCGACGAAAAGGTCGGGCAGATGGTCGTCTCGTACGTCTACGGCGAGTCGGCCACCAGCGTCTCCGCTTCCGACGCCGCGGCCAACGAGGCCATGTTCGGCGCGGGCGTCACCACCGGCGCCCAGGCCGTCGCGAAATACCACCTGGGCGGGGTCATCTATTTCACGTGGAGCCGCAACCTCGCGAACCCGCCGCAGATCGCCGCCCTCTCCAACGGCCTGCAGCGCGCCGCCATGGCCGACACCGGGATCCCGCTGCAGATCAGCACCGACCAGGAGGGCGGCACGGTCAACCGGATCGGCGCGCCCCTCGCGATCTCACCGGGCGCCATGGCCATCGGCGCCACCTTCGACCCCCGTACGGCCTATGACGCGGCCCGGGTCAGCGGCACGGAACTGCGGGCGCTCGGCATCACCGTCACCCACGCCCCTGTCGTCGACGTGAACACCAACCCGCGCAACGCCGCCGACGGGGTGCGCGCGTTCAGCGACCGTACGGCTCATGTCGCCACCTTCGGCGTGGCAGCCGAACGGGGCTATCGCGCGGCCGGCATCGGCACGACGGCCAAGCACTTCCCGGGCCTGGGCGACACCACGGTCAACACCGACAACGACGTGGCGGTCACCGACGAGAGCCGCGCCCAGATCCTGCGCACCCACGTGCCGCCGTTCCGGGCGATCATCGCGGCCGGCGCCGGGAGCATCATGGCCGCCCACATCGTCGCGCCGTCGCTCGACCCGACCGGGGCGCCGGCCAGCCTGTCCCGGCCCGTCATCACCGGCCTGCTGCGTGACCAGCTGGGCTTCAAGGGTGTCGTGGTGACCGACGCGCTCGAGGCCGCGGCCCTCGCCGGCTACACCGACGAGCAGGTGATTCTGGGGGCCGTGCGGGCCGGCGTCGACCAGTTGCTGATGCCCCGCAGCGTCCCCGGCGCGATCCGCATTCTGCTCGACGCCGTGGAGTCCGGGCAGCTCAGCGAGCGGCGCATCGACGAGTCGGTGCGGCGCATCCTCAAGACCAAAAAGGGCCTTTCCCCGTACGTGGCCGAGCCGCCCGTCGTGGGCACGCCGGCGGCCGTGGAAACCATGAACCGCATCGCCGCCCGTTCGATCACCTCGCTCCGCACGGCTCACCTGCCCCTGCGCCCCGAGCAGAAGGTGCTGGTCACCGGCTGGGGCGTGGGCACCACGACCAACCTGGCGGCCGCGCTCGGCGCCACCCGTGTCTACACCGGCTCCCCGTCCGACACAGTGATCGCCCAGGCCGTCGCCGCCGCCGGTCAGCACGACATCACCGTGGTCACCACGTCGAACGCGTGGGCCGACCCCACCCAGGTCAAGCTGGTCGAGGCCCTGCTCGCCACCGGCAAACCGATCGTGGTGGCCGCCGTCGGCACCCCGTACGACCTGGCCTCCTTCCCCGCGGCGAAGACCTTCGTGGCCGCGTACGGGTATCAACCCCCGACCATCGCCGCGCTGGCCGCCGTGCTGCAGGGTCGCACCACCGCCCCGGGCCGCCTCCCCGTCACGATCGAGGGGTTCTATCCGTACGGCTTCCGAGCGCACTGACGTTGTCCACAGTCCCACCCGCGCCGGCTTGACAAGGCGTAAGGTCCTGGGCCATATCCCCCGGGCGGGTGGGGGTTTGGGATGGCCGGAACTCGTACCCAGGAAATGCGTGGGTTGTCAGTATTGGGCGGTATGTCGCTGTCGGAAAGGCGCTAGGCGGTGGCTCCGGCCACTGCCTAGCCTGAGCGCGTGACTCCGCTTCTGGAGCGCTCCGCCGAGCTGCGTGCCCTCGACGGGCTGCTCGCCGGCAGTGCCGCCGGCGGGCGTGTCGCCGTGGTCAGCGGCGAGGCCGGTTCCGGCAAGTCCACGCTGGCCGCCGCGTTCGCCGAGGCCGCCGGTCCGCGCGCGCAGATGCTGTGGGGCGCCTGCGATCCGCTGCTCACGCCGCGCGCGCTGGGCCCGTTGCACGACATCGCGCGGCGGCTGGGCGGGCGGCTGCGTGACCGCATCGCCGACGGGCCGCGGGGTGAGGTGTTCGACCTGCTGCTCGAGGCGCTCGACCGGCCGCCGCGGGCCGCGCGGCCGGTGGTCGTTCTGGAGGATCTGCACTGGGCCGACGAGGCGACGCTCGACATGGTGGCGTTCCTGGGGCGGCGGCTGGCGTTGTGCCGCGCCCTGCTGCTGATCACGTTCCGCGAGGACGAGGTCGGCCCCGACCATCGGCTGCGCACTGTCCTGGCCGGACTCCCGCCGGGCCTGGTGCGGCGGATCAGCCTGCCTCCGCTCAGCGCCGCCGCGGTGGCCGAGCTGGCCCGTGCCGCCGGTCGGGAGGCGCCGGAGGTGCACGAGGTGACTGGCGGCAACCCGCTGCTGGTCACCGAGGTGCTGGCCGCGCCGGCCCGGGGCGTCCCGCCGACCGTACGGGATCTGGTCCTCAGCCGTCTGGCTACGCTCACGCCGCCCGCCCGGGAGGTCGCGCACCTGGTGTCGGTCGTGCCGTCCCGCGCGGGCGCCGAACTGCTCGGCGACCGGCTGACCGAGGTCGACGAGTGCCTCGCGCGGGGCGTGCTCACCGCGCGGGGCAGCGGCGTCGCGTTCCGCCACGAGCTTCTGCGCCGGGCCGTCGAGGAGAGCCTTTCCCCCGTACGCCGCCAGGCCCTGCACGCCGAGATCCTGCGCGCCTGCGAGCGGCTGCCCGGCGTCGACCCGGCCGCGCTCGTGCATCACGCCCACCACGCCGGCGATCCCGGGGCGGTGTTGCGCTGGGCCCCGGTCGCCGCTCGGCGGGCCGCGTCGCTGGGGGCGTACAAGCAGGCCGCCGCCCATTACGCGCTGGCCCTGCCGCTCGCCGTTGAGCACCCCGTACGGGATCGGGCTGCTCTTCTCGAGGAGTATTCGGTCGCGGCCTATCACGGCGGGCTCACCGAGGCCCTGGACGCCAGCCGGGCCGCGCTGGCCCTGCGCATCGAGCTCGGCGAGCCCCTGCCGACCGGGGTCGCGCTGCGCTGGGTGTCCCGGCTGAGCTGGTGGAACGGCCGTCCCGACGAGGCCCGTGAGGTCGGGTTCCGGGCTGTCGAGGTGCTGGAACGGCAACCGCCCGGTCCCGAGCTGGCCGCCGCCTACAGCAACCTGTCCCAGCTGTTCATGCTGCGCGACGAGAAGGACGAGGCGATCGCGTGGGGAACGCGCGCGACGGAACTGGCCCGGCTCGTCGGCGACCTCGACACCGAGGTGCACGCGCTGATCAACATCGGGTCGGCGCGGCTGCACCGGGGCGACCCGGCCGGCGTCGCCGACCTGCGCGAGGCCCACGAGCGGGCGGTGGCGGCCGGGCTCGACGACCACGCCGGGCGGGCCCTGACCAACCTGGCCAGCAGCGCCGTCGACTGGTACGACCTCGACCTGGCCGAGCAGACCCTGGACCGGATCCTCCCGTTCCTGACCGCCCGCGACCTCGACGGTTACGCCCGGCATTTGCTCGGCCACCGGGCCCGCCTGCACCTGGCCCGAGGCGACTGGGCAGCTGCCGCCGACGACGCCGAGCAGGCCCTGACCGGCCCGGCCATGAACGGCGGCGGCCTCGTCCCGGCCCTGGTGGCACGGGCGGCGCTGCGGGTGCGGCGCGACGAGCCGGGCGCCCTCGCCGATGCTCTGCGGACCGCCGAGCGCGGCTACCCGACGGGGGAGTCCCAGTTCTTCTGCCCGCCCGCAACGGTGCTGGCCGAGGCGTACTGGCTCGCCGGCGACCTGCCCGCGGCCGCCGCGGAGGCCCGCCGGGGCCTGGAGGTGGCGCTGCGGGCGGGTCATCCGTGGTTCGCCGGCGAGCTGGCGTTCTGGCTGTGGCGCAGCAACGGCCCAGCCACCGCAGCGCCGCCCCCGGCCACCGCAGCGCCGCTCTCGGCCACCGCAGCGCCGTCCCCGGCCACCGCACCGCAGCCCTCGGCCACCGCAGCGCCGCCCTCGGCCACCGCAGCGCCGCTTCCGGCTTCCGCAGCCCCGCGCCAGGCTGCGGCCGAGGCCCCCGCCGCCGATCCGCCTGACGACGCCCTCGTCGAGGCGGCCCTGGCCGTCGCGGCTGAGCCGTTCCGCCGCCTGATCGAGGGCGACTGGCAGGCCGCGGCGGCGCACTGGGACGCGCTGGGCTGCTCCTACCTGGCCGCCTGCGCCCGCTCCCACGGCGACGCCCCCGCGACCGCCGAGGCCCTGCGCGTCTTCGACCGCCTCGGCGCGACAGCCCCCGCCCGCCGCCTGCGCGCCTCCCTGCGGGAACGCGGCCTGCCGGTGCCCCGCGGCCCCCGAGCCGCCACCGCCGCCGACCCGACCGGCCTGACCGCCCGCCAGCGCGAGGTGCTGCACCTGCTGGCCGAGGGCCTGAGCAACGCCGACATCGCGGCCCGCCTGGTCCTCTCGGCCAAAACGGTCGACCACCACGTCTCGGCCGTGCTCACCAAGCTGGGCGTCTCGTCCCGGGGCAAGGCCGCCGCCGAGGCCCGCACCCGCGGCCTCATCTGACGCGATGTCGGTCAGCCCGAAGGGCCCGCGAGCCTGGCGACGATGAGTTTGAGCTGGTCGCGACAGCGTTCGAGGAACTCGGGGGAGTCGGCGGGCAGGCCGGTGAAGTCCTCGGCGAAGCCGGCCGGCAGCGTCGGGGCCAGGGCCGCGCCGAACAACGCTGGGGAACTGAGCGTCAACATAGGGAGCGTTCCCCATGTGGCGCGGCCTGCGGGTTTCTAGCGTCGAAGGCATGACGGAGCTGATTCTCGAAGGACTCAAGGCCAAGCAGCAGAAGACCTGGGCCAGCGGCGACTACGGCGCGGTGGCCGCCCTGATCCATCCGATGGCGGAGGAGACCGTGCAGGCGGCCGATCTCACGCCGGGGGCGGAGGTGCTGGACGTCGCGGCCGGCACCGGCAACGCCGCCCTGGCCGCGGCGCGGTGCGGGTGCCGGGTGACCGCTTCCGACTACGTGCCTGGCCTGCTCGCCCGGGGCCGGGAACGCGCGGAGGCGGAGCGGCTGGCGCTGACGACGGAGGTCGCCGACGCCGAGAACCTGCCGTACGCCGATGGCCGGTTCGACGCCGTGCTCTCGGTGGTCGGCGCCATGTTCGCCCCCGACCAGGAACGTACCGCGGCCGAGCTGGCCCGGGTGTGCCGCAGCGGGGGCACGATCGCGATGGCGAACTGGACACCGGACGGGTTCATCGGCGAGATGTTCCGTACCGTGGGCCGCCGGGTCGCGCCGCCGCCCGGCATCCGCGGGCCGGTCGAGTGGGGTAGCGAGGCCCGGGTCCGCGAGCTGTTCGGCGATCGGGTGAGCGACCTGCGCGCGACCCGCCGCGAGTTCGTGTTCCGTTTCTCCTCGGCCGAGCACTTCGCCGACTACTTCCGCGAGTACTACGGGCCGACGCTCAAGGCGTTCGAGGCGCTCGGCCCGGACGGCGGCAAGCCGCTCTACGACGACCTGGTCGCGCTCGCGGGCCGCTACAACACGGCAACCGACGGCACGGCCCGCATCCCGTCGGCCTACCTTCAGGTGGTGGCAACGCGAGCCTGAGAGTCAGGCCGGGGCCAGGCTGTTCAGCGCCTGGGTCAGCGCCGCCGCGCCCCGGTTGCCGACCTTCTCGAACTCCATCTTGATCAGTCGGGAGGCGAGCTTGGCCAGCCCGTGCATCTCGAGCTCGACCCGATAGACGACCAGGCTGCCCGTCGGGGCCGCCCGCACGACCGCCGTGTCGACGCAGGTGGCCCCCTCGTTGCGCCCGTGGAACATCAGCCGTCCCGGCTCGGCCCCGACCAGCGTGTAGGTCAGCTCGGTGGTGATGCCCAGCAGCCGGCACACCTGCCGCCAGCTGACCCCCGGCACGATCGGCCCGGCGCCGTGGCGGACGGATTCGCGTACGGCCGGGTCCCACACCGCGGTGTTGCCGAAGTCGGTCAGATAGCCCAGCGCCACCGGCGGGGGCACGTGCACGGCCAGGCTGCGCTCCACGACGATCATGAGTCCCCCCAGGCGTCGGACATGCCGCTCCAGACTAATGGCCGCTTCTGATCATCGGGTGAAGGAACGGACGAACTTCCGCTGCCACGGCGTCTCGACGGCGCGCGGGTGGTAGTGCGCCCGCACGTACGCCACTGCCTCGTCCGCCGGCACCCCGTCGAGGACGGCCACGCAGGCCAGCGCCGTACCGGTCCGCCCCCGTCCGCCGCCGCAGGCGATCTCGACCCGTTCGGCGGCCGCGCGCTCCCACACCTCGGTCAGCACCTTTTCCGCGTACGCGGGGTCGGCCGGGAGCCGGAAGTCGGGCCACCGGATCCAGCGGCTGGTCCACCCGAACTCGGGCGGCGGCGAGCCCAGCAGATAGACACCGAAGATCGGCGGGTGCCCGGACGGCATGGGATCGCGCAGACCCCGCCCACGCACCAGCCGCCCCGACGGCAGTGCCATCACTCCGGTCTCACCCGACACCCAGCTCACCCTCCTATCTTGCTACGGCCGCCCGGCCCGCATGAGCTACCGTGTCCGCATGCAGACCTTCAGCGAGCGACGCCGGCGTTCCGACGACCGCCGCTGAGTCATGCTCCTTCCCGGCGGGTCGATCCCGCCGGTGCTCCGCTCTTTCCCGACCCGGTCGACCCGCTTCCCGCGTACGTCGATGGGTGTCCCATGAATCTCGAAACTCTCCTCGCCGCCCGGCTCGCGGCCGGTTTCGCGGCGGTCGCCGGTGAGCCGGTCGACCCGGCTGTGCGGGCTTCCCAGCACGCCGACTTCCAGTCCGGCGCCGCCCTCGCCCTGGCCCGTCGGCTGGGCCGTCCGCCCCGGCAGGTCGCGGCCGAGGTGCTGGCCGCCGCCGACCTGAGCGGCCTGGCCACGGCCGAGCTCTCCGGCCCCGGCTTCCTCAACCTGACCGTCGACGACGCGGTGCTCGCGGCCGCGTACCCCCTGGACCCGCCTCCGGGCGCCAAGGAACGGGTCGTCATCGACTACTCGAGCCCCAACGTGGCCAAGGAGCTGCACGTCGGGCACCTGCGGTCGACGATCATCGGCGACGCGCTGGCCCGGCTGCTCGAGTGGGCCGGGCACGAGGTGATCCGGGTCAACCACCTCGGCGACTGGGGCACACAGTTCGGCATGCTGATCGAGCACATGGCCGACCTCGACGGCTCGTACTCGCTGAGCGACCTCACCGCCTTCTACCGGCAGGCCCGGTCCAGGTTCGACAGCGACCCCGAGTTCCGGACACGGGCCCGGCTGCGGGTGGTCGCGCTGCAGAGCGGCGACGAGGCGACCCGGGCCATGTGGCGGCGGCTGGTCGAGCAGTCGCAGCGGTCGTTCGTGTCGGACTACGAACGGCTCGGCATCACGCTGACCGTTGACGACTTCACCGGCGAGAGCTCCTATCAGGACATGCTCGGCCCGGTCGTCGACGAGCTGGACGCCAAGGGGCTGCTCGTCGAGAGCGAGGGCGCGCTCTGCGTGTTCCCCGCCGGGTTCACGGGCCGCGACGGGGAACCGCTCCCGCTCATCGTCCGCAAGAGCGACGGTGGTTTCGGGTACGCGGCGACCGACCTGGCCGCCCTGCGCCACCGCACCCGGGACCTGGGCGCGACCCGCCTGCTGTACGTGGTCGGCGCCCCGCAGACGCAGCACTTCGCCATGGTCTTCGCGGTCGGCCGGGCGGCGGGCTGGCTGCCCGACGGGGTCACCGCCGAGCACATCGCGTTCGGCTCGGTGCTGGGGCCGGACGGCAAGGTGCTCAAGACCCGCTCCGGCGACACGATCAAGCTGGTCGACCTGCTCGACGAGGCCGACGCGCGGGCCAGCGCGCCGGCCGTCGGGATCGGCGCGATCAAGTACGCCGACCTGGCCGGCGACCGGCGCAGCGACTACGTCTTCGACTGGGACAGGATGCTGGCCACGACCGGCAACACCGGCCCCTACCTGCAGTACGCGCTCGCCCGCATCCGTTCCCTGCTGGCCAAGGCCGATCAGGCGCCCGGCCCGGTGGTCCTGGCCGACCCCGCAGAGCGGCGGCTGGCGCTGACCCTGCTCGCCTTCGAACCGGCCGTCACCGCCGCGATCGAGCTGCGTGAGCCGCACCGGCTCGCCGTCCACCTGCACGAGCTCGCGGTCGCGTTCTCCACGTTCTACGAGAGGTGCCGCCCGATCCTCGGCTCCCCGAGCCGGCTGGCCCTGACCGCCCGCACCGGCGAGACCTTGCGGCTGGGCCTCGACCTGCTGGGCCTGCCCGTGCCCGGCGAGATGTGACCGACCGGCCGAACCATCGACCGGTTTCATATCGACGGCTATGGTGCCGACTGGGTGTGCTCACGAGGCGCGCCCCCGGACGATCGAAAGGCCTGGACATGAACCTCACCCGGCGAACCGTGCTCGCCGCCGGCGCTGCCTCCGTGGCGGCCCCGGTGGTGGCCGCCGGTGGCGCGCAGGCGCACCCCTCGCGCGATACGTACCGCCTGACTGTGCTGGGCACGTCGGACACCCACGGCAACGTCTACAACTGGGACTACTACAAGGACGCGGAGTACGACGACAGCGCGCACAACGACGTCGGCGTGGCCAAGCTCGCGGCGCTCGTCAACAAGCTGCGCGCCGAGGCGGCCGGGGCGACGCTTGTGCTCGACGCGGGCGACACCATCCAGGGCACGCCGCTGGCGACCTACTACGCCAAGCAGGAACCGATCACCGAGACCGGCGAGAAGCACCCGATGGCCCGTGCCATGAACGTGCTCCGCTACGACGCCGTGACGCTCGGCAACCACGAGTTCAACTACGGTCTGCCGCTGCTCAACCTGTGGATCCGGCAGCTCGGCTTCCCGGCGCTCGCGGCCAACGCGGTCAGCGCCAAAACCGGAAAACCCGCCTTCACCCCGTACGTGATCAAGAAGGTCTCGCCCGGCCGGCACGCCCCCACGCTGCGGGTCGGCATCCTGGGGCTGACCAATCCCGGTTCGGCGATCTGGGACAGGGCCAACGTCGAGGGGCGGGTCGAATTCCTCGACATGATCTTGACCGCGGCGAAGTGGGTGCCGGTCATGCGGGCCCGCGGCGCGGACATCGTGCTGATCTCGGCGCACGGCGGCGACAGCGGCACCTCGAGCTACGGGCCGGAGGTGCCCAACGAGAACCCGTCGGCCCTGATCGCCGAGCGGGTGCCGGGCATCGACGCGATCCTGTTCGGCCACGCCCACGCCGAGGTTCCGCAACGGTTCGTCACCAACACCCGTACGGGGAAGCAGGTTCTGCTCTCGGAGCCGTCGAAGTGGGGGCAGCGCCTCACCAAGATGGACTTCGAGCTGGTCCGCGAGCGCGGGCGCTGGACCATCGCCGCGAAGTCCTCGGCCACGCTGAACACCAACACCGTCGAGCCCGACCCCCAGGTTCTGGCGGCCGTCCGCTCGCAGCACGCCAAGACCGTCGCGTACGTCAACCAGGTCGTGGCCACCTCGACCGAGGAGCTCTCGGCGGCCACGTCGCGGTACGAGGACACCCCGATCCTCGACTACATCAACAAGGTGCAGACCGACACGGTGGCCGCGGCGCTGGCCGGCACCGAGCACGCGAGCCTGCCGGTGCTCTCGATCGCCGCCCCGTTCAGCCGCACCGCCGTGTTCCCCCAGGGCGACGTCAAGATCAAGGACGTGGCCGGGCTCTACATCTACGACAACACCCTCGAGGCCGTGGTGCTGACCGGCGCCGAGGTCAAGGCGTACCTGGAGTACTCGGCCAAGTACTTCGTCACGCTCGCGCCGGGCGCCCCGGTCGACCCGGCCACGATCAGTGACCCGGCCGTGCCCGACTACAACTACGATGTGTTCTCCGGCGTCGACTACGACATCGACATCTCGCAGCCGGTCGGCTCCCGCATCACGCGGCTGCAGATCGCCGGCGCCGATGTCGACCCGGCCGCGCGGTTCGTGGTGGCGGTGAACAACTACCGGCGCTCCGGCGGCGGCAACTTCCCCGGCATCGTCAAGACCCAGGTCTACAACGCCCAGCAGGAGATCCGCCAGCTGCTGATCGACTGGGCGCAGGCCAAGGGCGCGATCGATCCGGCCGGCTTCTTCGTCAAGAACTGGCAGCTCGTCCGGGCCGGCGTGCCGATCGAGTTCTGATCGTTGTCCGGGGTACGCCGGTCAGGCGTACCCCAGGAACGTCAGCGTCACCGCCGCGGCGGCGATCACCGTGCCGAAGGCCAGCCAGTACGGGTAGCGCTCGTTGCCGCCTCGCCGGGCCTCCGAGCTGCGGCGTACGGCCGAGACCGCCCCCGGCACCCCCAGCAACAGCGTCCAGAACACCACCGGCAGCCACGACGGCGCCGCCGGCCGGGCCGCGCGGGCCATCTCCTCCGGGAACTGGACGAACAGCCGGGGCGGCGCCGCCGGTGGCGCCGGGGCAGCCGGGGTGGCCGGCTGCTCGGGAGTTCCCCAGGGCGGCGTCGTCGGATACGCCGGGGGCGGGATCAGACTCGACATGCTGGGGCCTTTCGGTAGCGGCCCGGTTGCTGTTCCGTGCCGACCGGCCCTATCGGCCGCCCCGGGGCAAACCTGAGGTCAGTTCCCAGGTGCGGTTCTGATCGGCACCTGCATCTCGGTGACCCACTTGTCGAACTCGCCGGGCGGGCAGTCGAGGTAGACCTCGACGGCGAAGCCCGGACCGACCGCGCGGTACCCGTTGTCGTCGATCCAGTTGGCGATCTTCTGCCCGGTGCGGAACGCCTCCGCCATCGAGCCGTGGTGCAGCGCTGTGGCCGCCTCGTCGACCGACGGCAGCGTCACCACCTCGAAGCCGGCGCCGGGCGGGACCTCGGCGTCGCCGATCGGGAACGCCGCGTGCACCGTGATCGTCTCGTCGCCCGGCTCGGTCGGCGCGGGCCGGTAGTACGCGAGCGGCGCCGCGCAGATCGGGACCTTGTGCTGTTCCAGGAGGTCCATCAGCCGCGGATACAGCGGTGTCAGGTTCTCGGTGATCGATGTCGGATGGTCGTAGCTGGTCGCGGTGCCGTAGAGCATCGCCACCCGGGTGGCTGGGATCTTTTTGAGTACGACGTCCCCGGTGTCCATGTGCCCCTCGCTCTCGATCATGCGGAGGCGCGCGTCGACCTGGGCCAGGCGTGCGGTGTCCTGAGCCATCCGCGCCGCCAGCTCTGCCCGCCGCAGGCGCAGCATGCCCCACAGCTCAGCCGTGTCGACCTTGTCGTCGATGAGCGTCTGCACCTGCTGCAGGCTGAACCCCAGGTCTTTCAGGGCGGTCACCCGGTTGAGCAGGCGCAGCTGCGCGGCGGTGTAGAAGCGGTAGCCGCTGTGCGGGTCGACGTGGGCGGGCCGCAGCAGCCCGATCGCGTCGTAGTGGCGCAGCATGCGCACGGACACGCGGCCCAGACCGGCGAACTCTCCGATGCTGAACATGGGATCACTCTCCGGCCTGACACGGTGTGAGGGTCAAGAACCCCTACGGATTGGCCCCCGCGGCGGCCCCGCCGTCGCCACCGGTGTCGGGCGGCGGTGTCGTGGTGGGCGGAGTGGTCGGCGGGGTCGTCGGCGGCGTCGTGGTCGTGGTCGTCGGCGGAGTGGTCGGCGGCCGGCTGGTCGGCCGGGTGGTCGGCAGCGTCGCGCTGGGCGTCGCGCTCGGTGTCGCGCTGGGGGTCTGGGTGCGCTGCGGCGAGTTGGCCCGTGGCGTCGAGCGGCTGGTGGTCGTCTCGCTCGGCAGAGCGGTGGGCTCGGTGGTCGTGGTTTCGACCTGCTGGGACGGCACGCTGCCGGGCACTGTCCGGTCGACCGTGCCCTTGTCGTCGTCGGGCCGCAGCGCGATCGCGAAGGCGAGCCCGCCGGCCAGCACGAGCAGGGCGACCACGGCCACGAGCAGCGCGGTCTGGCTGCGGGGCGGGCGCCGGGGGGTCAGGCCGGTCGACGTCGACGACGGGCCGGACGGCGGGGGCGGCGGCGTCGCGGGCGGCAGGGCGGCCGTGCGGGCGGGCCCGGCCGGGCTGAGCGGGGCCACCATCGACGTGCCGGTCAGACGCTTCCAGTCGAGCGGGCCGGCCGCCGCGAACGCCGCCTCGGCGAACTCGGCTGCGGTCTGGAACCGGTCGGCGGGCTGCTTGGCCATCGCTTTCTGGATGAGCGCGCGCACGTCGGCCGGCACGTCCTCGGGCAGCGGCTCGGGCTCGTCCTCCAGGTGGCGCAGGGCCACCTGCAGCGCGTTGTCGCCGTCGAAGGGCGGCTCGCCGGCGATGCAGTGGTAGGCGACCGCGCCGAGCGCGTAGATGTCGGTGGCGGCCGAGACGTTGCCCTTGGCGACCTGCTCGGGCGCCATGTAGAGAGCCGTGCCGACGATCGCGTTGACCGCCGTCACGCTGGTGACGGCGGCCGAGCGGGCCACGCCGAAGTCGACCAGCACCACCGTGCCGTTGGGCTTGACGATCAGGTTGCCCGGCTTGACGTCGCGGTGCACCGTGCCGTTCTCGTGGGCGGCGTGCAGCGCGTCGGCCGCCTGCGCCACGATCGACATGACCTCGTTGACCGGCATCGGGCCCTGCTTGACCCGGGTCGAGAGGGGCTCGCCCTCGACGTAGGCCATGACCAGGTAGGCCATGCCGTCCTCGCCGCCGGACTCGGAGGCGCTCGCGTAGTCGTAGACCTCGACCACACCGGGGTGGCGGAAGGCCGCCATCATCCGGGCCTCGCCGTAGAACCGGGCGGCGAACTCGGGGTCGGCCATCATGTTGGAACGCAGCACCTTGACGGCGATGACCCGGCCCAGCACGACATCGGTGCCGCGCCAGACGTCACCCATCCCGCCTGTGGCGATGCGCTCGTCCAACCGGTATCGGTTGCCGAGGAGATGGCCGGCAGTGAGCACCAACGGACCTTATCTAATCAGGTGGCTGAGCCACAGCGGAGAGACGGCGAAACTCTAACCGGCCCGGCGGATCAGCGGGGGGCCAGAGGGGCACCTGGAACTGGGCACGGCAAATCCCCGGGCAGCGGGGTGCGCTGCCCGGGGAGATCGCGATCTAGTTGTCGTAGGTCGGGGTGACCACGACCGCCGTCTCGGCCAGCTCGAGCTCTTCCTGCTCGGCCTGGCGCTCCAGGGCGGCCCGGGCCGACGTCGCCACCGCGTAACCCACCGCGGCGCCGAGCAGACCGGCTCCGAGGATCAAGCCCCACGGACGGGACGGCTTGCGCCCGGCCAGTGCCGCGGCCGCCGCGTTGGCCCGGGTCCAGGCCAGGTCGGCCTTGCCGCTCGCCTTCCCGGCCAGCTTGTGACCCTTGCCTGCCAGCTTGTGACTCTTGCCGGCCAGCTTGTGACCCTGATCACTCGCCTTGCCGGCGAGTTTGGCTGCTTTGTCGCCCGTGTCCCTCGCGGTGTCGCCGGCGGCGGCCATGGCCGCCGACAGGTACTCCCACGCCTGCGCGGCCGTTCGTTCCGACTTGGTCCTGCTGGAGAACATCGTTGTTACCTCCCGCGCTCGCCGTTCCTGGTTAACCGTGCCCATGTGCGCCGTTCAACAAACGTGTCCGGTGTGGACGCCATCACGTTTTGGAAACGACTTGCCGTCTCCCGGTACTCTTGACCCCGTTCACACCAGGCACTCAGGTGCCTGACAGGTTCGGGTCCTAACCTTTCGGACAGTTTCACCGAACCTGACGGGGGTAGTCTCGACCGCCCCCGTGGCACGGGTCGCGGCCGGGCGTAGTCGGATCGCCCGGAAGAGCTCGTGCCGGAGGAAAGACGCCTGGAAATCCCGGGCGGGTGGAGGGAATTGGCGTGACGCTGTCGATAATGACGTCGACGCTTGCCGACGACGTGGTGGAGGTCTTGCCCAGTGGCGAGATCGACGTCGAGAACGCGTATGAGATCCGTGAGGCGGTCGCCGGCCAGCTGGCCGCCGGCAACATCACCCGGATCGAGCTCAATCTTCAGAATGTGACCTTCATCGACTCCGTGGGCATCAGCGCGCTCGTCGCCGCTTTCCAGCTCGCGCAGGTCAGTGAGGTCAAACTGGTCGTGACCCGGCCCAGCCGGTTCGCTCACCGCCAGTTGTGGGTGACGGGGCTGCTCGGCCTCTTCGGCAACCCGCAGCCGTTCGGTGAGGCCGACGCCGCGCAGCCGGCGGTCTCCGGAGCCTGAGTTCGTCGACAAGGCCGGTCCTCCGCGGGTGGGAGGACCGGCCTTGTCGTGTTCGCGCTGCTACAGGGCCGAGGCGTGCACGGGGACGGCCTCGAGGTTGATCGTGACCTCGGCCAGCTCGTGCGGCGGCCGGATCGGCGTGACCACGGCGAAGTGCTCGGCCAGGGCGGCCAGGTCGGTGTCGGGCTGCAGGGTGTCGTCGGCCGCCTGCACGGCCGTACGCACGAAGCCCTCGCCGGACTCGGCGATGCTCACCTGCACCTGCCCGAACTGGGCCAGCGAGGCCCGCCGCAGCCCCCGGATGCCGTCGAGGTGCAAATCGGGCACGTTCAGGTTGAGGACCGTGCCGGGTGGGGTGTGCGTCAGCGTCGGCAGCAGGCGCATCGCCAATTGGGCCGCGCTGTCCCAGTGCCGCTTCTCGTCCTCCTCGTGGTCGAGGGCGGCCAGCGCCGCACCCCCGCTGCGCGTGGTGGAGGCCCTTGGCGAGAGCACGTCGAGCGAGACGGCCAGACCGTGCAGACCCGCGTACGAGCCGGTCAGGGTGGCCCCGACCGTGCCCGAGTGCAGGACCGCGGCGCCCGCGTTGGCCCCCCTGTTGATGCCCGAGAGGATCACCTCGGGGATCTCCCCGAACGCCTCCCGCAGGGCGAGCAGCACGATGTAGGCCGGGGACGCCGCCACCGCGTACGCGGGAATGTGTTTGGCGTGGGGAAGCTCACGCCGATGCAGAATGATCTTGCCGTGTTCCTCCACGGCGGTCATCGCCGCGCTGCTGCCGCTCGCCTCGGTGACCGGCGCCGCCACCGTGACGTCGTGACCCTCGCGGGCGGCCGCCCGCGCCAGCTGCCGCAGGCCGGGGGCATCGATGCCGTCGTCGTTGGTGACCAGGATTCTCGTCATGTCGCCTTCTTGAGAGGGGTGATCTTGACGCGTTCGGTGAGCACCTGGACGGCGTCCATGTGCCCGGTGCCGAGCCCGTGCCGGGTGACGTTGAGGGCGCCGGCGGCCGCCCCGGTGCGGACCGCCTGGGTCATCTCGCCGCCCCGGGCCAGCACGGCGGCGACCCCGGCGGTCATCGAGTCGCCGGCGCCGCGGTGGTCGGCGATCGACAGCTTCGGGATGCCGACCCGATAGATCTGCTCGTTGAACAGGGCCAGCGCGCCCGCGTCGGCCCGGGACAGCAGGGCCGTCTCGGCGCCGTCGGAGTGCAGCTTGACCAGCGCCTCGGTGAGCGACTTCTCGGACGCGTCCTTGATCATGCCGTCCCGCAGCAGTTCCTCGTGGCTGACCTTGACCACGTGCAGGCCGGCCTCGAGCACCGCCCGCAGGTGGTCGCCGGACAGGTCGGCGATCACGCGGCAGCCGTGGGCCTTGAGGTCGTGGGCGAGGCGCCCGTAGACGTCGGGCCGGATCACCGAGGGGTGGGCCGGGCCGCTCAGGATGGCGTTGCCGGCCCGCAGGCCCTCGGCCAGCGCCAGGTTGTAGAGCTCGTCCAGCTCGTGCCGGGTGAACGGGGCGCCGGGATGCTCGGCGAGTTCCTGCCGCTTGCCGTTGCGGCGGTCGTGCACGTACCAGCCGCTGCTGCTCTCGCGTGGGATCGTGCGCAGTTGCACGCCCTTGAAATCGAGCAGCGGCTTCAGCACACGGCCCACCTCACCGCCGACCGCGGTGCAGAGCGTCACCTCGGCCCCGAGCGAGGTGACCATGCGTGCCTGCCAGATGCCCTGTCCGCCCGGGTGCACGTGCAGCTCCGGCTGGTTGTGTTGCTGTTCAACGGTCACCGTGAGTTGCGGTGCCGGCGCGAAGACCATCACCCGAGCGTCGCCCATATAGGGCATTGTTGCCGCTAGTCGCCCGGTTGGGGTTGATTACCGCAAAAGCGAACTCAGCTACTCAGTGCTCGAAGCCCTCATTGGTCAGTTCCATCACGGCGCCGGTCAGATCGGGCCGTGTCCGCAGCAGGTCCTCCACCCGGACGCGCCACTTGCCGGCCTCGATGTCGGCCGCGTACCGGTCGCCACCGGTCTCGACGAGGGCCGTGAGCAGCCGCTGCCGGGTGTCGGCGAAGTGGCCGTACATCTCGCTGCCCAGCCGGCTCAGCACGCGTGCGGCGAAGCTCTCGGACCGTGGGCTGCCCGCCGCCTGCACGAACGCGCGGGCCGCATCCCAGGCGACCCGGGGCTGGTGAATGACCGTGACCATGGCGCTGTCCTCCCGTGATGACATGGTCACCAAGCGTAGAGAGAGGGATCGGGGCCGGTGACCGGTGGGAGGATCATGCCCCCTGCGTTGTGATGATCGCCATAGTGCCGGACCTGTCGTTCTCACCACCCGGCGGGGGAGCACCGCCCGCCCGTCGCGACCGGCTCGACCTGCAGCGTGGCGTGGTCGATGTGGAAGTCGTCGTGCAGGGCCTCACGGGCGCTGGTGAGCACGGCGCCCAGTTCGGCCGCGGGCTCGAGGCTCAGGTGGGCCGAGGCGACGTCCATGCCCGAGGTCAGCGTCCAGACGTGCAGGTCGTGGACGTCGCAGACCCCCGGCACGGCGGCCAGCCGGGCCCGCACCGCGGTGATGTCGAGATGCTCGGGCGCGGCCTGCACGAGGATGCGCACCGCCGAGCGGCCCAGCGCGAACGTGCGCGGCAGGATCATCAGCGCCACGATCACCGCGACGATCGGGTCCGCGTACGACCACCCGGTGAGCCCGATGATCACCGCGGCCACGATCACGCCGACCGAGCCGAGCAGGTCGCCGACCACCTCGAGATAGGCGCCGCGCACGTTGATGCTCTCCTTCGCCCCGCTGCGCAGCAGCCCGAAGGCGATCAAGTTGATCACCAGGCCGCCGGCCGCGACCGCCAGCATCCAGCCGGCCGGGACGTCGGGCGGGTCGGAGAAGCGGCGTACGGCCTGCACCACGACGAAGCCGGCCACCGCTGTCAGCAGCACGGCGTTGGCCAGCGCGGCCAGCACCTCGAGGCGGTAGAGGCCGAAGGTGCGCTGCGAGTCGGTGGCCACCCGCCCGGCCGCGGTGATCGCCGCGAGCGCCATCGCGATGCCGAGCACGTCGGTGAACATGTGCCCGGCGTCGGAGAGCAAGGCCAGCGAGCCGGTCGCCAGCGCGGCCACGGCCTCGACGACCATGAAGCCGGCGAGCAGGCCGGCCGCCCACCAGAGCCGGTTGCGGTGCTTGGCCCCCGCGCGCAGCGCTTGGCCTCCGTGGTCGTGCCCGGCTCCCATGAGTCAACCCTCCGTCGGCGAGATGCGCCCCGACAAACGTATGCGTACATCGCTATGTTTGCAATTCGAACCGCCGGGCCGGCGCCGGGGTATTGCTCCAGTGACAGCAAGTTCCGCCTGGAAAGGGATAACCGTGTCCAGACGTACCCTCGCTATTGTCATCTCCACGGCGCTCGCCGTGGTGGCCGGCGCGGCGCCGGCCGCGGCCCACTCCTCGTCGCACTCGTCGAAATGGCCCAGCTCGCTGACGCTGCCGGCCGGGTTCCAGCCCGAGGGCATCGCCATCGGCGACAAGCCGTACGCGTACTTCGGCTCCCGGGTCGACGGCGACATCTACCGGGTCAGCCTGCGTACGGGCAAAGGCTCCGTCCTCAGCGAAGGGCCGGGGGCGGGCAACCCGTCGCTCGGACTGAAGATCGACGACCGGGCCCGGCTCTTCGTGGCCGGTGGCACGGCCGGCACGGCCCGCGTGGTCGACCTGCGCAGCGGCCGGGTGCTCAAGTCGTACACGCTCAAGACCCCGGGCAGCACCGCGTGGTTCATCAACGACGTCGTGCTGACCCGCGACGCCGCCTGGTTCACCGACTCGACCAACCCCGTGCTGTGGAAGGTGCCGCTCAACCTCAGGTCGGCGCCGGTGGCCGTCCCGATCACCGGCGAGTTCCAGTACGCCACCGGCATCAACGCGAACGGCATCTCCCGTACGCCGGACGGCCGCGCCCTGATCGTCGTGCAGTCCAGCACCGGCAAGCTGTTCAAGGTCCGGTACGACGGCCGCAGCACCGAGATCAAGCTGAACGGCGCCGAGAACGTGGCCAACGGCGACGGCCTGTGGCTGCGCGGCCGCACCCTTTACGTCGTGCAGAACCGGCTCAACGTGATCGCCAAGGTCGCGCTGGACGAGCACGCCGCCCTGGGCAAGGTCGTGTCCCGTACGGGCAGCGGCTCCTTCGACGTGCCGACCACGATCGCCGAGTACGGCAAGCGGTTCTACCTGCCCAACGCCCGCTTCACCACACCGGCCGAGCCGGCCACGACGTACAACGCCGTGGCCGTGCCCATTCCGTAAGTTGCCGCCGCCTCACCACTCGGCGGCGGTTCCGACGGTGGTCAGGCGCTGGGTGGCCCGGGACAGGGCGACGTAGAGGGTGCGCAAGCCGGCCGGGTCCCAGGTCAGGGATCCCGGCTCGATCAGCACCACCGCGTCGTACTCCATGCCCTTGGCCTCCAGCGCCGTGACCACCTGCACCCTTTCCGGCAGGCCGGCCACCCACTGCGCCATCTCGTCGCGCCGCGGCACCGGGGTGATGACGCCGATCGTGCCATCGACGTCGGCCAGCTGCTTCTCGGCCACCTCGCGGACGAGATCGGGCAGCCGGGCGGCGTCGGTCACCACGTCCACCGGTTCCACACCGGTGCTGCGCACGGCGGTCGGCAGCGGCAGGTCCGGCATGATCCGGCGGATCACCGAGGCGGCCACCGCGAAGATCTCCGACGAGTTGCGGTAGTTCGTGGTCAGCGCGTAACTGGTGCGCTTGCGCAAACCCAGCGCCTTTTCCCGGGCGCGGTCGAGCTCGTCCGGGTCGCCGGCCCAGGCCGTCTGCGCCGGGTCGCCGACGATCGTCCACGACGCGAACGAGCCGCGGCGGCCGATCATGCGCCACTGCATCGGCGAGACGTCCTGCGACTCGTCGACCACCACGTGCGCGTACTCGCGGTAGTCCTCGTCGCGCTGCACCTGCTGGGCCCGGGCCGCCGCCTGCCGCTCGTTGGCCGTGCTCAGCTCCTGGATGCCGTCGCGTACGTGAAACGGGTTCTGCGCCTTCTTGGCCGGCCGGCGGGGGCGTCCCAGCAGCTCGTCCAGCTCGTCCAGCAACGCGACGTCGGCGATCGTCGGGCCCTGGGCAGCCAGCGCGTCGAACGATCCCTGCAGGCGCCCGATCTCGTCCCGCGAGAGCAAACCTTGCGCGTACGCCCGCAGACGAGCCGGATCGGCCAGCCAGCGCAACACCCGCATCGGCGTGAAGCGCGGCCACCAAGCCTTGAGGAACTCGCGGAAATCGGGCCGGTCGGCCAGCTCCGCCTCGAAGTCTCGCTTCTCGGGCAGGCCCGTGACCTTGTGCTGGCGAGCCTGCGCCCACAACGCGTCGAAAACCCGGTCGAAGCCGTGGCCGCGCACCTCGTTGCGCCGGGCCCCGCGGGGCAGCGCCGACCGCCGGATCTTGTCGAGCTCGGCCTGCCCCAGGCGCAGCAGCGTGCCCCGATAGAGCAGGCGCAGCTCGGCCGGCCCGCCGGGCACCGCGTCGTGCGAGGCCCGCTCGAGCACCCGCCGCATGCGCAGCGAACCCTTGATCGCGGCGATGTCGTTCGGGTCTACCCGGGTGGCGTCGTAACCCGGCACCAGCGTGCCCAGCGAGCGCAGGGTCGCCGTGTCCTCACCCAGCGACGGCAGCACGGTGGCGATGTAGTCGACGAAGACGCCGGACGGGCCGACCACCAGGATGCCGCCGCCGGCGAACCGGTTGCGGTCGGAATAGAGCAGGTAGGCCGCCCGGTGCAGGGCAACGGCGGTCTTGCCCGTGCCCGGTCCGCCGGTCACGATCGTCACGCCGGAGGCGGGGGAGCGGATCGCGTCGTCCTGCTCGCGCTGGATGGTGGCCACGATGTCACGCATGCCGCGCCCGGTCGCCTTGGACAGGCTGGCCAGCAGCGCGCCGTCGCCGACCACGCGCATGTCGTCCGGCGCGGCGTCCGGGTCGAGCAGGTCGTCCTCGATGCCGGTGACCCGCTCACGGCTCGACTGGATCATGCGGCGGCGCACCACGCCCAGCGGGTCGGCCGGGGTGGCCCGATAGAACGCGGCAGCGGCCGGCGCCCGCCAGTCGACCACCAGCGGCTGCGAGCTGTCGTCCCGGATGCCCATGCGCCCGACGTAGTGGGTCGCCCCCGTGTTCAGGTCGAGCCGGCCGAAGACCAGGCCCTCGTACTCGGTGTCGAGCGCGTGCCGGCGGCGGGCGGCGTGGAACACCATCGCGTCCCGCTCGACCAGGGCGCCGAACGTGCCGACCCCGGCGAGCTGATAACCCTCCTTCTCGGCCCGTGACGCGTCGCGGCGGAGCTCGGCGAGCCGGGCATAAACGCGGTCGACGTGCTTCTGCTCGACCGCGATCTCCTGCTGAAGAACGGTGGCGTCGCTCAAGACGGTGAATCTCTCTTTCCGGCACCCCGATGCACGCGTTCGGGCAGCGTGCTCGCGTAAGGGGAGCACTCGAACTTACTCCGTCGAGGCCCGTCGCGTCTCACCCGGCCCGCACATCGACGCGGCCGCCGCGCACGGGCGGCGCCGCGGCGGCCCCGTCCTCGCCGGAGGGCCCGTAACACCCGGCCCGACTGGGTGTCAGCGCGAGGCGGGGCGGCGGATCGGTCGCCGACCAGACCACCTCAAGACGACGAGAGCTCAGAGCTCAGAACTCAGAGCTCAGAGCCGAGAGCTCAGAGCCCAGAGCCCAGAGCCGAGAGCTCAGGGCCCACCCGACCGGGGGACCCCCGCCCACGGCCATTTTATCGAGGTGGCGGATCTTCGGAGGCGCCGCGATGCGGGCCTGTGGACAACCCGCGGGCTGTGGACAGCGCTACGCGGCCTTTCTGAGTGTGCTGGCAATACGCCGAATGCGGCAGCGGGCAGCGGGGGTGGCCCGCTCGACGATGGCGGTGAGCGCCGCTGACACGTCGTGCGGCCGTTCCAGCGGCAGCATGTGACCGGCACCCGGCACCACGCGCAGCTCGGCGCACGGCAGCGCCTCGGCGATCGACCGGGCGCAGGCGGTCGGGGTCAGCCTGTCCCGCTCGCCGACCAGCACCGTGGCGGGCACGTCGCCCAGCTCGGCCAGCGTGTCGAGGCGCTGCTGGGCGCCGATCGAGGGGCGGAAGGCGCCGATCGAACGCAGCGAGGCCCGGCCGAAACAGCGCATGGCCAGGTCGAGCGCCTCCTCGTCGCAGTCGTCGCCGAAAAGCAGCCAGCGCACGGCGGGACGCAGCGCCGGCAGCAGGGCCCGGTGCGGGCGCCACGGGCCGGAACGGGCCAGCAACCCCGCGCCGATCGTCTCGCCGGTCCGCATCAGCGCGGCGATCCGCGCCGGCAACCCGTACTGGGTATGGGTGTGGCCCTCGGCGGTGGTCGAGACGAACAGCAGTCCGGCGACCCGCTCGGCGAACACCCCCGGGTACGCGTGCGCGAACTCCATGATCGTCATGCCGCCCATCGAGTGCCCACCGAGCACGACCGGCCCCCTCGGGGCGTACCGGCGCAGCACCTCGGCCAGATCCTCGCCGAGCTGTCCCAGCGTCGCCCCGCCGAGACCGGTCGCCCCGGAACGACCGTGCCCCCGGGTGTCGTACACGATCACTCGCGGCCGGCGCGCGCCGAGCAGACGTAACGCCGCGACCTGGTGTTTCCACGTACGCCTGTCCTGGCACCAGCCGTGCGCCAGCACCACGGTGAGCGGGGCATCCTCCGGCCCGTACGCCTCGACGTTCAGCCGTACGCCGTCCGGGAGAGACAATTCCGTTCGCTCGGACATGGGCACCTCCGTGATCCGCACGGTCCCGTAGTACCCACGGGTAATAAGCATCACTCGCGATCACCGGAAATGCCAGACCGATCTTCGCCAGGGCCGGAAGTCCCGTGCGGAACGTGAATTGGCTCGCACACGCTGCTAATGACGTCGAACTGGGCGAGAATCACCCGTATGACGACCGACCCGTCGGCGGGCCCCGCCGCACCTATCACGAACGCCGCGGAAGCTCTGGCGGAGCTGGTGGCAGGCAACAAGCGATTCGTCAGCAGCCGCCCCGAACACGGGCACGACGTCTCCGCGGCCGCCGCCTCGTCCGCCCGGCAGCAGCCGCACGCGGTGGTGCTCGGATGCATCGACTCCCGGGTGCCGCTCGAGGCCATCTTCGACCAGACCTTCGGCTCCATCTGCGTGGTGCGCTCCGGCGGCCACGTCGTCGACCGGGCAGTGCTGGGCTCGGTCGATTTCGCCGTGTCCGAGCTGGGTGTGCCCCTGGTCATGGTCCTGGGTCACAAGCGCTGCGGCGCTGTGGCCGCCACCGCCGCGGCCCTGCGAGCGGGCCAGATCCCCGCCGGCGAGATCGGCTACCTGGTCGACGAGATCGCCCCCGCCGTACGCGAGGTCGGGGTCGACGACCCCGACGCCGCCGAGAAGGCGATGGTTGTGCACGTCGCCCACACGGTCCGCCGTCTGGGCACAGTCGACGTGGTGGCCGACGCGGTGGCCGCGGGCCGGGTCAACGTGGTCGGCGCCGTCTACGACCTCGACACGGGCGTGGTCGAACTCCTGCCGTGACCCGGCCGCCGGCCTGCCCGCCGCAAAATCCTTTTTGTCGGTAATCCACCCTGGTGATCTCGGTGGGTGATCTTCGAGGGATGCAAGAAAGCGCCTGTCGGCCGTAGCCGGCAGGCGCCTCGCTTGTTCGTGCGCTGGTGTTTCTCAGCCCTCGAAGACGCCGGCCTCGGCCAGACGCTTCTCGGTGGCGGCCCAGCCGTGCGACGGGTTCGCCTCGTCGAGCGCGCCCAGCTCGGCGCGGATCTTGGCACCGTGACCGGCCGCCGAGAGAGCGCGGATCTCCTCGACGAAGGCGTCCGAGTCGGTCTTGAGGTGCGCGGTCTTGCCGTTGGTCAGGTTCCGCACATAGGCGAAGCGGCCGTTGGCCAGCGGGATGAGGTACTTGTACTCACCCAGCACGCTCAGGGCGCCGCCGGATCCCTGGCCGGCGCGAACTGATGCGCGGGCGGTCTTTGAGGTGTTGCTCGCCACGGCGGAACTCCTTGGGAAAAGCAGAAAAAAGGCCGTGGCAACTCTACACGATGCTCGGCGACCGTGCCGTACGAGCAGGTTGAGGCGTTGAGCAGGGTGTGCCACTACGGCCGATCCGATGTCGATGTTGCCGATTCTCTGGCGCACCATCCGTACCAACCGGCATCATGGGACACGATCAACCGCGGTCGAGGTCGTAGGGGAAGACGCACCTCGGTCTTCGGGAGGTCACCGTGCCAACGTGTGGCGTCGTATACGTCCACTCGACCCCACTTGCCGTGTGCCAACACGTCGAGTGGGCGATCGCGCGCGTACTGACAGCGCCGGTCACGCTGCACTGGACACCGCAGCCGGTCGACCCCGGCATGCGGCGCGCCGAGTGCAGCTGGACCGGCCGGGCCGGTACTGGCGCCGAGCTGGCTGCTGCCCTCCGGCAGTGGCCCATGATCCGTTTCGAGGTGACCGAGGAACCGAGCCCGGGTGTTGACGGCGAGCGTTTCATGCACGTCCCGGGTCGCGGCCTCTTTCACGGGATCATGGGCGCGTCGGGCGACATCCAGATCGGCGAGGACCGGTTGCGCTCGATCATGGCCTCCGCGCGGGCGCCGGAGGCCCTTTCGCATGCCCTGGAAAAGGCGCTCGGCTCCGCCTGGGACGCCGAGCTCGAGCCTTACCGGTACGCGGGTGACGGCGCCCCGGTGACCCTGCTGACCCGGGTGGGCTGACCCGCGCGTTACGCCCGAATGGCCCCCTGATTCGATGCTCTCATGAGGATCGTCCGAGCCGCCCTGTTCCTCCCGCTCGTGCTGGCCGCCGCGGCGTGCGGGTCGGACGACGCCCCGCCGCCGCAGGCCACTGCCTCGGCGCCACCGGCCTTGCCCTCGGTGCTGCCCTCCACGCCGGCCTTGGCACCGGCTGATCCGGCGGCGAGCGCGGCCGCCGCCGTGGCCGCGATGAGCGACGCCGACCTGGCCGGTCAGGTGCTCATGCCGTACGCGTACGGGAGCAACGCGACGACCGTGGACAAAGGCTCGGCCGCCGGCAACCAGGGGCTGGCCGGGGTGAACACGCCCGCCGAGATGATCACCAAGTTCCGGCTGGGCGGCCTGATCCTGGTCGGCTTCACCGCCAAGGACCCGACCGGCGCCACCAACCCGACCACCAACGTCGAGAACCCGAAGCAGGTCCGGGAGCTGACCGACGGTCTGCAGGCCGCGGCCCGGCAACTTCCCGGTGGCGCCCCGCTGATGATCGGCACGGATCAGGAGTACGGGGTTGTCACGCGTGTCACCGAGGGCGTCACCATGCTGCCGTCGGCCATGGGCACGGGCGCGGCTGGTCAACCCAAGCTCACCGAGGGGGCCTGGCGGGCCGCGGGTGAGGAACTGGCCGCCATGGGCATCACGGTGGACTTCGCCCCGGTCGCCGACACCCTCGGCCCACCCGCGAACACGGTGATCGGCTCGCGCGCGTTCGGCAGCGATGCCAAGGCCAACGCCGCTCAGGTCGCTTCCGCCGTACGGGGTCTGGAAGGCTCTGGGGTTGCCGCGGGACTGAAGCACTTCCCGGGGCACGGGCACACCAGCGGCGACAGCCACGAGGGCCTGCCCGTGGTGACGCAGAGCAAGGCCGCCTTGACGGCTCAGGACCTGCCGCCGTTCAGGTCGGGCGTGGACGCGGGCGCCGGCGTGGTCATGTCCGGCCACCTCGACCTGCAGGCGCTCGACAAGGGCGTGCCGGCCACGTTCTCCAAAAAGATCATGACGGATGTGCTGCGCGGGCAACTCAAGTTCACCGGCGTCGCGGTCACCGACGCGATGAACATGCCGCCCGCGATGAAATGGGCGCCGGGCGAGGCCGCCGTACGGGCCCTCAACGCCGGCAACGACATGCTGCTGATGCCGCCGAACATCGCCGCCGCCCGCGACGGCATCCTGGCCGGGCTCAAGGACGGCTCGCTCAAGAAGGAACGCCTGGTCCAGGCGGCCACCCGCATCCTGACGCTCAAATTCCGCACCGCCGCCAAGAAGCAGCCCGGCCTGTCGGTTGTCGCCTCGCCGGCCCACGAGCAGGCGGTCGGGGCGCTCGACGCCGCGTCGATCACGGTGCTGCGCGGGCCCTGCTCGGGGGCGCTGCTGAGCGGGCCGGTCACCGTCACGGCGTCGGGCGGCCGTGAGGTGGCGCGCGTGAACCTCGTACGGGCTCTGCAGGCTCAGGGTTTCGACGTACGGGCCGCGGGCGGCACGGTGATCCACCTCGTCGGCTACGGGGACAAGTCGGTGGACCTCTCGCCGGCGGCTCGGGTGACGGTTGCCATGGACACGCCATACCTGCTGGCCGCCGCGAAGTCGCCGGTGCTCGTGGCCACGTACTCGTCGAGCAAGTTGTCGCTGAACGCCCTGGCCGCCGTGGTCGCGGGCAAGGCCAAAGCCCCGGGCCGGTCACCGGTCGCGGTGCCGGGACTACCCCGTACGGCGTGTTGAAAGGGCCCGGCCGAGCGGCCGGGCCCTCCTGGAGGTCAACGATCAGGCGCGGGTGAAGACGAGCGCGACGTTGTGACCGCCGAAGCCGAACGAGTTGTTCATCGCCGCGTTGATCTCGAGCGGGCGGGCCTTGTGCGCCGCCACGTCGAGGTCGAGTTTGTCGTCCGGGTCGTCCAGGTTGATCGTGGGCGGAACCACGCCGTCCCGGATGGCCAGGATGGTGGCGATCGACTCGAGAGCGCCCGCCGCGCCCAGCAGGTGACCGGACATCGACTTGGTCGAGGTGATCACCGGGTGGGTGCCGACCGCCGCCTTGATGCCGACGATCTCGCCCATGTCGCCGACCGGGGTCGACGTGGCGTGGGCGTTGACGTGCGCGATGTCGGCGCCGGTCAGCCCGGCGTCGCGGATCGCCCGGCTCATCGCCCGCGCCCCGCCCTTGCACTCCGGGTCGGGCTGGACGATGTCGTAGCCGTCCGAGGTGATGCCGGCGCCGGCCAGCCGTGCGTAGATCCGCGCGCCGCGGGCCTTCGCGTGGTCGGCCCGTTCGAGCACCAGCGCGCCCGAACCCTCGCCGAAGACGAACCCGTCGCGCCCCTTGTCCCACGGACGGGAGGCCTTCTCCGGCTCGTCGTTGCGGGTCGACATGGCCCGCATGTTGGCGAAACCGGCGTACGGCAGGGGGTGGATCACCGCTTCGGTGCCACCCGCCAGAACCATGTCGGCCCGGCCGGACCGGATGATGTCGAGGCCCAGAGCCATCGCCTCGGCGCCGGTCGCGCAGGCGCTGGCCATGGCGTGCACCCCGGCCTGCGCCCCGAGCTCGATGCCGACCCAGGCCGCCGGCCCGTTGGGCATGAGCATCGGCACCGTGTGCGGGCTGACCTTGCGCTGCCCGGACTCCTCCAGGATGTCGTCCTGGCTGAGCAGCGTGAGGGCACCCCCTATGCCGCTGCCGAGGCTGACGGCCAGGCGTTCCTTGTCGATCTCGGCGCCCTCCAGGCCGGCGTCGGCCCAGGCCTGCTTGGCGGCGATCAGCGCGATGGCCTCGGAACGGTCGAGCCGGCGCATCCGCACCCGCTCGATGACCTCGGACGGGTCGACCTTGAGCTGCGCCCCGATCTTGACAGTGAGCTGCTCGGCCCACTCCGCGGTGAGTCGGCTCACCCCGGAGCGGCCGGCCAGCAAAGCGTCCCAGGTGGACGCGACGTCCCCGCCCAACGGGGTGGTCGCGCCGAGCCCGGTGACGACGACGTCGACGTTACTCATGTCAGTGGTTCGCCTCGATGTAGCTGACGGCGTCGCCGACGGTCTTGAGGTTCTGCACCTCGTTGTCGGGGATCTTGACGCCGAACTTCTCCTCGGCGGCCACCACGACCTCGACCATGGACAGCGAGTCGACGTCCAGGTCGTCGGTGAAGGACTTGCCCTCGGCGACGTCGTCCGGGTTCACGCCGGCGACCTCCTCGAGGATCTCGGCGAGGCCCAAGGTGATCTCTTCGCGAGTAGCCATGTTCTGGTGTTTCCTCTCCAATGGGTGGGGACTGCTCCGGTTGATCAACGCTTACGGACAGCGAACGACCTGGCCGGCGTAGGTGAGGCCGCCGCCGAAGCCGAAGAGCAGCACCGGGGCGCCCGAGGCGACCTCGCCGCTCTCGATCAGCTTCGACAGGGCCAGCGGCACACTGGCCGCGGAGGTGTTGCCCGAGTGGATGATGTCCTTGGCCACGACGACCTCGGGGCCCAGGCCCAGACGCTTGACGATGCCGTCGATGATGCGGGTGTTGGCCTGGTGCGGCACGAAAGCGGCCAGCTCGGACGGCTTGATCCCGGCCTTCTCGCAGGTCTCGAGTGCGAACGGGGCGAGCGCGGTGGTCGCCCAGCGGAACACCGTCTGGCCGTCCTGCTCGATGTAGGGCTGCCAGCCCTCGATGCGCAGGGCGTCACCCTTCTCGGGCGCCGAGCCCCACAGCACCGGGCCGATGCCGGGCTGCTCACCGTCGGCCACCCCGGTCACGATGGCCGCGCCGGCGCCGTCGCCGAAGAGCACGGCGGTCGTACGGTTCGTCCAGTCGGTGACGTCGGACAGCTTCTCGGCGCCGATGACCAGGGCGTTGCGCGACGCGCCGGCCCGGACCGCGTGGTCGGCGGTGCCCAGCGCGTACGAGAAGCCGGAACACGCGGTGTTGAGGTCGTACGCCGCGGGGGCGTTGATGCCCAGCCGCGCCGCCACCCGGGTCGCCACGTTGGGGCAGCGGTCGACCGAGGAGCAGGTGGCCACGGTGACCAGGTCGATGTCGGCCGCGGTCAGGCCCGAGGCGGCCAGCGCCTTCTCGGCCGCGAAGGTGGCCATGTCGGCGACCGACTCGCCGTCGGCGATCCGCCGCTCGGCGATGCCGACCCGGCTCTTGATCCACTCGTCGTTGGTGTCGATCGTCGCCGCGAGATCGTCGTTGGTGACGACGCGCGAGGGCTGGTAGTGCCCCATCGCGAGAATGCGGGTGCCCGCGGTCATCGTGTTGCTCCTTCGATCGGGTGCCCACTGTGCCGGGCGATGAGGTCGCGGGCGGCGGGCAGGTCGTCCGGCGTGTTGAGGGTGACGATCTCAGGGGCCCCTTCGCCCTTGAGCTCGCGCTTGACCAGCCCGGCCAGGGTGCCGGCGGGCGGCAGCTCGATCACGCCGGTGACGCCGAGATCGGCCAGCGCGCGCATCACAAGATCCCAGCGGACCGGCGCGGTGACCTGGCGGACCAGGCGCTCGACCATCTCGCGGCCCTGCGTCACAGCCGTGCCGTCCAGGTCGGACAGCAGCGTGCGGACGGGATCGGCGACGGTCATCCCACCGGCGACGGCGGCCAGCGCGGTCTCGGCGGGCGCCATGTAGGGCGTGTGGAATGCGCCTGCGACCTCGAGGGGGCGTACGCGGGCCTTCTCGGGCGGCTCGGCCGCCAGCTGGGCCAGCCCGTCGAGCGACCCGGCCGCGACGACCTGGCCGGTGGCGTTGCGGTTGGCCGGGTGCAGGCCGTGCTTCTCGAGCGCGGCGAGCACCTCCTCAGGGTCGCCGCCGAGCACCGCGCTCATCCCCGTGGGTTCCAGCGCGCAGGCAGCAGCCATTTCCTTCCCCCGTACGCCGGCCAGCGCGATCGCGACCTCAGCCGAGAACACCCCCGCGATCGCCGTCGCGCCCAGCTCGCCGACGCTGTGACCGGCGACCACGTCGACCTGTTCCAGCGGCAGCTCGCCGGCCGCGAGCAGTGACGCGGCGACCAGCAGAGGTTGCGTACGGGCGGTGTCTTTGATCTCGTCGGCCTCGGCCACGGTGCCGAGACGCAGCAGGTCGGCGCCGGCGAGTGCCGACCACCACCGCAGGTTGGTGTCGGCGCCGGGCAGGTCGAGCCACGGGGTCAGGAAGCCGGGCTTCTGGGAACCCTGGCCGGGGGAGAGTACGGCGAGCACGTCCTCGACTCTTCCGGATCGGTCGCGGTTGCGGGGTTGGCGGCGTCTACCAAACCCTACGACGACTGTTGTGGGAATCCTACAAACGTGTCCGAGGATCACCCCCCTTTGCCCGGCTTTGAAGGCCTGCGAACGACCCCTTCGCCGAGGGTGAGCTACGTCGCAGGGTCCAGGCGTCCCACGGTCAGCGCGATCCGGAGCGCGAACGCGTCCCGGCCGTCCAGCGGCGACAACCCGGTGACCTCGGTGACCCGTTTGAGCCGGTACCGGATGGTGTTGGGGTGCACGAACAACTCACGGGCGGTGCTCTCGAGCACGCCGCCGGTGGCGAAGAAGGCGTCCAACGTCTCCACCAGCCCACTGCCGGCCCGCATCAAAGACCCGTACGCGTCGTGCCGCAACGTCCGCCGCGCCTCCATGTCACCGGCCAGGGCCCGCTCGGGCAGCAAGTCGTCGGCGGCCACCGGATTCGGCGCGCCGGGCCAGGCCGGCGCCGCGCGGAACCCGGCCAAGGCGGCCCGGGCCGACTCCGTGGCCTGGTCGAGCGACGGCACCGCCGGCCCGACCGCGATCGGCCCCTCCCCGAAACTCCCGGCCAACGCCCCCGCCGAGGCCATCGGATCGGTCGCGCCGCCCATCACCACCACGAGCCGGTCGCCGTGCACCCCGCCGATCACCTCGATGCGGGCCCGGCGGGCGGCCCGGTAGACCGCGTGCAGCACAGCCGTGATGTCACCGCCCGGCGAGCGCCCCACCACCACGGCCACCGGCGGCGCGTCGGCCCAGCCCAGCGCGGCGGCCCGGCTGGCCAGCACGTCCGACGAGTCACCCCGCAACAGGGCGTCGACCAGCAGGGCCTGCAACCGCGCGTCCCAGGCGCCCCGCGACTCGGCGGCGCGGGCGTACACTCGGGCCGCGGAGAAGGCGATCTCGCGTGAGAACTTGAGGATCGCCTGCAACAGCGGCTCCTCCTCGCCCGGCGCGGCCATCGCGGCCACCTCGGCCTCCGCCACATCGATCGTGACCTTGATGAGCTGCACGGTCTGCGTCAACGTGATCGACCGAGCCAACGCCCGGGGCGCCGCGGCGAACACGTCATCGGAGATCTCCTGCGTGGCGGGCGCCACCACCCCGCCCGACCGCAGCCACTCCACCAGCGAGCGGACACCGGCCTGAGCCACGAGCATGACCTGCGACCGCTGATCGGCCGGCAGGGCGCGGAACCACGGAAGCGTCTCGTCCATGCGCGCCACGGCCGAGGTGGCCAGGGCGCCGGCGTGCCGCTCGATACGCCGCAGGGTGGCTGCGGGGGGCGGTTTGGCGGCTCCCCGGGGTGGTGCGCTCTCGGACACGTCCCCAGCGTGCCACGGCCCTGATGGGGGCGCGGTCCTGGCATGCTGCGTTCCCGGGTGGGCGGGGCCGGCACGCGCTCACCGATCTCCCCCTGGGTGCTGGTCCTGATTTGTTGACTGCTCCTGGCCTTTGCCCTCCGCCCCTGACCACCCACCCGGGGGGCTTCGGGTGGGAACTTAGCGGGGAGTCAAGCCGGGGTGGCGAGTTGTCCACAGGTGCGGTGGGCGGGATTTCGGGCTGTCCACAGCGGGTGCGCGGCGTGGGGTGTTTTCCGGTTTTGTCCGGGAGTGGCGACGTCGCGTGCCGAGCGATTTGTCCGATTGTGGGCTTATAGTCCGGAGTAGCGGTCAGCCCCTGCCGCGACTTCGGTCGGTGACCTGGCAGGGTGTCGTCCTAGCGTCGGCAGACTTGCGGCCGCCAGGGGGTAAAAGTGGGCCGCCAGCTGCCGATCAATGAGCGCGAACATGCTGAGGGGAGGCGAGATGACGGAACGGGAGAACGAACCCGCGCAGCCGGCGGAGACGCTGGCCGCGGCCCTTCCGGTGATCGCCGTGCCGGCAGTGGAGGAACCACCGGCCGACCAGGACGATCCGGACTCGGGTCCGAGCCGGGGCGCTTGCCGCACCGAGCTGCGGGGTTGGGCGGGCGCCCACCTGCACGGGGCGGTGCGTCCGCGCCGCCGGGCCGCTGGCCGCGGCCGCCCGCCGGGCCGCTGGTGCTGACAGCCGTCCGGATCTGAGGGCGGGGCGCAACGATCCGTTCCCGGCTGCGCCCGCCGCTGCGTCATCGTGATCGGGGTCATCCACTGGTCCGGCAGCGCCCGCACCGGAGGGGCAGCGCCCGCCCACTGGTCCGGCAGCGCCCGCACCGGAGGGGCAGCGCCCGCCCACTGGTCCGGCAGCGCCCGCACCGGAGGGGCAGCGCCCGCCCACTGGTCCCGCAGCGCCCGCACCGGACGGCAGCGCCCGCCCCGGACGGCAGCGCCCGCCCCGGACGGCAGCGCCCGCCCCGGACGGCAGCGCCCGCACCGGACGGGCAGCGCCCGCACCGGACCCGCAGCGCCCGCCCCGGACCCGCAGCGCGACGGCAGGCCGGATCCGGCGACGGGCTCTCCGGTGACTGACAACAGGCCGATCGTCCCGACACGCCGAACGGTCCGCCCCGGTCTCGCGAGACCCGCCCCAGCCGACAGCGCCCGGTAGGAGAACGCCCCGATCCGAACCCACCGCCCGCATCCGAACCGGTTACATGCTTCGTGGGAGGATAAGAGCCGATAAGAACGGCCAAAGCCGCACGCGCACAGCGGCAGCCGGGCGAGACCGGCGGGCGCGTCCTCCGGGAAGGCGCACCAGGGCGGGAACGGTGGACCGGTGGACGACAAGAGACGGCTGATCCTCGACCAGGCGCTGGCTCTGGTGGACGAGCGCGGCCTCGCCGCCATGTCGATGCGGGCGGTGGCCGAGCGGGTCGGGCTCACGTCGATGGCCCTCTACCCGTACGTCGGTGGCAAGGACGCCCTCCTGGACGGCCTGGTGGACCTGCTCAGCCTGGAACTCGGCGACGAGGTGGGCGGGGACCGCCCCGACGACTGGCGGCACCGCCTGCGGGCACTGGGCCGGTCCGTACGGGCATTGGCCAAGCGGCACCCGGGCGCGTTCCCCCTGCTGCTCAACCGGCCCGCCGCCGGCGCCTCGGCCTCCTGGCTGACCGCGGCGCTGCGGGGCGTGCTGCACGACGCGGGGGTGCCCGAGGCCCACATCCCGCGGATGGCCCGCATGTTCCTCGCTTTCCTGCTGGGCTACGCGACCGGCGAGGTGACCGGCGCGACCGTCGTGGCGAGCGACAGCGACGACGAGTTCGAGGCCGACCTGGCCGATCTGGTACGCCTCGTCGAGGTCGCCGTTCGAGTCGCGTGATCGGCGTTCGGCACCGAACAGGGGGTTTCCCGCCTATAAAGGGCCTATGTCCGGCGACAACCACGTGGCGAAGCACGACGGCAAGAGCCGCCTGCGTGATGAGGCCCTGCGCGAGTTCGTCACCAGCCGCTTGCCCCAGCTGCGCCGTACGGCGTTCCTGATGTGCGGCGACTGGCAGATGGCTTCCGAGCTGACCCACGCCGCCCTGGCCCGCCTGGTGGCCGACAGCCGCCGCGGCGCGGTCGCCGACCCGGACGTCTTCGCGTGGTCCGACCTGATGGAGGCCTGCCGCCGCCGTAACCGCCGCCGGGAGCACGTCTTTGTGGCGTCGGCCGGTGCGGCGGGGGTGGAAGCCGAGTCCATCCTGCTGCTGGACGCCCTGCACAAGCTGGCGCCGCGGTGCCGGGCCGTGCTGGTGCTGCGCTACTTCGACGGGTTCGACGTGGACGCCACGGGGGCCATGCTGGACCTCGACGACGAGCAGGTCACCGCGTACGAGCGGGCCGGGCTGGCCGCCTTGGAGAAGCTGCTCGGCGAGTCCGAGGCAGCGATGGCCGGATGAGCGCGCCGCTGAGCCGGCTCCTCGAGCATGTGCTGGAGGGGGAACCGCCGATCGGTGACGAGGTCGACGCCGTCTTCCGCCGGGCCGATCGGTTGCGCCGGCGCCGTACGCAGGCCGTGCTCGCGCTGGGCGCCGCGACCGCGGGGATCATCGCGGTGCTCGGCTACGTGCTGACGTCGGCCCTGTTGACGCCGCCGCCGGCGCCAGTCGAGAAGCCCAGCCAGGCCCCGGTGCTCACCGCTAAGCCCAGCCCGGCTCCGGCTGACCGGGTGCGCGACGTGATCGAGCCGCTGGTCGAGGGCCGTGAGCTGCGCGTACGGCCGGGGCAGCCGGAACGCGGGGACGGCTGGCGCCGGTACGAGATCACCGACTCGGACGGTCGGTCCCGCGGCGCCGTGCAGGTCGCGGCGTTCGACGTACGCAAGAAGTGGTGTTTCCCCGTGGCGGCGGACCCCGGCGAGTGTGCCCGCCCGGACCGTGCCGCTGGTCTGGAGTTCGTCCGCTACGACGATGTGGACGACCCGGATCGCCAGGTGCGGCAGACCATCGCGCGGCGGCTCGACGACGGCCGTACGGTGGCTGTCATGGCCGCCGGGAAGCGGGACGCGGGGGCGGACCGCGGGCGGCCGGCCCTCACCGGCGCCCAGGTCGAGCAGATCGCCACCGACGAGCGCGTGTTCGAGGCGTTCGGCCCCGACGAGGACTGCGACAAGGGCTGCCCCGACTTCGAGACCCCGGTCGAGGAGCGGGACTAGACCCAATGCCGGGTAGTTAAGCGCGGCGGTGGTTGGTCAAGAGGGTGTGTTGGTGCTGAGACTGGCAGCGGGACTCCGGTAGGAGAGGTACGTCCGCCAAAGACATGCCTTACCGCCGGGAGCCCCGCTGTTGGTTCAGTCTGTCATTACGCGTGTGGTCCGGGTCGCGGCAGGCCCGTTCGCGCCGGGTCATCTGGGTGAGCTGACCCAACAGGTGCCGTTCGAGATGATCGATACGGTCCTGGCTCAGACCCGCTGTACTCAGCAGCGGGTTCGGGACCTGCCCTCGCGGGTCGTGGTGTATCTGTTGCTCGCGGGGTGTTTGTTCGCCGAGATCGGCTATCGGCAGGTGTGGCAACGCCTGATCAGTGGCCTGGACGGGCTGCCGGTCACGGACCCGAGCGCGGCCGCGTTGACCAAGGCCCGTGCCCGGGTCGGCCCGCAACCGTTACGGGCGTTGTTCGACCTGCTGCGCGGCCCGGCAGCCAGCATGGCCGGGCCGGTGCGCTGGCGCGGTCTGCTGGTCTGCGCGATCGACGGCACCACCTTGTTCACGGCCGACACCACGGCGAACCTGGCCCGATACTCCAAACAACGCGGCGGACGCACCGGCGGGTCGAGCTATCCGATGCTGCGGCTGGTCACGATCATGGCCTGCGGCACCCGATCGGTGATGGACGCCGTGTTCGGGCCGATCACCAGCGGCGAGACCACGTATGCCAAGGATCTTCTCGCCCGGCTACCCGCCGGGGTGCTGTTGCTGGCCGACCGCAACTTCGCCGCCGGTCAGCTGCTCAACCTCGTGACCGGCTGCGGATCACATCTGCTCGTCCGGGCCAAGACCGGCCGTGGTGGTCCGAAGCTTCCCGTACTGCACCGTTTGGTCGACGGCTCCTACCGGTCGATGTTCGGCGGCCAGAGCGTCCGGGTCATCGACGCCGAGATCAGCATCAAGACAAAGGCCGGCACGGTCACCGGTGTCTACCGGCTGATCACCACCCTGCTCGACCCGGACGCCTACCCCGCCACGACGATCTTGCGGCTCTATCACGAGCGGTGGGAAATCGAGACCGCCTACCTGGAGATCAAATCGAGCATCCTCGACGGCCGGGTACTACGAGCACGCACCCCGACCGGCGTCGACCAGGAAATCCACGCGCTGCTGGTCACCTACCAGATCCTGCGCACCGCGATGACCGACGCCACCAACAGCGACACCAGCACAGACCCGGACCGGGCCAGCTTCACCATCGCCCTGCACGCCGCCCGTGACCAGGTCATCCAAGCCGCGGGTGTCATCGCCGACACCGTCATCGACCTGATCGGCAAGATCGGCCGCCTCGTCCTCGACGACCTCCTGCCCGCCCGACGGCTACGCGTCAACGCCCGCACCGTCAAACGAGCCATCTCCAAATACAACGCCCGCGGCCCAAACATCGACCGGCGCACCTACCAGGCCACCATCAGCCTCACCATCCTCGCCGGACCACCTTGACACCCAGCCCGGACCCTTAACTACCCGGCATTGGGACTAGACCCGGCGGCGGATCAGGAACGCGATGCCGGCCACGCCGATGAAGATCACCGCGATGACCGCGCCGTTGAGCAGGTACAGCCGGCGCATCTCGCCGAGCACCTCGTCGACGCCCGCGGCCGCCTCGGCGTCCTCGACCAGGTCCTCACCGATGCCGCCGCCGATGCCGCCACCGACCACGTCCGGCTTGGCCTCGAGCGGCACGCCGCTGACCCGCAACGTCTCGGGCAGGGTGAGCCGGCCGTAGAACCAGCCCTCGGCCGCTTTCTTGCCGCCGGGCTGCTTGGCCAGGCGGTGCGCCCGCGGGCCGCCGACGGCCGACGGGAACACGTCGTACGTCTGCAGGCCCGTCTTGCCGGCCAGCACCGTGATCGTGTATTTCGCGCCGAGCTTGTCGGCGGGCAGCGCGGCCGTCTGGGACCGGGCCGAGTACATCCAGTTGACCTCGCTGAGCAGGCTCGAGAAGAGCCGCTTGCTGTCGCCCTGGGTGATGACGATCGGGTCGTCGATGCCCTTGCCGGTGATCTGGATGGTGTTCGGCTTCGGCGCCGGTTTGGGCGCGCCCTCCGCCATCGCGGCGCCGGGCGCGAGCCCGGCCGCCAGCACGGCCGCAGCCGCAAGCACTCCGGTCGCCGCAACGAACCGCGTGATCGCCCCTCGAACCATCGTCCGGCCTCCCCGCCCCCGTGGTGGACATGGCTTCGCGAGCCATCCGCCGTCCACCTTTGACGTGGAACGACCGAGTCCTAAGCCTTCCCGAGCAGACGCCCGGGCGCATCTCGGGCCGCACGAATTGTTGCCATCCGGAGGATGACCTTCGAGACGACGACGGCCGTTGATCAGTGGCGAGATAGTACCCAGTCCGCGCAACGCGGAAGGGGCCCGGTCACCCGCTCAGCGGATTTCACCACCGTTACGGCGGCGGGCGAATAGCCGACCGGACCCCACATGCGGTAAAGGGGAGCAAATGGGTCAGAGGCGCGCGCGGGCGGCCCGCAGCCGGGCGAGCGTGCGCTCCTTGCCCAGCACCTCGATCGACTCGAACAGCGGGAGCCCCACCGAGCGGCCGGTCACCGCGACGCGTACGGGGGCCTGGGTCTTGCCGAGTTTGAGCTCGCGAGCCATGCCCACCTCTTCGAGCGCGGCCTTGAGCGGCTCGGCCGACCACACGTCGAGCCGCTCGAACGCGGCGACCGTGGCGTCCAGGATGTCGGCCGCGCCCTCCTTCATCGCCTTGGCCCACGACGCCTCGTCGATCGCCGGCTCGTCGAGGAAGAAGAAATCGACGTACTCCACGATCTCGCTCAGCACCGCGATGCGGGTCTGCGCGAGCGGGGCCACGGCCGTGAACACCTCGGCGTCGAACGCGGCCGGCTCCCACGGTGGGGCCGGGATCGTGTCGGTGCCGCTCAGCCACGGCGTGCAGAGCTGGATGAACTCGGGGACCGAGAGGGCGCGGATGTAGTCGCCGTTGAACGCGCGCAGCTTCTTGACGTCGAAGAACGCGGACGCGTGGTTGACGTCCTCGAGGCGGTACTCCTCCTCGATGACCTGCCACGGCACGATCTCGCGGTCGTCGGAGGGCGCCCAGCCGAGCAGCATCAGGTAGTTCTTCATCGCGGCGGCCAGGTAGCCCTCGTCGCGGTAGCTTTCCAGGGCCACCTTGTCGCGGCGCTTGGACAGTTTCTGCCGCTTCTCGTTGACGATGACGGGCACGTGCGCCCAGACCGGCGGGGTGTGCCCCAGCGCCTCCCACAGCAGCTGCTGCTTGGGCGTGTTGGGCAGGTGCTCCTCGGCCCGGATCACGTGCGTGATGTCCATCGACATGTCGTCGACGACGTTGGCCAGCAGGAAGACCGCCGAGCCGTCGCTGCGCGCGATGACGAAGTCCTCCATCAGCTTGTTCTCGAAGGTGGGCTTGCCGCGCACCAGGTCCTCGACGACGGTCTCGCCCTCGTCGGGGGTGCGGAAGCGCAGCGCGCGGCCCTCGCCCGGCCCGTAGCCCTTGTCACGGCAGAAGCCGTCGTAACCGGTGTGCTGGTTGCCGGTGCGGGCGATGACGTCCTCGCGCCTGCAACCGCAGTAGTAGGCCTTGCCTTCGCCGTAGAGCCGGGTGGCCGCCGCGGTGTGGTCCTGCGCGTAGGACGACTGGAAATGCGGTCCCTCGTACGACCCGCGCTCGATCCCGATCCAGTCGAGCGCGGAGATGATGCCCTCGGTCCACTCGGGACGGTTGCGGGCGGCGTCGGTGTCCTCGATCCGGAGCACGAAGACGCCGTCGTGCTGCTTGGCATAGATCCAGTTCTGCAGCGCCGAGCGGGCGCCGCCGACGTGGAACATGCCGGTCGGGGAGGGGGCGAAGCGTACGCGAACAGTCACCCGACCAGACTACCTAGGGCACCGAGCGGATTTTCACCACCGCCACGGCCCCGACCAGACTGACCAGCGCGGTGGCGCCGAACAGGGCGGGGTAGCCGCCCAGGCTGGTCACGATGGGGGCGGCCAGCAACGGGCCGAGCGCCTGCGGGGCGGCGCTGGCGATGTTGATCACGCCCAGGTCCTTGGCCCGGTCGGCCTGGCTGGGCAGCACCTGGGTGATCAGCGCGGTGTCGACGGCCAGGTAGACGCCGAAACCCATGCCGAACAGGAACGCCGCGACCAGCGAGATCGTCCAGGTGGGCCAGATCGCCAGCAGGGTGGCGGCGATCGCGATCAGCACGCCCGACCAGATCACGAAGATCTTGCGTCGGCCGACCCGGTCGGAGAGCCAGCCGCCGATCATGGCGGTGCTGATCATGCCTACCGTGTAGAGCAGGATCATGTAGAGCAGGCCGGTGTCCGGGTCGTCCAGCCCGACCGCGTCGTCGAGGAAGTAGAGCAGGTACAGCGTGCCCAGCGCGTTGCCCAGCTGCACCAGGAACCGGGTGCCCCAGGCCCACATGTAGTCGGGGTGCCCACGCAGGTCGATCTTCCAGCGGGCCCGGACCTTGGTGCCCGGCGGCAGCGGGTCGTCCTTGGTGAGCAGGGCGAACGGCACGGCCAGCACGACCAGCCCGAGCCCGAGCGCGATGTAGCCGGTGCCGATGTCGGTGAACACGGCCGTGACCAGGATGGCCCCCATGACCAGGCCGAGCGCCTGCGGCATGCCGATCCAGCCGGACACCAGCCCGCGCTGCGCGATCGGCACCCGGTCGGGCACGGCGGCGGTCAGCGAGGCCAGCATGACGTTGATGCCGACCGTCACGAAGCACCAGGCCACGATCACCGTGAGCAGGTTGGACGCCTCGGCCAGCACCGCGATCGACAGCACCGACAGGATGCACCCGGCCAGCGTCCAGACATGCCTTCGCCCGTACGGGCGTCCGAAGAGCTTGATCCTCGTACGGTCGGAGAGCGCGCCCGCCAGGGGGTTGACCACAATGGCCACGACCGCGCCGATGCCGGTGACGACGCCCAGCCACAGCTCTTTGCTGTCCGGCGTGATCTCGGCGACCTGCTCGGGCAGGAGCACCTGGATCGGCGTGAAGTACGCCATCCAGAGCCCCAGGTTGGCCGCGAACAACAACCCGATCCACGACCGGCGAACGGGTTCGACCGGCGTGGCGAGGACGGGGACTCCGTGAGCGACGGCCATCCGGCCTCCTGATGGGGCGTATTTCCTCGGAGATTAGAGGATCACCGATCTCTCGGGAAGGCCCCGTTGCCACCCACGGGGGCAGCTTACGGAAATCTCGCACCACCGGTCCATACTCCGGAACGCATTCGAACGAACACTTAACGTGCGTCCCGGCGCCGCCGTACGCCTACACGGTGAACCGGTTCACCAGCGTGGTCAGCCGTCGCGCGGTGGAGTTCAGCTCGTCGGCGGCCTGATGCGACACCGACACCGAGGCGCGGGTGCCCTCCACGGCGCCGCTGACCACCCCGATGCCCTCGGCGATGTCCCGGCTGCCCGACGCCACCTCGGAAATGTTGCGGGCCATCTCGGCGGTCGTCGCGGCCTGCTCCTCGACCGCCGCCGCGATCGCCGTCTGATAGTCGTTGACCTGCGCGATCCGGGCCGTGATGGCCTCGATGGCGTCGACCGCCCGGGTGGTGTCGTTCTCGATCGCTGCGACCCGCGCGGTCACGTCCTCGGTGGCCCGCGCCGTCTCCTGGGCCAGCTCCTTGACCTCGTTGGCGACCACGGCGAAGCCCTTGCCGGTCTCGCCGGCCCGGGCCGCCTCGATGGTCGCGTTCAGCGCCAGCAGGTTGGTCTGCTCGGCGATGCCGGCGATCAGCCGCACCACGTCAGCGATCTTGGTGGTGGAGTTGCGCAGCTCGCCGATCACGCCGGCGGCGGTCGCGGTCAGGCCCACGCCGTCGCGGCCGGCGTCCGCCGCGTCCTGCGCGTTGCTCGAGATCTCGCGGATCGAGGCGCCCATCTCCTCGGCGCCCGCGGCCACGGTCTGCACCACGGTCGAGACGCTCTCGGCGGCGTGGTTGACCGCGCCCGCGCGGCTCGACGCCGCCTCGGCCGAGCCGGCCAGCTCGCCGCCGGTCGCGGCCACGTGCCCGGCGGTCGAGGTCACCTCCTGCGACGCGGTGGTGACCTCGATCATCACCGTACGCAGTTGCCCGGCTGCCGTGTTGAGGGCGGCCGACGCCGTGGCGATCTCGTCGGTGCCGTGGACCGGCACGGTCACCGTCAGATCGCGCTCGGCCAGCCGGGACAGCCCCCCGGTCAGCCCGGCCAGGCGGCGCGAGATGCGCCGGGCCAGCACGCCCGCGATGATGCCGCCGATCAGCGTCAGCAGCACCGCCGCCACGACGAGGGTCCAGAGCATTTCCGAACGCCCGTCGCGGACCGTGTTGACCGGGCCGGCCGCGTCGTTGTCGTACCCGCCGACCACGATGGCCCAGGAGTACGGCGCGTAGAAGGCGACCGTCGTGGTGGTCGGCCCGGCCTCGGCGCCGCCCGAACCGGGCAGCTGGTACTTGGTGGTCCAGGTCTGTCCCTCGGTGAGCGTGGGCGCCTTGGCCACCAGCTCCTTGACCCACTCGGCGCCGGCGGCATCGGTCGACTCGAGGTCGGCACTGCCCGTCGCGGTCCGGGTGTTGGAGGCGACGACCCGGCCCTGGTCGGCGGCCGCGGTGCTGAAGACGGTGAGCCAGCCGTTCGCGCCGACCTCACCCGCCTCGACCGCCTCGGTCAGGTTGGCCAGCGCCTCGGTCTGCGGGATGCCGGCGTACAGGGCGCCGATGACCTCGCCCGCCGCGTTCTTGACAGGGTCGTAGGCCGAGACGTACGGGGTGCCGACCACCTGGGCCACGCCCCGGTACGGCTTGCCCGCCTTGATCGCGGCCGCGACCGTGTTGGGCTTGCCGTCCGGGCCGGTCGCGGGGATGTACGTGCCGATCGCGCGGGCGCCGTTGGCGGCCTTCACGGTCGTGCCGACCCGCAGCAGGTCGCCGGCGGCGTTCATCCGCTGGAACACGGTGATCACCGAACTGGACAGCTTCGCCGCGTCGTCGACGAACGGGGTCGTCACCTTGAAGTCGTCGTTGCGCCCGAGCCACGTGCCGTCCACGGTGAGCCGGGGAAGGCGTACCGAGGTCTTGGCCTGGGTCACCTGGTTGGTGGCCGTCCACGTGGTCGTCTCGTCGGAGAAGCGGGCGCCGCCGCGCTGCGCCAGCAGCTCGGCGGCCGCGCGCATGCTGACGTTGACGCTGTTCTGCACCTCGTCGCCGACCGACTGCACCAGGGTCGTCACGTCGGCCGTGGTGCGTTCCAGGGAGGCGGCGTTCTGCGCCACCACCTCGCGCTCGGTTCCTGCGGCGAAGCTGCCGCTCTCCCCGGCGCCCACGAGCACCAGCACGGCGGCCGTCCCGATCACCCCGCCGAGGCCCAGGGCGAGGAGCTTGTGACTGATCTGCATCCCACGGCTGTTCCGTCCCACCTAGCCTTATCGGCGGGGCGAGGGACGAGCTGAGACGTAGACGCCGGATCCGCCCGCTTTCGAGCGGATCCGGCGGTTTGCCCAGTTGCTCAGCTGTCGCCGCCGGTCTCGCCGACCGGAGCCGCGTTCACGTCGTCGATCGCGTACTTCTTGGCCGCCTCGGCCGGCACGTGCGACGGCACCTTGCCGCCCAGCGCGAGCTGGCGCAGCGTGGCGACGACGACCGACTCGGCGTCGACGTGGAAGTGACGCCGCAGGGCGTGCCGGGTGTCGCTCATGCCGAATCCGTCGGTGCCCAGCGACGTGTAGTCGTTCGGCACCCAGCGGGCGATCAGGTCGGGCACCGCCCGCATGAAGTCGCTGACCGCGACGACCGGGCCCTCCGTGCCCTCCAGCTTCTGCTGGATGTACGGCTTGCGCGGCTGATCGCCGGCGTGCAGCAGGTTGTGCTCCTCGGCCTCGATCGCGTCGCGGCGCAGCTCGGTCCACGAGGTGACCGACCAGACGTCGGCGCTCACGCCCCAGTCCTGGGCGAGCAGCGTCTGCGCCTTCAGGGCCCAGGCCATGCCGGTGCCGGACGCCAGCAGCTGCGCCTTCGGACCGTTCGCCTCGGGCGCCGCCGCGTACCGGTAGATGCCCTTGAGCAGGCCCTCCCGGTCGACCTCGGCGGGTTCGGCGGGCTGCACGGCCGGCTCGTTGTAGACGGTGAGGTAGTAGAAGACGTTCTCCTGCTTCTCGCCGTACATCCGGTGCAGGCCGTCCTCGACGATGTGCGCGATCTCGAACGCGAACGCCGGGTCGTAGGCGACCACAGCCGGGTTCGTCGCCGCGATCAGCAGCGAGTGGCCGTCCTCGTGCTGCAGGCCCTCACCGTTGAGCGTGGTGCGCCCCGCGGTGGCCCCGAGCAGGAAGCCCCGGGTCATCTGGTCGGCCGCCGCCCACAGTTCGTCGGCCGTGCGCTGGAACCCGAACATCGAGTAGAAGATGTACAGCGGGATCATCGGCTCGTCGTGCGTGGCGTACGAGGTGCCGGCGGCGATGAAGCTCGCGGTCGACCCGGCCTCGTTGATCCCCTCGTGCAGGATCTGGCCGTTGGTCGCTTCCTTGTACGACAGGAAGAGCTCGCGGTCGACCGAGGTGTAGGTCTGGCCGTGCGGCGAGTAGATCTTCTTGGTCGGGAAGAGCGAGTCCATGCCGAACGTACGGGCCTCGTCCGGGATGATCGGGACCCAGCGGGCGCCGAACTCCTTGTCCTTCATGAGGTCTTTCAGCAGGCGGACGAACGCCATCGTGGTGGCGATCTTCTGCTTGCCGCTGCCCCGCTTGACGTCGCCGAACGCCTTCGACTCGGGGATCCGCAGCACCTTGCCCTTGGTGCGCCGGGTCGGGATGGATCCGCCCAGCTCACGGCGGCGCTCGAGCATGTACTGCATCTCGTCGGACTTCTCGCCGGGGTGGTAGTACGGCGGGAGGTACGGGTTGTCCTCGAGCTGCTTGTCGCTGATGTCGAGGTAGAGCCGGTCGCGGAAGCCCTTGAGGTCGTCAAGCGTGAGCTTCTTCATCTGGTGGGTGGCGTTGCGGGCCTCGAAGTGCGAGCCCAGGGTCCAGCCCTTGATCGTCTTGGCGAGGATCACGGTCGGCTGGCCGGTGTGCTCGGTGGCCGCCTTGTACGCCGCGTACAGCTTCTTGTAGTCGTGACCGCCGCGTTTGAGGTTCCAGACCTCGTCGTCGCTCATGTGCTCGACCAGCTTGCGGGTGCGCGGGTCACGTCCGAAGAAGTTCTCCCGTACGTACGCCCCGGACTCGCCCTTGTAGGTCTGGTAGTCGCCGTCGGGCGTGACGTTCATCAGGTTGACGAGCGCGCCGTCGGTGTCGGCGGCCAGCAGCGGGTCCCACTCGCGGCCCCAGACGACCTTGATGACGTTCCAGCCGGCGCCGCGGAAGAACGACTCCAGTTCCTGGATCACCTTGCCGTTTCCCCGTACGGGGCCGTCGAGGCGCTGCAGGTTGCAGTTGATCACGAAGGTGAGGTTGTCGAGCTCCTCACGGGCGGCCAGGCCGATCGCGCCGAGCGACTCGACCTCGTCCATCTCGCCGTCGCCCAGGAACGCCCACACGCGCTGCTGACTGGTGTCCTTGATGCCCCGGTTGTGCAGGTAGCGGTTGTACCGCGCCTGGTAGATCGCGTTCAGCGGGCCCAGGCCCATGCTGACCGTCGGGAACTCCCAGAAGTTCGGCATCAGCCGCGGGTGCGGGTACGACGGCAGGCCGCCGCCGGGGTGGGACAGCTCCTGGCGGAACCCGTCGAGGTCGTTCTCGCTGAGCCGGCCCTCGAGGAAGGCCCGCGCGTACATGCCGGGGGAGGCGTGGCCCTGATAGAAGATGTGGTCGCCGCCACCCGGGTGGTCCTTGCCCCGGAAGAAGTGGTTCATCCCGACCTCGTAGAGGCTGGCGCTCGACGCGTACGTCGAGATGTGCCCGCCCACGCCGATCTCGGGCCGCTGGGCGCGGTGCACCAGCATCGCGGCGTTCCAGCGGATGTAGGCCCGGATCCGGCGCTCCACGAACTCGTCGCCGGGGAACCAGGGTTCCTGCTCCGGCGGGATCGTGTTGATGTAGTCCGTCGAGGTCAGCGGCGGAACGCCGACCTGACGCTCCCGGGCCCGCTCGAGCAGGCGCAACATAACGTAACGGGCTCTCTTGGCGCCGCGTTCGTCGATGACTCCGTCGAGCGACTCGACCCATTCGTTCGTTTCCTCGGGGTCGATGTCCGGAAGCTGGCTCGGCAGGCCGTCGCTGATCACCGGGCGCTTGCGCTCCGTGGCCACAGGCATTCCTCTTGGTCGGGTGTCGGACCGAGCGGCCCATTGTGTGAGTCGCGCGGGTTATGTCTCCATCCTGCCCCTTAGCCGTGCGCATCGTCACGCCTACCGTCCGGGTACGCGATCCGCGACACACGTACTGACCAGTAACTTTCTAGCCGGGCAGAAAGCTGAACCTTACTTGGCGTTCCGGATTGTCTCCGTTGGTGTCCACGAGGCAGATCGACTGCCACGTGCCCAGGGCGATCCGGCCGCCGATCACGGGCAGCGACGCGTACGGGGGGATCCAGGCCGGCAGCACGTGGTCGCGCCCGTGCCCCTTCGAGCCGTGCCGGTGCCGCCACCTGTCCTCGGCCGGCAGCAGTTGGTCGATCGCGGCCAGCAGATCGTCGTCCGAACCCGCCCCGGTCTCGATGATCGCCAGCCCGGCCGTGGCGTGCGGCACGAACACGTGCAGCAGCCCGTCCCCTTCGGACTCGGCGAACCGCTCGGCCTCGCGCGTGATGTCCCGCACCACGGGACGCGACCCGGTCCGGATCGTGATCACTTCGGTACGCATGAACCGAGTCTGCCAGCCCGTCCCAGGTCACGCCCCGACGACCCGATGATCGCCGGTTTCCGGCATGGCGGGCTTCGCCCGGGTGGGCAATGCTGGTCAGGTGACCACCCCGCAGAACCTCGACGAGCGATTCAGGGACGCTGTGTCGGGCCTCGCGCTTCCGGAGGCCCGCCGCGCACCCGGCGACGCCGTCCGCGACGGCTCCACCCTCACCGGCGCCCGCGCCCTCGAGCTGTTCGACGCCCAGCTGGCCAGCCGCCACCTCGACCTCGCGGCCCGCTGGCTGCGCAGCTTCAACGAGGGCTTCTACACGATCGGATCGTCCGGCCACGAGGGCAACGCCGCCGTGGCCGCGGCGCTGCTGCCCACCGACCCGGCCCTGCTGCACTACCGCTCGGCCGCGTTCTTCGCCGCCCGCGCCAAGAGCCTGCCCGACGCGGCCCGCGACGTGCTGCGCGGCGTGGTCGCCTCGGCCCACGAGCCCATCGCCGGGGGCCGGCACAAGGTCTTCGGCAGCGCCGAGGCCAACATCGTCCCGACCACCTCCACGGTGGCGTCGCACCTGCCCCGGGCGGTCGGGCTGGCCTTCTCGCTGGCCCGGCCGCGCCCCGACAGCCGATGGCCCCGCGACGCCATCGCCGTGGCCTCGTTCGGCGACGCCTCGGTCAACCACGCGACGGCCACGGCCGCTCTCAACTCGGCGGGCTGGTTCGAGCACACCGGCGTACCGCTGCCGTTGCTGTTGATCTGTGAGGACAACGGGCTGGGCATCAGCGTGCCCACACCCGACGGCTGGCTGGCGGCCATGCTGCAGTCCCGGCCCGGCCTGCGGTACTCGGCGGCCGACGGCTGCGACCTGACGACCACCTACGACGCGGCGATCGAGGCCGTGGGCTACGTGCGCCGCGAGCGCCGGCCCGCCGTGCTGCACCTGTCGACCGTACGGCTGATGGGTCATGCCGGCGCCGACGCCGAGGTGGCCTACCGGACGGCCGACGAGATCAGCCGTGACCTGGAGCGGGACCCGCTGATCGCCACCGCGCGCCTGCTCGTCGAGGCCGGGCTGCTCGGGCCGGACGAGGTGATCGCCCGCTACGACGAGGTCGGCTGGCAGGTGCGCAAGGTCGCCGAGGAGGTGCTGGGCGAACCCAAGCTCGCCAACGTGGCCGAGATCGTCGCCCCGCTCGCCCCGCGCCGCCCGCTGCGCGCCGCCCACATGATCACCGAGGTCGCCACCCGCGCACTCGGGCCCGGCGCGGCGGCCCGCTCCCGGGCGTTCGGCGGCAAACTGCCCGAGCAGTCCGGGCCGCTCACGCTGGCGCAGACCATCAACGCAACACTCACCGACGCGCTGGCGTACGACCCCGGCGTGCTCGTCTTCGGCGAGGACGTGGGCCGCAAGGGCGGCGTCTACGGGGTCACCAAGCACCTGCAGGAACGCTTCGGCGACGAACGGGTCTTCGACACCCTGCTCGACGAGACCACGATCCTCGGGCTGGCTCTGGGCGCCGGTCTCGACGGCATGCTCCCCGTCCCCGAGATCCAATACCTGGCCTATCTCCACAATGCGGAGGACCAGCTGCGGGGTGAGGCGGCCACGATGTCGTTCTTCTCCTCCGGGGCCTATCGCAACCCCATGGTCGTACGGGTGGCCGGGCTGGCCTACCAGCAGACGTTCGGCGGGCACTTCCACAACGACAACTCGCTCGCCGTCCTACGCGACATTCCCGGCCTGGTCCTGGCCGTGCCCAGCCGGCCCAGCGACGCCGCGCCCATGCTGCGCTCCTGCCTGGCCTCGGCGGCGTCCGACGGCAGCGTCTGCGTGTTCCTCGAGCCGATCGCGCTCTACCACACCCGCGACCTCTATCAGCAGGGTGACAACGAGTGGCTCGCCCCGTACAGCGGACCCGGCGCCTGGACCACCGAGCACGTGCCGATCGGGCGCGCCCGCACCTACCCGCTCGGCAACGCCCAAGACCTCACCATCATCACGTACGGCAACGGGCTCCGGATGTCGCTGCGTGTTGCCGCCCAGCTCGCCGAGCAGGGCTACGGATCCCGAGTGGTGGACCTCCGCTGGTTGAATCCGCTTCCCGTCAACGACCTGGTCCGTGAGGCCGGCGCGACCGGCCGGGTCCTGATCGTCGACGAGACCCGCCGCTCCGGAGGCGTCGGCGAGGGCGTGCTCGCGGCCCTGGTGGACGGCGGTTTCGTGGGCGCGGCCAGGCGAATCGCCTCGGCCGACTCACTGATTCCGCTGGGTCCGGCCGCACAGCATGTGCTGGTGGGGGAGGATGCCATCACACAGGGTGCCCGCGCCCTGCTGGCGCGGTAAATTGCCACACACCCGGTGCGCCACTTGCGCCGAGAGCCCGGAGTGTGTGGACTACCCCCAGGTTTTGGTAACTCGACGGCTAGGAGGACTTAGACAGTGAGCGCGACCGCTGGTCAGGCCGACGGCGTACGCAGCCTGGCGGACCGGTTCGGCTTCGAGCCGAACATGGTGGTCATGGAGATGGGCTACGACGACGACGTAGACGAGGATCTTCGTGACACCCTGACCGAACGCGTCGGCGAGTTGGTCGACGAAGACACCGATGAAGTCGTCGACGCGGTGCTGCTGTGGTACCGCGACGGGGACGGTGACCTTTTCGAGATCCTCACCGACGCCCTGGGCCCCCTCGCCGACAACGGCGTGGTGTGGCTGCTGACCCCCAAAGCCGGCCGGGACAACCACGTCGAACCGAGCGAGATCAGCGAGTCGGCCCCCACCGCGGGCCTGCAGCAGACCTCGACGGTCAACGCGGGCAAGGACTGGACCGGCGCCCGGTTGGTCTCCCCCAAGGGCAACAAGAAGAAGTAGCTCACTGCGTCCCCAGCCCGACCGGCGTCCCGCGGGTGCCGGTCCGGTTAGGGTTGTCCGCATGACGGTCCCGGTCGGCGCCCCCGCGCCCGATTTCGCCCTGAAAGACCAAAACAACCAGCCCGTACGCCTGGCCGACTTCCACGGCCGCAAAGCCGTCCTGCTGGTCTTCTACCCCTTCACGTTCACCGGCACGTGCCAGGGCGAACTCGCCGAGATCCGCGACCGCCTCCCCGACTACCAGAACGACACCGTGCAGGTCCTGGCGGTCAGCGTCGACTCCGTCTACAGCCACAAGGTGTGGGCGATGCAGGAAGGCTTCGACTTCCCGCTGCTCGCCGACTTCTGGCCGCACGGGGCGGTCGCCCAGTCGTACGGCGTCTTCAACTCCGGCGGCGGCATGGCCAACCGCGGCACGTTCCTCATCGACAGCGCCGGCATCATCCGCTTCGCCGAGATGCTGAGCCCCGGCGAGCCCCGAGACCAGAAACCCTGGCGGGCGGCGCTGGCTGACCTTTAGGTAGGATGTCGGTTCCGGTTTCACACCGGGCGCGTAGCTCAGTGGGAGAGCACTCGCCTTACAAGCGAGGGGTCGTAGGTTCGAAACCTACCGCGCCCACCAGGGCGACCAGCGCGGAAAGGGCGCTGTCGCGCCTCTTGGGGTGGGAGTGTCGGCCTTCGTCCGTGGACCCTCGGCTTGGCCTGCGGACGCGGGCCGTCGGAGCTTAGCGTCGGACCATGACGATGTCGCGACTGATCTACTTCAGCGAGAAGCGGGAGCTCGGCCCCGGAGGTGTCGAGGCGATCCTGGATACGGCACGGAGCAACAACGAACGTAATTGTCTGACCGGTGTCCTGCTGTTCAACCGGAAGTTCTTCCTGCAATGCCTGGAAGGCGGCCGGGAGGAGGTCACTGCCACGTTCGGCCGCATCGCGGCGGATCCGCGGCACGGGAACGTCGCCCTGGTCTCGGTCCACGATATCGACGTCCGCGATTTCCCGGACTGGACGATGGGCTACGTCCCCACGACCTCGCCGGAGGTGAACTCCGTGCTGCGGCAATTCCAGGAGACCGAGGATTTCGACCCCCGGCTGCTGTCCTCGACCACGGCCGTCGCCTTGATGAACGCTATGCGCAGCATGGGGCGCACAACGTTGTAGCGATCTCGGCGGGACGGCCTTCGGCGGTAGGACCTCGCGGGCAATCGCAGGCTCATCGGGTGAGCTCGCGCGGCCGCGTAGGCAGGGGTCATCGGACGAACGTTCCGAACCGGGGGCGGGGCCTGTCGGATCGAGGACCGAGGGTCGCCGGCCTGCGATGACGCTGCCAGTCTGCGGGCACCACCACGAATTTCAGCATCACGACAGGCGGTCGAGACGCAACGATGCCCGACATCTCCCCGGACCTTTTTCAGCGCTGGTACCGCTCCTTCGAGGAGGACACCGACGACCAGGCCGTCTACCGCCCGGGCGACTATCCGTTCCCGCCCAGCCGGGCGCCGCGGCCCAGTCTGGAGTTCCGGCCGGGCGGCGGCTTCGTCGAGTACACGGCGGGACCGGCCGACCGGGCCGTGCCGAGCCGGGGCAGCTGGGAGGCGGCGGAGGGGGACGGCGTAAGGGTGCGGGGCGACGCCGGAAGCCGGACGTTGCGGATTGTCGCGCACGACGCGCAGGTGCTGAGGATCCGTAAATAGCGCGAGGAGGAGAGCACGATGGACAACGCCGACATCGTCGAGACCCCGGCCCGGCGCCGCTGCGGCACCGAGGACGTGCACCGTCGCATGCTGAACGAGAGCTTGAACTATCGGCTGAACCGGGCCGCCATCGAGAACCTTGCCTTCGCCTTCGCCACGGGGCAGGAACAGCCGTCGCGGCCCGACGTGCTGACCATCGACGTGGTGGTCCACATCGTGCACGCCAACGACGAGCAGGATCTCTCGGAGGAGCAGATCGACAGCCAGATCGCCGTGCTCAACGAGGACTTCCGGGCCGCCAACCCGGACATCAAGAACGTGCCCACGGTGTGGCAGGGCCTGGTGGGCGACGCGCGGATCGAGTTCCGCCGGGCGAGCCTCGACCCGGACGGCAACCCCACCACGGGCGTCACCCGGCGGCGGACCGACGTGCGGGCGTTCTCCAGCAACGACGCCGTGAAGTTTGCCGCGCAGGGTGCCGCCGATGCCTGGCCCGCCGACCGTTACCTCAACATCTGGGTGTGCCGGCTTTCCGGCGGGCTGCTGGGCTATGCCCAGTTCCCGGGCGGGCCGGCCGACACCGACGGCGTGGTGATCACCTATACCGGGTTCGGCACCACCGGCACGGCGTCCGCGCCGTTCGACCTCGGGCGCACCACCACCCACGAGATCGGGCACTGGCTCAACCTGTTCCACATCGGCGGCGACGACGGCACGGGCTGCAGCGGCAGCGATTTCGTGTCCGACACGCCGAACCAGGCCGGCCAGAACTTCGGGACGCCGACCTTCCCGTCGATCACCTGCAACAACGGGCCGAACGGCGACATGTGGATGAACTTCATGGACTACACCGACGACGTGGCGATGTACATGTTCACCCAGGGGCAGGTCCTGAGGGTCGAGGCCTGCCTGGCCGGTCCGCGCCAAGGTCTGCTGGTGGCGGTGGGCAGCGCGGGTAGCGGTCAGCCGTAGGCAACGGGCCGGTCCGCGCGAAGGTCTGCTGGTGGCGGTGGGCAGCGCGGGTAGCGGTCAGCCGTAGGCAACGGGCCGGTCCGTGCCAAGGTCTGCTGGCGGCGGTGGGCAGCGCAGGGACCGGGCAGGTGCAGGGCAACGGCGGGCACGCCGAGGAAGTCGCGCCAGGGCCGGGCGGCCGGTCACGGGCAACACGCCCGCCGGTGACCGGCGCGGCCCCGGTGTGCCACCCCGCCGGGAGCGGCCGTTGGCCGGCGATCGCTCCCGGGCGCGGTGGTGATGACGTGGGGCCGGGCGCACGGGACGCGCTCGGCCCCACTCCTGTCAGCCGATGGGCCCGTCGGCCGGCTGGTCGCCGGTGTTCTCGCCCGGGGGCCGCCGACGGCCACCGGGCGGGATCTCACCGAGATGTTCGAGCCGGGCCTGGATGCCGCCGCTGCTGCGCCCGAACTCGGCCATGAGGTCGCGCCGCCGGGCGCCGGCCCGGTAACGCTCGACGAGGCGCTCGTCGTCAGCCGGCGTCCAGCGGACGCCCTGGTTGGGGTGGCGCTCACGCCGGTCGGGCGGCAGGCCGGCGGGGGCCGGGGCCGGCCGGGCCCGGGTCATCGCGATCAGGCCGGCCAGGGTGGAGGTGAGGACATCGGTGAGCGCGGGCAGGTCGGCCGGCGCGATGCCGCCGCTGATCTCGCTCACCACGTGACCGTCGCCGTCGCTGCTCACGATGCAGAGATCGATGCGGTGGTCGTCGGTCGGGAAGGCGGTGACCTGGTAGTCGATCTCGCCGAGCAGCAGACGGCGGTCGAGGGTGATCGGGGAGGACTGGAGGGCGGTGTCATTCATGGGGGAGAACTTAGGGTGACCCTCTGACAGTTTTGGGCGACGGCGGGCGGGCGCCTGAGCGAGGCGCGCGGCCAGGATCCGTCGAGCCGGTCGTCGCGTACGGTGCGGACCGTCTCCGGTGTCCGCACGCCCGGCTCGTCCATCTCCCCGAGCGCCCGGCGCTCGGCCCGTCAGAGCCGTCGACCAGGCCCGTCAGAGCCGTCGACCATGGCCGTCAGAGCCGGTGGCCAGGCCGGTCAGAGCCGGTGGCCAGGCCTGTCAGAGCCGTCGACCAGGGCCGTCCGGGCCGTGCGGGCCCACGGCGCCCGCCTCATCCGAGGCACACCCGACCTGCAACCGGGCGTTTCTCAACCGGGTGCCGCGAGCACCGATTCCTACTGGTGCCGGCGGGTTGTCCCGCCGGCGGGCGGGCCCCGGTCGGCATCCCCCCGGCGATCGGGCCCGCCCTGCCCGCGGCATACACGTTCGAAGATCTCGGAGGGCGGGCGCATGCCGTCAGAGTTGCACATCGGCATGGATGACGAAAAAACCGTCATTTCCCCGTACGCCCTCAGGCTGCGCACCGGGCGCGCGGTCCGGCATCGCGCCGGCTCCGTCATCGAGGTCGTCCCGCTGACCCCGTCCGGCGTGACCCGCGAGGCCCGGCTGGCCTTCGCCGCCCGCCTCAGCCTTCCTCTGATCTTCGTCTCGGCCGCGCTCTACGCCGCCGGTCTGCCCTGGTGGCTGCCGTTCGCCGCCTCGGTCGCGACCGTCGCCACAGTCTGGCGGCACCAGGCCCGCGCCGCCCAGGTGGCAAGCTTCGAGCTCCCCACCAGCGACGGCGGCCGCGGCGAGGCCGGCCGAGGCGAGGGTGGCCGCAGCAGGAGCGGCCGAGGCGAGGGTGGCCGCAGCAAGAGCGGCCGCGGCGAAGGCGGCCGTAGCAGGAGCCGCCGGGGCGAGGGCGGCTGCGGCGAGAGCGGCCGCGTGCTGCTGACCGAGCAGGAACGAGCCGTCTTCCGGCGCGCCGCCGGTGTCTCGCGCCGGATCCGACGTACGTGGCCCGGTCTTCCCGGCATGATCGACCCGGAGACGGCGGATGTCGCGCTGACCCGGGCCCTCGACGACCTGGGCGCAGTGCTGGTGCGCCGGCAGGAACTGCGCCGGCTCCGCGCCGGGCTCGAAGAAGTGGGTGACCGGGGCGTCCCCGCCGACAGCCCCGCCGTGCTGGCCCTCGCGGCTCAGCGCGAGCGCGCCGCCGAGTTGTGGCGTGAGACCGGGGAGCAGGCCAATCGCATCCTGCGCAGCCTGGACCGGGCGGCGCTGGCGGGCGAGGCGTTCCTGCGGGAGCGCGAGATCGGTGAGACCGCGCGGCAGGCCGAGCTGGTGCTGGCCGGGCTGGCCGACCGGCCCGGGGCCTTGGCGGCCGACGCGGGCCCCGAGCTGGCCGAACGTACGGCCGCCGTGATCACTGCTTATCGGGAGCTGGCGGCAGCAGGTCAGCGTTGATCATCGCGCCCGCCGTCAGCCCGGCGGCCGCCGACGTGATCACCTGAGCCATCGGATCGGTGACGTTGCCGGCCACCCAGACCCCGGGCACCTCCGTACGCCCGCTGGGGTCGATCGCCGGAACATAGGTGCCGATGCCCATCGGGTGCTCGGCGGCCTTGAGCCCGAGGGACTCCAGGAACCCGGCCCGCGCCCGCAGCTGCGTGCCCACGACCAGGTATTCCCGCTCGATCAGGGCGCCGTCCTTCATCCGTACGCCGCCCGGCTCGACCGCCGCGACCTCGTCGAGCGGCAGCAGGCGTACGTCGGGGCTCCACTGACCCCACAGCCGCAGCCGGTGCTCGGTCATCTCCTCGCCGGGCGTCCCGAGCACGCCGATCGCCCGGCCGCGCACCTCGTAGCCGTGGCAGTAGGGGCAGTGCAGCACGGTCGAGCCCCAGCCCTCGGCCAGCCCCGGCACGTCGGGCAGCACGTCGGTCAGCCCTGTGGTGACCAGCAACCGCCGTGCCCGGTGCACGGCGCCGTCGGTCAGGGTGACCTCGAACCCGGGTGCGGCCGTCGCGACCTCGCCGTCGACCACCGTCCCGCCGTACCGCTCGACCTCGGCCCGCCCGGCCGCGCGGAACTCCGCCGGGGTCATCCCGTCGCGGGTCAGGAAGTTGTGGATGCCCTCGGCGGGCGCGTTCCGGCCCGCGCCGGAGTCGATCACCAGCACCGAGCGCAGCGCCCGTCCCAGGGCCACCGCGCCGCTCAGCCCGGCCGGTCCGCCCCCGATAACGATCACGTCGTATGTCATGTACCCATGGTGGCCACGTTTGGCGGAAAGGGGGAAACTTCTTTGCCATGACAGCAAAAGACTTCCTGGCGGAGGTCGGTCCGCGCCTGCGCTCGCTGCGGAAGGACGCCGGGATCACGCTGACCGCGCTGGCCGACACGACCGGCATCTCGGTGAGCACCCTCTCGCGGCTCGAGTCGGGGCAGCGCAAGGCGACCCTCGAGCTGCTGATGCCGCTGGCCCAGGCCTATCGGGTGCCGCTCGACGAACTGGTCGGCGCGCCGCAGACCGGTGACCCGCGGGTGTACGCGCGCCCGATCCAGCGGTTCGGTCAGACGATCCTGCCGCTGACCCGCAACCCGGGCGGCCCGCAGGCCTTCAAGCACCTCATCCCGGCCGGGGAGCGGCAGACGCCCCACCCCAAGACGCACGAGGGGTACGAGTGGCTGTACGTGCTCAGCGGCCGGCTGCGCCTGGTGCTCGGCGAGCACGACCTGGTGCTGCCGCCGGGCGAGGCCGCCGAGTTCGACACCCGGGTGCCGCACTGGTTCGGCAGCGCGGAGGGACGGCCGGTCGAGTTCCTGTCCATCTTCGACGCGCAGGGCGCCCGGATCCACGTACGGGCACGTCCGAAGAGCGCGTCATCCGTTTGAGTGACTCGACCGTCACGCTCCGGGGCACTACGTTGTCACTCGACATGCAGACCGACAACGCGTCATCCACCCCGGCGGGCGGTCGACAGCTGGCGGGGGACGGTGAGCTGACGTTCCCGCACGGTGCCGAGCGCGTCGGTCATCAGCTGCTGCACCGTCTCGGCGCCGGGCAGGCGCCACTGGGCCTGCTCGGGGGTCACCGCCCAGCGGGCCGGCCCTTCGAGCATCCGGCTCGGCGCGGCCGGGATCCACGAGCCGAGCCCGTGCCGCACCACGTCGAGCCGATGGTCCAGTTCGGAACGCAGCGGCGCCCCGGGTTCGACCAGGAAACTCCAGCGGCCGGCGGCGGTGACGGTGACCGGCCCGCGGGCGTCGCCGCGCCGGTTGAGCCGTACGGCGCCGAGCACCCGCAGGCCGAGCGCGGCCGGCACCTCGATCGCGTCGAAGCGGCGCCCGGTGACCAGCAGCAGGCTGTACGGCTCGTGCCGCCACCACGCCCGCACCTGGGCCGGGTCGGTGCTCGCGGTGTCCTCCCAGGACTCGAGTGCCGGGTGGCATGCCGTGATCGGGCAGCCCGGCCGTCCGCAGTCGAAGCGGTGGCCGCTCAGGCGTGCGCCCGGTGTGACGGCCCATCCGTGCGCGGCGAGGCGGAGCGCGGCCCGGCGCAACCGGAGCCGATCGAGGGCCACCGGCGGTACGAACGGCCGGCGAACGCTCCACTGCATGGCTCGACAACCCCCGATTCTGGTTTCCGGTGCTATATCAGCCAGGTGCGCCGTATCCAAGGGCGACACACCTCGTTGGTTCCGGCAGATCCACCCTTTGCAAGTTGCCACAAAAACTACGAGCATCGGTGAGCAGGCGATCACACACGCTGTGCGACGTGCACGGACGTGGAGCGATCACACTGCAGTTGACACAAGGGCTCGCCGGCGGGGGTCGCCGGTGAGCTGGGGGAGGCACCGTGGACGAGCTGCCGATCGGCCGCCGCGTCGCCTATTGGCGCGGTCGACGCAAGATGTCCCAGCAGGTCTTCGCGGACCGGCTGGGAAAGTCCAAGAGCTGGGTCGACAAGGTGGAGCGGGGGGTCCGCCGGCTCGACAAGTTCTCCGTCGTCTACGAGATCGCCGACGTTCTTCAGGTCGACGTCCAGCTGTTGCTGGGCAAGGACGTGGAGCGCCGGCCGGAAACGCAGAACTGCATCGATCAGGTCGAGGTTGAGGAGATTCGCGCCGCTCTGGAGCGTTATGACCAGATGAGTGCGTTCTTCCAAGCGGTGCCACATTCGCCGCCGCTCGCCGAGATGCGTAAAGCGGTCAGCCACGCCTGGCTGACCTATCAGCACGCCAAGTACGGCGTGCTGGCCCGCACCCTGCCCAAGCTGCTGCGTGACGCCCAGGCGGCGGACAGCGCGTACGCGACCGGTTCGGAGGCCAAGGAGGCGGCCCACCTGCTGGGCCAGGTCTACCAGATCGCGTCGTCCGCGCTGCGCAAGGTCGGCGAGCACGAGCTGAGCTGGCTGGCCGCCGACCGCTCGATCGCCGTGTCGCAACGGGCCGGCGACCAGCTCCTGGCCGGGCTGGCGAGCTATCGGGTGGGCAGCGCGCTGCTGGCGCTGGGCCGGGTCCGGCCCGCGCTCGAGGTCAACGTCAACATCGCGAACCGGCTCGCGCCCACGCACGAGCCGGCGCACAAGGGCGAGCGCCTGTCGGTGTACGGCATGTTGCTGCTCAACGGGGCGATGGCGGCGGCACGCATCGGCGACAGCGCCACCGTGCGCGACCTGCTCTGCGGCGCCGAACAGGCCTCGCTCGAGCTGGGCGGCGACTACAACCACTACTGGACCAGCTTCGGCCCGACCAACGTGCAGCTGCACCGCTGCGCCACCGCGGTCGAGCTGGGCGACGGCCGCACCGCGGTCGAGACGCACGAGAAGATCGACGTGGTCGGCTTCAACGCGATGCTGCCGGAACGCCGGGCGCACCACTTCCTGGACATCGCGCGCGGCTACACGCAGATCGGCAACGTCGAGAAGGCGAGCGAGATGCTGCTCGAGGGCGACCGGCTCGCCCCGTCCGAGATCCGCTGCCGGCCGCTCGCGCACGAGGTTCTTTCCGACGTGCTCCGCCGGACGCGGGGCACTCCGCCGGCTCCCATAGCGGAGCTGGCCGAGCAGATGGGAGTCGGCGTATGAGGTGGGTCAGCACGTGACGACTGGTAACCCCGCGCCCGGTGTGCTGTACGTCCTGGTCTGCGGCTCGCCCATGGCCCGTGACGTCGGCATCCTGGTCGGCCTGGCCCAGGCGGAGGGCTGGGACGTCTGCGTGATCACGACACCCGACGGACGCAAGTTCGTCGACGTGCCGGCGCTGCAGGCCCAGACCGGCCACCCGGTACGCACCTATTACAAGAGCCCCGGCGACCCTGATGTGCTGCCCGCGGCGGACGCGATGATCGTCGCGCCGGCCACGGTCAACACGGTGAACAAATGGGCCGCCGGGATCACCGACACCCTGGTCCTCGGCCTGCTGGTCGAGGGCTACGGCTACGGCGTGCCGACGGCCGTCGTCCCGTACACGAACCGGGTCATGGCTCTGCATCCCGCGCTGCACGAGAGCCTGGCCAAGCTCCGCGACTGGGGGGTGCACGTGCTCTACGGCGAGGACGTCTGCCGGCTCGGCAACCCCGGCCAGACCGACCGTTTCCGGAGCCAGTTCCCCTGGCGGCGCGCGCTCCAGACGATCAGCAACCCGGTCAGCATGAGCAGCAGCGGCCAGGTGGAACGAGCCTAGGCCGGTCCCGCCGATTCCGCGGCGGAAGCCCGATAGAGTTGGCGGCCGTGACCGACACTGCCGCCGCACCCACCGTCCTCGACGTGGTCGACGCCCTCGACCGGCGCTACCCGCGGGCCTGGGCCGAGTCGTGGGATCGCGTCGGCATGGTGCTCGGCGACTTCGAGCACCCGGTCCGGCGCGTCCTCTGCGTGGTCGACTGCGTGCCCGAGACGGTCGAGCAGGCGCTCGACGAGCGGGCCGACCTGATCGTGGCCCACCACCCGCTGCTGCTGAAACCGGTCTCGTCGGTCGCCCCCGACACCTACAAGGGCCGCATCATCCACCGGCTCATCCGCCACGACATCGCGCTGCACTGCGCCCACACCAACGCGGACGTGGCCAACCCGGGTGTCTCCGACGCGCTCGCCGCGCGCCTGGGCCTGCGCGACCTGCGCCCCCTCGTGCCGGCCACCGGCGCCGCCGAGGGCGAGGGCCGGGGCATCGGCCGCATCGGCGCGCTGGCCGAGCCGATGGACCTGGCCGAGCTCACCGGCTTCGTGGCCACCCGGCTGCCCGCCACGGCGGCCGGCGTGCGGGCCGCGGGTGCCCCCTCCCGAGTCGTCCGCACGATGGCGGTCTGCGGCGGCGCGGGCGACTCGTTCCTGGCCGACGCGACCCGGGCCGGCGTCGACGCGTACCTCTGCGCCGATCTTCGCCACCACCCGGCGAGCGAACATCTCGCCGCCCAGGGCCCCGCCCTGCTCGACGTCGCCCACTGGGCCACCGAACGTCCGTGGCTCGACGACGTCGCGGCGTGGCTGCGCGACGAGCTCGGCGTCGAAGCCATCGTGTCCGATCTGGACACGGATCCCTGGACCGTGCACGCCAGGAAAGACCCCGAAAAGAAGGAGCCCCTGCCGTGAAGGCCTCGCCGGAAGCCCAGCGCCGACTGCTCGACCTGCAAGCCGTCGACACTGCCCTGGCCCAGCTCGCGCACCGGCGTAAGTCGCTGCCCGAGCTGGCCGAGATCGACGCCGTCGTACGGGAGATCTCCGCGCTCGAGGACGAGCGGGCCCGGGCCCAGGTCGCCGTGGACGACCTCGAGCGCGACATCAGCCGTTTCGAGAAGGACATCGAGCAGGTCCGGATCCGCAAGGAGCGCGACCAGTCCCGGCTCGAGGCCGGTGGCGCGCTGCGCGAGATCGAGGGCCTGCAGCACGAGCTGGCCACGCTCAACCGCCGCCAGTCCGAGCTGGAGGACGCCGAGCTCGAGCTGATGGAGCAGAAGGAGACCGCCGACGCCACCCTGGCCGAGGTGCAGCAGCGCATCGACGCCGCTGTCGGGCGTCGCAACGAGGCCGAGCGCCGGCGCGACGAGGCGTACGCCGAGATCACCAAGGAGCAGGAGTTCAAGAACTCCTCCCGGGGTCCGCTGGCCGCCGACCTGCCGGCCGACCTGGTCGCGCTCTACGACAAGATCCGGCTCGACTCGGGCCTGGGGGCGGCGCTGTTCCAGTCCGGCCGCTGTGGGGGCTGCCGCATCGAGCTGTACGGCGCCGACCTGGCCCGGGTCAAGGCGGCCGGCCCCGACGAGGTGGTCCGCTGCGAGGAGTGCCGGCGCATCATGGTCCGTACGAAGGAATCGGGTCTGTGAGGGTTGTTGTCGAGGCCGACGGCGGGTCCCGGGGCAATCCGGGTCCGGCCGGCTACGGCTCGGTGGTGCGCGACACCGACGGCCAGGTGCTGCTCGAACGGCAGGGCTCGCTCGGCGTCACGACGAACAACGTGGCCGAGTACACCGGCCTGGTCGAGGGGCTGAAGGCGGCCCACGAGCTGGGCGCCACCGAGGTCGAGGTGCGGATGGACTCCAAGCTCGTGGTCGAGCAGATGTCCGGCCGCTGGCAGATCAAGAACGCCGGGCTGCGGCCGCTCGCCGCCGAGGCCGCTCAGTGGGTGGCCCGGTTCGGCCAGGTGACCTTCGAGTGGATCCCGCGGGAGCGCAACAAGGCCGCGGACGCCCTGGCCAACCGGGCCATGGACGAGGCCGCGGGCAAACCGGTGGCCGACCGCGCCGAGCGCGAGGTGATCACACCCACCGCGCCGAGGTCGTGGGCGCCGCCGTCGCTCGAGAACGCCACGCGCCTGATCCTCGTGCGGCACGGCGAGACGGCTTACACGCAAGAAGGTCGTTACTCGGGTCGCGGTGACATTCCGCTGTCGGAGCAGGGCGAGGCCCAGGCGATGGCGGCGGGGGGCCGGGTGGCGGGGCTCGCGCGTGACGTCACGGCCGTCGTCAGTTCGCCGCTGACCCGCTGCGTGCGCACCGCCGAGCGCATCTCGGACGAGGTCGGCGCGGTGCCGGTGACGATCGTGGACGACCTGATCGAAGTGGATTTCGGGCTGTGGGAGGGCCTGACCTTCGCCGAGGTGCAGGAGCGCTGGCCGGACGAGATGACCGCGTGGCTCGGCTCGACCAGCGTCGCTCCGCCGGGCGGGGAGTCGTTCCAGGCGGCCGCCAAGCGGGTGCGTGGCGCGATGGCGACGGTGCTTTCCTCGTACGGGGGTGGGGTTGTGGTTGTGGTTTCCCACGTGTCGCCGATCAAGCTCATCCTGCGTGATGCGCTCGCCGCTTCCGACGCCTTCCTGCATCGGCTGTTCCTCGATGCGGCCGGAATCTCCACGATGGATGTGTGGCCCGATGGGAACATAGCGGTGCGTTCCGTCAACGAGACTTCCCATCTGCGCTGACTGCTTCCTACGTCCACCACCCCACCCGCCGTCCGAAACACGACTGAAGGCATTGCCTCCAGGGTTCGAGACGTTTAGCTTCCTCGATTAGGAAACTTTCTTCAACGTTTTCGGCCCTGGAGGGCTCATGCGCGTTACTACCCGGCGCCTCGTCGCCGTGGCGGCCGTGGCCGCGGTGGCGTCGACGTTCGCCGCGACACCCGCACAGGCGACGGTCAAGCCGTACGTCAAGGTCGGCTACTTCACCCAGTGGGGCATCTACGGCCGCGACTTCCAGCTGGCCAAGGTGCAGAAGTCCGGCGCCGCGGCCCGGCTCACCCACATCAACTACGCGTTCGGCCCGGTCACCGCGGACGGCGTCTGCGCGTCGGCCGACGCCTGGGCGGACTGGCAGACCCCGTTCTCGGCCGAGAACAGCGTCGACGGGGTCGCCGACGTCGAGGGCCAGCCGATCGCGGGCAACCTCAACCAGATCAAGGAACTGAAGGCCAAGAACCCGAAGCTGCGCGTGCTGATCTCGCTCGGCGGCTGGACCGGCTCGAAGTACTTCTCGGACGCGGCCCTCACCGACGCGTCCCGCAAGAAGCTCGTCTCGTCCTGCGTCGACCTGTGGATCAAGGGCAACCTGCCCGGCCTGCCCGCCGGGGTGGCCGCCGGCATCCTCGACGGCGTCGACCTCGACTGGGAGTGGCCGGGTTCCGAGGGCGAGGCCGGCAACGTCATCCGGCCCGAGGACAAGCAGAACTTCACGCTGCTGACGGCGGAGTTCCGCAAGCAGCTGGACGCCCTCTCGCGCACGACGAAGAAGCGCTATGACCTGACGGCGTTCCTGCCAGCCTCGCCGGTCAAGGTCGACGCCGGCTTCGAGGGCGAGATCTTCAAGTACCTCGACTTCGCCACGGTGCAGGGCTACGACTTCCACGGCTCCTGGGAGTCCCGCACCAACCAGCAGTCGGCGATCTTCGTGCCGAAGGGCGCCCCGGACAACCCCGACTTCTCGTCCGAGGTCGCCATCAACAAGTGGATCTCCGTCGGCGCGCCGCGCAGGAAGCTGGTGCTCGGCCTGCCCTACTACAGCCAGGGCTGGACCGGCATCACCGCGCCCGGGAACGGCCTGTTCGCCCCGGCCACCGGCCCGGCACCGGGCGTGTTCGCGGCCGGCACCGAGGACTACAAGACCGTCAAGAACCTGCCCGGCTTCAAGGTCTACCGCGACCTCAAGGCCGGTCACTCCTGGCTGTTCGACGGCAAGACCTTCTGGACGTACGACGACCCGGCGATGATGCTCGAGAAGGCGCTCTACATCCGGGCCAAGGGCCTGGGCGGCGCCATGATGTGGTCGCTCGACGGCGATGACGCCAACGCGTCGCTGACCAAGGCCGTGGCGACCGGCCTCTGGACCCCGTGAACAACGGAGGTGCGGTGCGCCACCTTTGCGCACCGCACCTCCGTACGGGGAAATCAGGGTTTGCGGCCGACCGCGCAGTACTGGGCGATCGCGGGAGCGGCCGCGGCCTCGGCGTCGGGCTTCCAGCGGGTCACCGGCACGACGCCCGGCTCGACCAGCTCGAGGTCCTGGAACAGGCCGGCGATCCGCTCGGGGCTGCGCAGGTGGTATTTCGGGTTGGCCGACACGTTCCAGATGCGGGTGGCCTCGACCACGTCGGCGTTGGTGTCGGAGCCGTCGTACATGGCCAGGTAGCTGCCCGGAGCCAGTTTCGACAGGAACCGGTCGATGATCGACTTGGCCTCGTCGTCGCTCTCGATGTGCCCCAGGATGCCCATCATCATGAGCGCGACCGGCTTGTCGAAGTCGAGGGTCTCCGACGCCGCGGCCAGGATCTTGTCGGGGTCGCGCAGGTCGGCGTCGACGTAGTTGGTGACCCCCTCGGGGCTGCTGGTCAGCAGCGCGCGGGCGTGGGTCAGCACCAGCGGGTCGTTGTCGACGTAGACGATGCGCGCCCGCGGGTTGACCAGCTGGGCCACCTCGTGGGTGTTGTCGGCGGTGGGCAGGCCCGTGCCGACGTCCAGGAACTGCGTGATGCCGGCGTCACCGGCGAGGTAGCGCACCGCCCGCGCAAGATACTTGCGGGACATCCGGGCGTACTCGGCGAGATGCGGCAGATTCGCGATGATCTGGTCGCCCACGGCCCGGTCGGCCGCGAAGTTGTCCTTGCCGCCGAGCAGGTAGTTCCAGATCCGGGCGGTTTGCGGAACGTTCATGTCCAGCGCGTGTCCGCCCTGGTCGACCACCGGCTCCTGAGCCATCCGACACCCTTTCACCCGACCGCGTCCTCAGTGGGCACTGATCGTACTCTGCCGGGCCGCGCACGTATCGAGCCGCCGCGATCTGCGGGGTTCACCGTTGGGCGCAGTTCGTAAACCGCTCGGCGCACGGTGATCGCTTGTAACGGACGTGTGTCGTTAGCGTAACTGTGACCGTCTCCACAGTTACGAGGAGGTACGGCTGATGGCGGACCCCGACACGCCGAAAGCAGTGCCCACGACGCGCAGCGACCGCAGCCCCTGGAACTGGCTGCTGGCGATACCCATCGTGCTGCCGCTGCTGACGCCGTTGTACAACCACGACTCCCCCCGGTTGTGGGGCTTCCCGGCCTTCTACTGGCTGCAGTTCCTCTTCATCCTCGTCGGCGTGGGCACCACCACGATCGTCTACCGGATGACGAGGAAGCGGTGATCCGATGAGCGACCACATCACCGAGATCGTCATCTTCACCCTGCTGTTCCTGCTGGTCAGCGGCATGGGCTTCGTCGCGGCTCGGTGGCGGGCGCCGAAGGACATGGAACACCTCGACGAGTGGGGCCTGGGCGGCCGCAGCTTCGGCGGGTGGATCACCTGGTTCCTGATCGGCGGCGACCTCTACACGGCGTACACGTTCGTCGCCGTGCCCGCCCTGATCTTCGGCGCCGGCGCTGCCGGGTTCTTCGCGGTCCCGTACACGATCATCATCTATCCGCTGTTCTTCCTGATCCTGATCCGGCTGTGGTCGGTGTCGCACCGGCACGGCTTCGTCACCCCGGCCGACTTCGTCCGCACCCGGTTCGGCTCGCCCACGCTGGCGCTGCTGGTGGCCATCACGGGCATCGTCGCCACCATGCCGTACATCGCCCTGCAACTCGTCGGCATCGAGGCCGTGCTCAAGACCATGGGCGTGACCGGCGAGAGCCTGCTGGCCCGGCACGCGCCGATCATCATCGCGTTCGCGATCCTGGCCGCGTACACCTATCAGTCGGGCCTGCGGGCCCCCGCGCTGATCGCCTTCGTCAAGGACACGCTGATCTACATCGTGATCCTGGTGGCGGTCATCTATCTGCCCTACAAGCTGGGCGGCTGGGGCAGCATCTTCGACGCGGCGCAGGCCAAGTTCGACGCGACACCATCGCCCAACGACGGCATCCTGCTCAACGCCGGCAACCAGATGCAGTACGTCACCCTGGCCCTCGGCTCGGCGCTGGCGCTGTTCCTCTACCCGCACAGCGTGACCGGGGTGCTGGCCGCCAAGAACCGCAACGTGATCAAGCGGAACATGTCGGCCCTGCCGGCCTACAGCTTCCTGCTCGGCCTGCTGGCGCTGCTCGGGTACGCGGCCATCGCGTCCGGCGTCAAACCGATCACCGACCCCGCCACCGGCAAGGTGGACAGCAACACGGTCGTGCCGCTGCTGTTCGACATGCAGTTCCCGGCGTGGTTCGCGGGCGTCGCGTTCGCCGCGATCGGCATCGGCGCGCTGGTCCCCGCCGCGATCATGTCGATCGCCGCGGCCAACCTGTTCACCCGCAACATCTACAAGGAGTACCTGCGCAAGGACGCGACCCACGCCCAGGAGGCGCGAGTCTCGAAGATCACGTCCCTGGTGGTCAAGGTCGGGGCGGTCGCCTGCATCGTCTTCCTCGACCCGCAGTTCTCCATCGACCTGCAGCTCATCGGCGGCATCATCATCCTGCAGACCGCGCCGGCGGTGGCGCTCGGCCTGTTCACCCGCTGGCTGCACCGCGGCGGGCTGATCGCGGGCTGGATCGTCGGCATGGGCCTGTCGATGTGGATGCTGTGGCAGATCCCGAACGCGGCGACGGGCCGGGCCCACTTCGGCGGCTCGGCGTTCCCCCTGTCCGACTTCGGCTTCGACACCAAGCGCACGATCTACGTGGGCTTCGTCACCGTGATCGTGAACCTGCTGGTGGCGGTGATCGTGACGCTGATCCTGCGGGCGGCCAAGACTCCCGACGGCGTGGACGGCACCACCCAGGACGACTACTACGCCGACGAGGGCGACCCCCGCGTCGACAAGGACGTGGCTGCGACCGTCGAGCACCAGTCCTCCACCTGAACCTGGCCCGCTCCTGAAGGCGCCGCGCCCCTCGTCCCGGCGCGGCGCCTTCGTCTTTACTGGTGTTCGTGACCACGAGGGACTGGGTGCGCTGGCACGACGAATACGACATTCCGGGCTCTTCGCTGGCCCGGCGGCTCGAGGTCGTACGGGGCTTCCTGCGCCCGTTGCTCGATCGCCCGCGCCGCGTGATCAGCATGTGCGCCGGCGACGGGCGTGACGTGCTGCCGCTGCTGCCCTCCGGTTCCCGGGCAGTGCTGGTCGAGTGGGATCCGGCGCTCGCCGACCGGGCACGGCAGTCGGCTCCTTCGGGCGTCACGGTGGTGACCGGCGACGCGGGCATCACCGACCCCTACGCCTCCGTGGCGCCCGCCGAGGTTCTGCTCGCTTGCGGCGTCTTCGGCAACATCCCGTACGCCGACACGTGCCGCACAATCGAGGCCCTGCCCACGCTGCTGACCCCCGGCGGCACGGTGGTGTGGACCCGAGCCGGCTCCGGGGCCGCCGAGGTGCGCGACGCCTTCGCCCGTTCCGGTTTCGAGGAACTGGCCTTCTCCGAACCGGCGGACGCCCGTTTCCGCGTCGGCCTGCATCGCCTGCGCCGGCCCGCGAAACCGTTTGCCGCCGGCGTTCGCCTATTTACCTTCGTCTAGTTCGCTTTCATCGAGATACAGGCAGAACGGGTGCCCCGCCGGGTCGAGCATCACCCGCACAGAGGCCTGTGGCTGAAAGCCGGCCACGGTTGCCCCGACACTTACCGCATGCGCCACCGCCTCCTCCAGATCGTCGACCTCGATCTCCAGGTGCATGCTCATCTGCGGTTGCCCGTCGACGGCCGGCCAGACCGGCCGCACATACTTTTCCTCGGTCTGAAACCCCAGGTTGAACCCGGCCTGCTCGGACGGCGCGACGGCGCCGCCGAGCCCGTTCTCGGCCGGATAGAACTTCCAGTCGAGCAGCCGCGAATAAAACCGCCCGAGGGCCACCCCGTCCGGCGCGTCCAGCGTCACGCCCCACCATTGCTTACGCCTGCGAAGCGGCACAACGCCCCCATTCCCATCACTAACCGGCCTCCAGCCATTCAACCGACATTCCTACCCGTACGCGACCCCCACACCACCGGATTTCCGCGCCCAACCGGAAAAGCGCGGCCAACGTCGCATCCTGATCGGACAGACAGTCGATTTCCGCTGACCGATCGACGCCCCGAGTCGCGGCGGAGCTTGTTTGCCTCGTCGTCGCAGGACGGGCCGGAGGCGGCCACGTCATAGGCCTTACTGTCGGGGGCGTGATCAGTACTGAGGTCGGGGGGTTGCGGCGGGCGCGGGTGGCGACGTCGGCGGTGTTCGCGGCGCACGGGGCGGTGACGGGGACGTTCGCGGCGCGGGTGCCGTGGATTGCCGACCACGTGGGAATCGGGCCCGGCGGGCTGGGGATCGCGCTGCTCATGCCCGGCGTCGGGGCGCTGCTCGCGATGCCGTTGTCGGGCCGCCTCGTGCACCGCTTCACCCTTCGTTCCCTCGTACGCGTCCTCATGCTCGCCTGGGTCGCCGCGCTGATGCTGCCGTCGCTGCCGACCTCGTTGTGGCTGCTCTGCGCCTCGCTGGTGATCTACGGAGCGGCCGCCGGGCTCGCCGACGTGGCCATGAACGCGCACGCCGTCCTGGTCGAGGAGCGGTACGGGCGGTCCGTCATGTCCGGTTTCCACGGCTGGTGGAGCGTCGGCGGGCTGGGCGGATCGGCCATCGCCGTGGTCGCGGCCCGCGAAGGGCTCGGCGCGCCCACTCACTTCGCGATCACGGTGGCCGCGCTGGCCGTCTTGGTGCTGGCCGCGTCGCTGTGGATCGTCCCGCACCGGCCCGCCCCGAACCTCGAGGAACCCCCGGCGTTCGCGCTGCCCAGCAAGGCCGTGCTGCCGATCGGGCTGATCGGTCTGTGCGCGGTTTTCGCCGAGGGCGCGAGCCTCGACTGGGCCGCAGTCTACGTCCGTGACCTGCTGAATCACCCCGCCGCGACGGCCGCCGCCACCGTGTCGATCTTCTCGGTGTGCATGGCGGTCGCGCGTTTCGGCGGCGACCGGGTGGTGCACAAGATCGGTCCCGTCATGACCGTACGGATCAGCGGCGCGCTCGCCACCGCCGGCGCGCTCCTCATTGTGCTGTTCGATTCCGTCGTGCCGGTCATCGCCGGTTTCGGGCTGCTCGGCGTCGGGATCGCGGTGGTGGTCCCGCTCGTTTTCGCGGCGGCCGGGCGCAGCAGCGAACATCCGGGGCGCAGCATTGCCGGGGTGGCCGGAATCGCGTACGGGAGCGGTCTGATCGCCCCCGGGATCATCGGCGGAATCGCGCACGTGTCGTCGCTGACCGTATCGTTCGGCGTCATTGTCGGGCTCATGGTCGTGATGACGTTCGGCGCCCCGGTTCTGCGACGCTAGTCGAGCATCGGCTCCAGAAAACGGGCCACGTCGAGGGCTCGGGTGCGGGCCTGGCCCGACGACTCCACCGTCCACAACTCCGACAAGACACCCATGACATAGCCCCAGGCGATGACCCTTTCCTTTTTCTCGTACGCGGCGAGCATCTCGATCCGCCGCGGAACGAGCTCGAGGAGTTCCGGGTCACGCCGTTCCGGATCGGGGTTGTAAAGCATCGCCCCACCGTCGTACCCGGGGTCCCCGACCCATCCGTGCGGGTCGATGGCCAGCCATTCGCCGTCGCGTCCCCGCAGCACATTGCCGTGGTGCAGATCCCCGTGCAGAACGGTCTCGCGCGTCGCGCTGTCGCACAGGTCGTCGAACAATTCCGCCGCCCGGTCGACCATGCGCCGCGGAATCGGACCCTCGCGGTACCGCTCGAAACCCCCGCGAAGGTTACGCAGGTGCGGAAGGTCGGAGTTCTTCCCCCGTACGCGGTGAAGCCTTCGGCCCACCTCGACGAGCGTTGCCTCATCGTCGACCGTCAATGGCGTGCCCGGTTCGGCCCGCTCGATCAGAAGCGCGCCCTTGGCAGCGTTCTCGGCCAGCAGCCATACGGCGCCCTCCCCGTCGAACACCCGCAGAGCTTCGGCCTCGGTGTCGAGATGTCCGTCGGGTACGCCCAGTTTGAGAACCGCTCCGGTGCCGTCGGCGCGTTCCGCCTCGGCCACCCAGTGAAACGTCATCGGGTAGGTCCGCAGAACCCGTACGCCCCATTCCGCCGCCACCTCAGCGATCAGCGCGGGCAGGTCGGCCAGCCAGCGTTCGCCATCCGCACCCCAGTTCTCCACCACGTTGCGCGTCAAGGTCCGCATCACTCGATCATTTCGCGGATTCGCGCTCTTTCAACGCTTCCGGCGCAGGGCGATCGCCGTGGTGAGGTAAGCGACTGCGAGCAGAGCCGCGGCCGAGCCGAGCACGATGCTGAGCCAACCGCCGTCGCCCGCCATCAGCACGATCGCCTGGGTGGCGGCGAGGAAGGCCCAGAAGCCTCCGAGGATGAATCCCTGCTCGGCCGTGGTCGCCACGTGCCACCAGGGACGCCGTGGTTCCGTCATGCGTCAAGTCTGCTCAGCCGGCAAGGCTCCGCGCGCCCACCGCCTGTCCACAATGTTCGCCTCTGATCGGCGCGTATCACACAGTTGGCGGCCACGGCGGCTTGTCCACAGGCCGGGGCGTTGTCCACAGGCGGCTCATCGGCGCCGGCGCGAAAAGCCGCCGATGAGCAGACTGGGCGCAGCACTCGAAGGAGGTCACATGGCCTGTCAAGGACCACTGCTGCGTGACGACATCGCGCCGGGCACGGTTGAGGCCTCGCGCGCCCGGCGGGGCGGTTGGACGCGTGAGACCCTGGCCGAGTGGGGCGTGCCGTGGCCGCCGCCGGCCGGTTGGCGAGAACAGTTGCGGCGCAACTGGGAGAATCGCATGGCTCGCTTGGCCGTCACGGCGGGCGAACGGGCACTACGCGCCGAGAAACGTGCGGCTCGACGCGGGTCCGACCCCCTTTCGGCGGCAGGGCCGGCGCTGCTCGGCACGCCGCCCGGTCTTGGGGTCGTGGCTGCTGGACGCGCCGCCTAGTGGCGGGGTCGGCGCTGCTCGGCGAACTGCAGGACCAACTGGGCGGCGAACTCGATGGCGGCTATCCGCACGGCGAGCGCCCGGGTCGGGTGGGGGTGGCCGCTGCGGGTCAGGCCGGCCAGCCACCGCTTCTCGAGCCGGCGGCGGCCGACCATCGCCCCTACGGACAGTGCCACGACGGCCGCGCCCATGGCTGCCCTGCGTTTGTCGTACGGGATCTCGATCTTGTCGCCGATCCCCAGCAGATCCGACGCGTCCAGCAAACCGTGCGATGCCCTGCTCGCGTCTGTGTTGCCGGCCGCCTCATCTGCTGGGGCCGGGTCGGCGGCCGGGTGGGTGGCGTCCGCCGAGCCGGTCAGGTCCGGGGCCGCGATGCCGAGCGCGTTGGCGGAACCGGGTGCGATCAGCCGCAGATCCACCTGTGCGTCCGGCGGCGAGGCCGGCGTGTCCGAGGAGCGTGACGGCTGGGAGATGACGTATCCGACGCCGCTCACCAGGGCGGCCGCGCCGAATCGGGTCAGCCGCCGCCGAGCGGGGGAGAGCTCGCCGGCGGCGATCCAGGTTCCGCTCAGGGCTGCTTGCAGGGCAGCCATGGCCAGGGCACGCGGGTACGAGACGGTCGCCATGAGCCGACGGTAGCCGTGCGGGGCAACAAGATCGGGCCGTGGCCGCGCAGGGCCGGGTCGGGCCTGGCCGTGCGGGGCAACAAGATCGGGCCGTGGCCGCGCGGGGCCGGGTCGGGCGTGGCCGCGCGCGGCAACAAGATCGGGCCGTGGCCGCGCGGGCAGGGTCGGGCGTGGCCGCGCGCGGCAGCGAGCAGCGGATGGGGTGTGCCGGGCGGCCGGGCCGGGACCGGCGCGGGTGAACAGGGTCAGGCGGCCCGGGCGATGCAGATGCGGGCGTTCAGCCGGGGCCCGGCCTCGTAGAACATGTATTGCACGCCGCCGTCGGTGCCGAAGGAGGGGGCTGCGGCGCGGCCGTTGTCGGAGGCCGCGGGGGAGTAGAAGACGCCCAGGTGGTTCTCGCGGTCGAACGACGGCCCCACCTCGGTGAGACGCATCTTGCCGTCGTTGCCGTGGTAGGCGACGTACACCGTGTTGTTGCGGAACACCAGCGACGGCCCCGAGATGTCGGTGAGGCCGTCCGGTTCCGGGTTGACCAGGGCGGTCTGGGCGAACTGCCAGCCGTCCCAGCCGTTCGGCGACCAGCCGTGATAGATGCGCCGCTTGCCGGCGAGCACCCCCATGTAGACCATCGTGTACTTGTTGCCGCGTCCGGGCAGCGTGTGTTCGAAGACCCGGGCGTACGAGGTCTCGCTCAGCCCGGACACGAGGCGCGTGCTCAAAATCGGGGTCTCGTCGCGGAAGGTCAGCCCGTCGGACGATCGGGCCACGCGGGTCGTGTTGTTCTCGCCGTGGAAGTAGAGGAAGAACTGTTTGGTGGCCGCGTCCCAGGTCACGTGCGGTGAGGACACGTGCGAGACGGTCGTGCTGGGCAGCACGTTGTCGATGATCGGGTTGTTCGAGTACTCGGAGAACGGCCCGTTGAGCGAGTTGGCCCCCGCGACGCAGATGCCGCCGGGCTTCTCGTGCGGGGCGTAGTACAGGTAGTAGCGGCTGCGGGCGCCGCTGATCTTGTCGTAGACGCCGCGGATGCACGGGAAGATGAACTCCCCGGTCGGGTTGTAGCTCAGCGGCGTCTTGAGCGCGTCACGCAGATAGGTGTAGGTGGGCATGCCCGCGGGACCGGCGGCCTGAGCCGCGGCGGGCATGGCGCCCACGCCGGCGAGCCCGGCGAATCCGGCAACTCCGCGGAGAAGTGCGCGTCGTTCCATGGGTTGACCTCCGAGGGGGACGAGGCGAGCGGGGATGTCACGAAGTTTCACCACCGTTAACGACGCCGGTCAAGGTGCTAATACCTATTAGTGCAGGCGTTTTGCTTGACGGCCGCCGATCGTGTGCCCCACGATCGGTGCACGTTTGTTAATGCGTATTAGCGGCGTAACAGAGGAGACTCCGACATGCCGTCCAGCAACAGGCGGGTGACCCAGCAGGACATCGCCCGCATGACCGGCGTCAGCCAGACGACCGTGTCGATCGTGCTCAACGAGCGCGACGACGCCGCCGTCCGCATCGCGCCCGAGACCCGGGAGCGGGTGCTCGCGGCCATCCGGCGTACGGGTTATGTCGCCGACCCGATCGCCCGCCGCCTGGCCGCCCAGCGCAACCGTTTCCTCGGCGTCTTCACCTACGAGCCGGTGTTCCCGGCCGGGCTGGGCGACTTCTACCACCCGTTCCTGGTCGGCATCGAGGAGTGCGCCGAGAGCATCGGCTGTGACCTGCTGTTGTTCACCAGCGCCCCGGTCGTCGACGGGCGGCGGCGGATCTTCTCGTCGGACAACCGGCTGCGCCTGGCCGACGGCTGCATACTGCTCGGCCGCTGGCTCGACCCGGAGGAGTTGTCCCGGCTGATCGCGGAGGGTCAGCCGTTCGTCAGCGTGGGCCGTCGCGACGACGCCGGCGGCCCTGTCCCCTACGTCGGCGCCGACTATCCGGCGGCCACCGCGGCCCAGGTACGCCGGGCCGCCGAGCTGGGCCATCGCAAGATCGCGTACGTGGGGGAGGGCGGCGGGCCCGAGTCGCACGCCGACCGTTTCCGCGGCTTCACATCAGCTACCAAGGAGGCCGGCATCTCCGGCGTACATGTAAAAGCGGACGAGTCACCACTGGAGCGCATCCTCGCCGAGGGCTGCACGGCGGTGTTCGTCGAGGAGTTCGCCGACGGCGCGCTGCTCGCCGACGAAGCGAAGAGGCGGGGTCTCGCCGTACCGGATGATCTGTCCTTTGTGGCCCTCGGTGACCCGACGCGGCCCGCGAGCACGGATCTCGACTTCACGGGTTATCGGATCCCGCGGCGCGAGATGGGGTGGCAGGCCGTCGAGGTGCTGTCGGCGATCCTCGAGGGCGCGGGTGGCGACGTGCAGCGGCTGCTGCCGTGCGAGCCGGTGGCCGGCGCGACCCTGGCGGCGCCTCATGCCTGACAGAAGCGAAATGTCCGAAGCGGGCAAGGGGTGGAAGAGGGGTGCCGGCCGCGAGATGCACACAGAGGTGCTGGTCATCGGCGGCGGACTCGGTGGAGTGGCGGCGGCCCTGGCGGCCCTGCGCGCCGGCCGCCGGGTCCTGCTCACCGAGGAGCACGCCTGGCTCGGCGGCCAGCTGACCAGCCAGGCCGTGCCTCCCGACGAGCACAGCTGGGTCGAGCGCTTCGGCGTCACGGCAAGCTACCGGGCTTTGCGCGACGGCATCCGTGACTACTACCGCGCGAACTATCCGCTCACCGACCGCGCCCGCCGCACCCGCGACCTCAACCCCGGCGCCGGGCACGTCAGCCGCCTCTGCCACGAGCCGCGGGTGGCCGTGGCCGTGATCGACGCGATGCTCGCCCCCTACCGTGGGTCAGGCCGCCTGACCGTCCTGCAACCCGCAGTGCCGATCGCCGCCGAGACCGACGGTGACCGGGTCACGGCCGTGACCGTCCGCCACCACGGCGACGAGATCGTGCTGTCGGCGCCGTACATCCTGGACGCGACCGAGACCGGCGAGCTGCTGCCCCTGACCGGCGCCGAGTACGTGACCGGCGCCGAGTCGCAGGCCGAGACCGGCGAACCCAACGCCCCCGCGATCGCGAACCCGGCCAACATGCAGGCGCTGTCGGTGTGCTTCGCCGTGGATCACGTCGACGGCGATCACACCATCGACAAGCCCTCCGCGTACGGGTTCTGGCGTGAGTACCAGCCCGAGTTCTGGGGCGCGCGCATGCTGTCGTGGCAGACCCCCAACCCCCGTACGCTGCAATTGTCCACCCGCTCGTTCACCCCGAACCCGGACGACGACCCGTGGCTCGTCGACGCCGACCAGCGGGTCAACCCCGGTGACGGCAACCTGTGGACGTTCCGCCGCATCGCCGCCCGGCGCAACTTCACCGACGGTCACTACCCGAGCGACATCTGCCTCGTGAACTGGCCGATGATCGACTACTTCGAGCAGCCGTACGTGGATGTGCCCGACCCCCGCGAGGTCGAGAACCGGGCCCGTGAACTGTCGTTCTCGGTGCTCTACTGGCTGCAGACCGAGGCGCCGCGGCCGGACGGGGGCACGGGCTGGCCGGGGCTGAGGCTGCGCGGTGACGTCACCGGCAGCACGGACGGGCTCGCGATGGCCCCGTACGTGCGGGAGGGCCGTCGCATCCGGGCCGAGTACACGGTCGTCGAGCAGGACCTGTCGTTGCGGGTCAGGGGCGACAAGGGCGCGGTCTCGTACGCCGACTCGGTCGGTGTCGGGATGTACCGCATCGACCTGCACCCGTCCACGGGCGGCGACAACTACATCGACGTCGCCAGCTGCCCGTTCGAGATCCCGCTCGGCGCCCTGATCCCGCAGCGCGTCGAGAACGTGCTGCCCGCCGGCAAGAACATCGGCACCACCCACATCACCAACGGCTCGTACCGGCTGCACCCGGTCGAGTGGAACGCGGGGGAGGTGGCGGGCGCGCTTGCCGCTTTCTGCCTCGGCCGTTCCGTCTCGCCGCGGGCCGTGCGTAACACCCCCGAGCTTCTCACCGAATTCCAGAACCACCTGAGCGCCGACGGCGTCGAGCTGCGCTGGCCCGACATCAGCGGTTACTGAAAGGAGCACCCCCGTCGTGAGACGTCTACTCTGCGGAATAGCCACGGTCGCCCTGCTCGGTTCGCTCACCGCCGCCTGCGGTGGGGGCGACGACAGCGGTTCCGGTGGCCCGATCACGTTGCGCATGACCACCTGGTCGTCCAACCCGGCGCACGTGCAGCTGTTCGACTCGATCGCCGCCGACTACAAGACCAGCCACCCCGACGTCACCATCAAGTTCGACGCCCTGCCGCTCGACAACTACACCACCACGGTCACCACCCAGATCGCGGGCGGCAACGCGCCCGACATCGCGTGGATCCTCGAGGGTTCGGCGCCCGACTTCGTGGCGTCCGGCGCGCTCGAACCGCTCGACGACAGCATCGAGAACGCGGCCGACCTGGCGCCCGCGGCCACGGCCCTGTGGCAGCAGGACGGCAAGCTCATGGCGTACCCGTTCTCGACCTCGCCGTTCGGGGTCTTCGTGAACACCGACCTGCTCAAACAGGCCGGCGTCACGATGCCTGCCGAGTGGACCTGGGAGAACGCGGTCAGCGCGGCCGCGGCCGTGGCCCGCAAGACCGGCAAGCAGGGCCTGGTGATCCGCGACTTCGACTACAAGGACTGGACGAACCTGGCCACCGTGTTCCGCGGCTGGGGCGCCGAGGCCTGGACGGCCGACGGCAAGACCTGCGGCTTCGACCAGCCGCCGATGGTCGACGCCATGACGTTCCTGCACAAGGCGATCTTCACCGGCAAGGCGCTGCCCGCCCCCGGGGTGGCCGCCGA